>NZ_JBEYXZ010000046.1:0-48507 GCF_040645305.1 Streptomyces sp. NPDC046831 | reverse complement strand
CGCAGCACCCACGGGTCGAACGGCTTGGAGATGTAGTCCACCGCGCCCGCCGCGTAGCCCCGCCTCGGCGCAGGCGGTGGCCACCGCCGCCCCTGCGGACTCACCACCAGGCCACCCTCCCGCCCCCAGCGCAGACGATCAGCCCGGACCTCGGTCCGCCCCGGTCCGTCGCAGACGACCAGCCCGGGCCCCCGGTCCGCCCCGGCGCCACCGCAGACGACCAGCCCGGCCCCAGAACCACCACCCTGCCCCGCCGCCATGCGGAAGCCCACCGCCCCCGCCCCGCCCGGCCCCGCCCGGCCCCGCCCCGGCGCCTGCGCCGGGCAGTCGGGCTAGGCTCTGGCCAGGACGAACCTGATCCGACGGGAGGCCGGGATGACGGCGCCGGGGCGCAGAAGCAGTACCTTCACACGGCTGCTGCGGCACGGCTTCACGGAAGCCGCCGCCGCCGAACGGCTCCTCGAGGCGCCGGAACTCGCCCCCGTGCGCAACGACCCCGTGCTGCTGGAGGCGCTGGGGGCGACCGCCGACCCGGACCTCGCGCTCGGCGGCCTGGTCCGGCTCCTGGAGGCCCAGCCGGACGCCACGGCCCGGCGGGAACTGCTCGACACGCTGATAGCGGCCAAGCCGCTGCGCGACCGGCTGCTCGGCGTGCTCGGCGCCTCCGCCGCGCTCGGCGACCACCTCGCCCGGCACACCGGCGACTGGCGGGCGCTCGTCACCTACGAGCCGCACGACCTGCATCCCGGCCTGGAGGAGTTCGAACGCGGGCTCGCCGGGGCGGACGACCCGGTGTCGCTGCGCGTGGCCTACCGGCGCTGCCTGCTGTCCATCGCCGCCCGCGACGTGTGCGGCACCATCGACGTCGCCCAGACCGCCGCCGAACTCGCCGACCTCGCCACCGCCACCCTGCGCGCCGCGCTCCGCATCGCCCGCGACGCCGCGCCCGAGGACGCCGCGGCCTGCCGGCTCGCCGTCATCGCGATGGGCAAGTGCGGCGGCCACGAGCTGAACTACGTCTCCGACGTCGACGTCATCTTCGTCGGCGAGCCCGCAGGGAACGGGGAGGGCGCCGACGAGGGCAAGGCGCTGCGCGCCGCGACCCGGCTCGCCGCGCACCTGATGCGGATCTGCTCCGAGACCACCGTCGAGGGCTCCATCTGGCCGGTCGACGCCAACCTGCGCCCCGAGGGCCGCAACGGCCCGCTGGTGCGCACCCTCAGCAGCCACGTCGCCTACTACCGGCGCTGGGCCAAGACCTGGGAGTTCCAGGCGCTGCTCAAGGCCCGCCCGGTGGCCGGCGACGCGAAGCTCGGCGAGGAGTACGTCCGCGCCCTCGACCCCCTGGTCTGGCAGGCCGCCGAGCGCGAGAACTTCGTCGCCGACGTGCAGAAGATGCGCCGCCGGGTCGTCGAGAACATCCCCGCCGCGGAGGTCGAGCGCGAGCTGAAGCTGGGGCCGGGCGGCCTCAGGGACGTGGAGTTCGCCGTCCAGCTGCTGCAGCTGGTGCACGGCCGCACCGACGCCTCCCTGCGCAGCGGCACCACCCTCGACGCGCTGAAGGCCCTGGCGGCGGGCGGCTACGTCGGGCGCGCCGACGCGGTGCAGCTGGAGGACGCCTACCGCTTCCTGCGCTCCCTGGAGCACCGCATCCAGCTGTACCGGCTGCGCCGCACCCACCTCCTGCCCGAGGACGAGGCCGACCTGCGCCGCCTCGGCCGCTCCCTCGGCCTGCGCACCGACCCGGTCGGGGAGCTGACCCGCGAGTGGCGCCGGCACTCGTCCGTGGTGCGTCGCCTGCACGAGAAGCTGTTCTACCGCCCGCTGCTCGACGCGTTCGCCCAGCTCGCTCCCGGCGAGGCGCGGCTCAGGCCGGAGGCGGCCCGCGAACGGCTGGTCGCCCTCGGCTACGCCGACCCGGCCGCGGCCCTGCGCCACCTGGAGGCGCTGGCCTCCGGCGTCACCCGGAAGGCCGCCATCCAGCGGACCCTCCTGCCCGTGCTGCTGGGCTGGTTCGCGGACTCCGCCGACCCGGACGCGGGCCTGCTGAACTTCCGCAAGGTGTCCGACGCGCTCGGCAAGACGCCCTGGTACCTGCGGCTGCTGCGCGACGAGGGCGCCGCGGCGGAGAACCTGGCGCGCGTGCTGTCGGCGGGCCGGCTCGCCCCCGACCTGCTGATGCGGGCGCCGGAGGCCGTGGCGCTGCTCGGCGACGGCGACGGAAGCGGACTGGAGCCGCGCGGGCGGGCCCACCTGGAGCAGGAGATCCTCGCCGCCGTGCGCCGGGCGGGCAGCGCCGAGCAGGCGGTCACGGCCGCACGCGGGGTGCGGCGCCGGGAGCTGTTCCGCACCGCCGCCGCCGACGTCGTCGGCTCGTACGGCACCGAGGCCCAGCCGGCCGAGGCCGACCAGGGCGCGCTCGTGGACCGGGTCGGCGGCGCGGTGTCGGACCTGACGGCGGCGACGCTGGCGGGGACGTTGCGGGCGGTCGTGCGCGAGGGCTGGGGCGAGACGCTGCCGACCCGGTTCGCCGTCATCGGCATGGGGCGGTTCGGCGGGCACGAGCTGGGCTACGGCTCCGACGCGGACGTGCTGTTCGTGCACGAGCCGCAGGACGGCGTCGAGGAGCGGGAGGCGGCCGAGGCGGCGAACCGGGTCGTCGCCGAGATGCGGCGCCTGCTGCAGATCCCGAGCGCGGACCCGCCGCTGCTGATCGACGCGGACCTGCGGCCCGAGGGCAGGTCGGGGCCGATGGTGCGGACGCTGAAGTCGTACGAGGCGTACTACCGGCGGTGGTCGCTGGTGTGGGAGGCGCAGGCGCTGCTGCGGGCCGAGCCCGTCGCCGGGGACGAGGACTTGGGGCGCCGGTTCGTGGAGCTGGTCGATCCGCTGCGGTATCCCGAGCGCGGGCTCGACGAGGACGCGGTGCGGGAGATCCGGCGGCTGAAGGCGCGGATGGAGTCCGAGCGGCTGCCGCGCGGCGCCGACCCCAAGCTGCACACCAAGCTGGGGCCGGGCGGGCTGTCCGACGTCGAGTGGACGGTGCAGCTGCTGCAGATGCGGCACGGGGCGGGTCGGGCGGCGCTGCGCACGACGCGGACCCGGGCGGCGCTGGCGGCGGCACGGGAGGCCGGGCTGCTGTCGGAGGAGGACGCGTCGATCCTCGACGAGGCGTGGGTGCTGGCGACGCGCGTGCGCAACGCGGTGATGCTCGTGCGGGGCCGGGCGGGGGACACGTTCCCGACGGAGCCGCGGGAGCTGGCGGCGGTGGGGCGGTACCTGGGATACGGGCCGGGGCACGTGGGGGAGATGCTGGACGACTACCGCCGCACGGCCCGCCGGGCCCGGGCGGTCGTGGAGGAGCTGTTCTACGGCGGCTGACGTCCCCGGGCCCGCGCGCCGCCCGGGGGTCACGCCCGGGTGGGCAGCGCGGTCCTCGGCGCCGGGACGGGGCGGGGCAGGGCGTGCGGGAGGGCGCCGTACCAGCAGAACGCCACCGTGAAGCCGAACGCCAGGCACAGCGCGCCGCCCACGGCGTCCAGCCAGAAGTGGTTGGCGGTGGCGACGATGACCACCAGCGTCACCGCCGGGTACAGCAGCGCCAGCACCCGCACCCACGGCACGGCCGCCAGCGCGAAGACGGTCACGCCGCACCACAGCGACCACCCGATGTGCATCGACGGCATCGCGGCGTACTGGTTGGACATGTGCTTCAGGTCGCCGGAGGCCATCGAGCCCCACGTCCGGTGGACCTGGACGGTGTCGACGAAGCCGCCCCCGCTCATCAGCCGCGGCGGGGCCAGCGGGTACAGGTAGTAGCCGACCAGGGCGACACCCGTCGTCGCGAACAGCACCAGTCGGGCCGCCGCGTAGCGTCCGGGATGGCCGCGGTACAGCCACACGAGGACTGCGAGGGTCACCGCGAAGTGCAGGGTGGCGTAGTAGTAGTTCATCCCGACGATCAGCCAAGTCACCGAGTCGGCGGCGTGGTTGACGGACCGTTCGACGGCGATGCCGAGCTCGTGCTCCGCGCGCCAGATCCAGGAGGCGTTGCGCAGGGCCTCGGCCTTCTGCTCCGGGACCGCGTTGCGGATCAGCGAGTAGGTCCAGTAACTCACCGCGATCAGCAGGATCTCGACCCACAGCCGGGGCCGGCCGGGTGTGCGCAGCCGGTGCAGGACGCTTTGCCCGGCTTGCTCCGTGACCGGGTGCGGAACGGCCTCTTCGGGGCCTTCCGGTCGCGTCACGGTCGTCTCACCCATGGGTACAGAGTCTGCCAGAAAAGCCGCCGCCCCCCGATCATCCCCTGGCCGGATTCCGCGGCCGTACGGCCCCGTCCCGCCGACGCGGGGCCCTCCGCATCAGGGGCGATGCCGGTCGCCCGGGGCCGACGCCGTCGAACCGCGCACCACGAGCTCCGGCATGAAGACGAACTCGCTGTGCGGCGCGGGGGTTCCGCCGATCTCCTCCAGCAGCGTGCGCACCGCGGCCTGGCCCATCGCCGGGACGGGCTTGCGGATCGTCGTCAGGGGCGGGTCGGTGAAGGCGATCAGCGGGGAGTCGTCGAAGCCCACCACCGAGACGTCCCGGGGCACCTCCAGGCCCCGCTGCCGGGCCGCCCGGATGGCCCCGAGCGCCATCATGTCGCTGGCGCACACCACCGCCGTGCAGTCCCGGTCGATGAGCGCCGCGGCGGCGGCCTGGCCGCCCTCCAGGGTGTAGAGGGAGTGCTGGACGAGGTCCGACTCCACCGTCTGGGCGCTCAGCCCGAGCTGGTCCTGCACCGCGCGGACGAACCCCTCGATCTTGCGCTGGACGGGCACGAACCGTTTGGGCCCGAGGGCCAGGCCGATCCGGGTGTGGCCGAGGGACACCAGGTGGGTGACGGCCAGCGTCATGGCGGCCCGGTCGTCGGGGGAGATGAACGGCGCCTGCACCTTCGGGGAGAAGCCGTCCACGAGGACGTAGGGCACGCCCTGCGCCCGCAGCCGCTCGTAGCGCTCCATGTCGGCGGTGGTGTCCGCGTGCAGTCCGGAGACGTAGATGATGCCGGCGACGCCGCGGTCCACCAGCATCTCGGTCAGCTCGTCCTCCGTGGACCCGCCCGGCGTCTGGGTGGCGAGCACCGGGGTGTAGCCCTGCCGGGTCAGCGCCTGCCCGATGACCTGGGCCAGGGCCGGGAAGATGGGGTTCTCCAGCTCCGGGGTGATCAGGCCCACCAGGCCCTCGCTGCGCTGCCGCAGCCGGACGGGGCGCTCGTAGCCCAGCACGTCCAGGGCGGCCAGCACGGACTGGCGTGTGGTGGCGGCGACGCCCGGCTTCCCGTTGAGGACGCGGCTGACGGTCGCTTCGCTCACCCCCGCCTGAGCAGCGATGTCGGCAAGCCGTGTGGTGGTCACGGAATTGGACTGTACCGGTCGTATGGGGGCTTGCCCACCGACCGCACGCCTGGCGCGGGCCCTGGTGCGGCCCGCTGCGGGCTGCTGCGTCATCGCGTTCCCTCGTGTTCTGGTCGGCGTCCCGTCCGCAAGGCGATGGTCTCCCCGTCGCGGCGGCATGGCAAGAGCTTGCAGAGTCTTGCACAAGTGTCCAGTGGCCCGCTGAACGGCGGGAAACCAGGAGGACGCGCACGAGGAGGGGAGGTCACGGACCGGTAACTCCCTCGATCTCTTGCACTTTTTTGCTGCAAGGTCTTTCGCGGCGCTTACATCGCTGTTACGTTCACCGTCGCCCGGCTGCCTCCCCCTCTCGGCCTCGCCCGAGCGGGGACCCCCACCGGCGCAGTCGGCAAGTCGGCAGGGGCGGCGGACGGGCCCGCCCCCTGTTCACGGGCTTTCACCCTCAAGGAGAACTCATGCGGCGTGGCATAGCGGCCACCGCGCTGGTGGCGTCCCTCGCCCTGGCGGCGACGGCGTGCGGCGGGAGCGACAGCGACGGCAAGTCGGACGGCCCGGTGACCATCACCTGGTGGGACACCTCCAACGCCACGAACGAGGCGCCGACGTACCAGGCCCTGGTGAAGCAGTTCGAGGCTGCCCACAAGGACATCAAGGTCAAGTACGTCAACGTGCCCTTCGACCAGGCGCAGAACAAGTTCGACACGGCCGCCGGCTCCAAGGGCGCCCCGGACGTGCTGCGCTCCGAGGTCGGGTGGACGCCCGCCTTCGCCAAGAAGGGCTTCTTCCTGCCGCTGGACGGCACCGAGGCCCTGGCGGACCAGAAGCAGTTCCAGTCCAGCCTGATCGAGCAGGCCCAGTACCAGGGCAAGACCTACGGCGCGCCGCTGGTCACCGACACCCTCGCGCTGGTCTACAACAAGCAGCTGTTCCAGAAGGCCGGCGTCACCGAGGCGCCGCGGACCTGGGACGAGCTGAAGTCCGCCGCCGCCAAGGTGAAGGACAAGACGGGCGTCGACGGCTACTGGGGCTCGACCCAGGGCTACTACGCCCAGACCTTCCTCTACGGCGAGGGCACCGACACCGTCGACGCCTCCGCCAAGAAGATCACGGTGAACTCGGCGCCCGCCAAGAAGGCCTACGGCACCTGGCTGAGCCTGTTCTCCGGCAAGGGCCTGCACAAGGCGGACACCACCGCGGACGCCTACGCCCACATCCAGGACGCCTTCGTCAACGGCAAGGTCGCCGCGATCATCCAGGGCCCCTGGGAGATCACGAACTTCTACAAGGGCGCCGCCTTCAAGGACAAGGCCAACCTCGGCATCGCCACCGTCCCGGCCGGCTCGGCCGGCAAGCCGGGCGCCCCGACCGGCGGCCACAACCTCTCGGTCTACGCCGGCTCGGACAAGGCCCACCAGGAGGCGGCGCTGAAGTTCGTGAACTTCATGACCTCGGCGAAGTCGCAGGAGACCATCGCGCTGAAGAACTCCACGCTGCCCACGCGCGCGGACGCCTACACCGCCCAGGTCAAGGCCGACCCCGGCATCGCCGGCTACCAGGGCGTGCTCGCCGCTGCCCGGCCGCGCCCGGCCCTGCCCGAGTACAGCTCCCTGTGGACTCCGCTCGACACCGAGCTGCCCAAGATCGCCGGCGGCAAGGAGTCCCTGGACAAGGGGCTGAGCAACGTCGAGCTCGCCTTCACCAAGCTGGTCCCCGACTTCGGCAAGTGAGGCCCTCCGGCCGCCGGATCCGCCCCTCGAAGCGAGCGGGCGGATCCGGCGGCCGCCGGCCTGCCGCCCCGGCCCACCCCCTGATCTTCGAACCCTCGAGAAGGTTGTCGAACCATGACAGTCGCCATCGACCGAGCGACCGGCAAGCGGCGCGGTGAGCGAGGACCCCGGCCCGGGCTGGGCCGGCGCCTGAAGCACGGGTACCACAGGCACTGGTACGCGTACGCCATGATCGCCCCGGTGGCGGTCGTGCTCGGGGTGCTCGTGCTGTACCCGCTGGTGTACGGCCTGTACCTGACGCTCACCGACGCCAACAGCCTGAACACCGCGCGCACCATCGGCGTGAACCACATCGACGCCACGTACGAGTTCATCGGGCTCGACAACTACCGGGACATCCTGTTCGGCCCGACGTCCTACGACCGGTTCTGGTCGCACTTCATCTGGACGATCGTCTGGACCGCGCTGTGCGTGGCGCTGCACTACTCGATCGGGCTCGGGCTGGCGCTGCTGCTGAACAAGGAGCTGCGGGGCCGGACCTTCTACCGGCTGCTGCTGATCCTGCCGTGGGCCGTGCCCACGTTCGTCACCGTGTTCGGCTGGCGCTTCATGCTCGCCGACGGCGGCATCATCAACTCGGCGCTGGACACCCTGCACCTGCCGGCGCCGCTGTGGCTGGAGGACACCTTCTGGCAGCGGTTCGCCGCCGTCATGGTCAACACCTGGTGCGGCGTGCCGTTCATGATGGTCTCCCTGCTCGGCGGCCTGCAGTCCATCGACTCCTCGCTCTACGAGGCCGCCGAGATGGACGGCGCCAACGCCTGGCAGCGCTTCCGTCACGTGACCCTGCCCGGCCTGCGGTCCGTCAGCTCCACCGTCGTCCTGCTGGGCATCATCTGGACCTTCAACCAGTTCGCCGTGATCTTCCTGCTGTTCGGCAACAGCGCCCCGGACGCGCAGATCCTCGTCACCTGGGCGTACCACCTCGGCTTCGGACAGCAGCCGCGTGACTTCGCGCAGTCGGCCGCCTACGGCATCCTGCTGCTGGCGATCCTGATCGTCTTCACCTCGTTCTACCGCCGGTGGCTGAACCGCAATGAGCAGCAGCTCGCGATCTGAGGCAGGAGTCCCCATGAGCACCACCACTGTCGAGACCCCCGCCGCGGTGACCGGGCGGGGCTCCGCGGCCGGCGGGCCGGGCCCGGCGCGCCCACGCGGCAGGCGGAGCCCCGCGGCCTCCGTCGCCTCCCACGGCGTGCTGATCGTGGCGAGCCTGATCGCGCTGTTCCCGATCGCCTGGCTGGTCTTCCTGTCCCTCGGACCCGACAAGGACGACTACCTGCACCCCGGGCGCATCTGGGACACGATGACGTTCGACAACTACGCCTTCGTCCTGCGGCACACGAACTTCTTCGACTGGCTGAAGAGCTCGCTGATCGTCTCGCTCGGCACCACGGTCGTCGGCGTCCTCGTCGCCGCCACCACCGGCTACGCGGTCTCCCGCATGCGCTTCCCGGGCTACCGGAAGCTGATGTGGGTGCTGCTGGTCACGCAGATGTTCCCGATCGCCGTGCTGATCGTGCCGATGTACCAGATCCTGTCGGACCTGGAGCTCATCGACAGCTACCTCGGCCTGATCCTGGTGTACTGCTCGACGGCGGTCCCCTACAGCGCCTGGCTGCTGAAGGGCTACTTCGACACCATCCCGTTCGAGATCGACGAGGCGGGCCGCGTCGACGGGCTCACCCCGTTCGGCACCTTCGCCCGGCTGATCCTGCCGCTGGCGAAGCCCGGCCTGGCGGTCGCCGCCTTCTACAACTTCATCACCGCCTTCGGCGAGGTCGCCTTCGCCTCGACGTTCATGCTGGACGACTCCAAGTACACCTTCGCCGTCGGCCTGCAGAGCTTCGTCAGCGAACACGACGCCCAGCGCAATCTGATGGCCGCCACCGCGGTCCTGATCGCGATACCCGTCTCCGCGTTCTTCTACCTCGTGCAGAGGAACCTGGTGACCGGCCTCACCGCCGGCGGCACCAAGGGCTGACCCCCTGCCGCACAGGGGCTCCCGCGCGCCCGGACGCGCGGGACGGCGGCCGCGGTGCCCTCCCCGGTCCCACCGGGCGGGGGAGGGAACCCCGAACGCCGCTGTCACCGCGGCCGCCCCGTACCCGACTCACGACCGTTCCCCCCGAGCCCGGCCCCGCCCGGCCGGGGGATCCCCGACCGCCTCAAGGACGCCATGAGCCTGCAGCACACCTCGGCCGAATCCCCCTCTTCCGAAGCGGCTGTCGCCACCGTCGCCCCGCGCCGCGACTGGTGGCGGGACGCGGTGATCTACCAGGTCTACCCCCGCAGCTTCGCCGACAGCAACGGCGACGGCATGGGCGACCTGGAAGGCGTGCGCTCCCGCCTGCCGTATCTGCGCGACCTGGGCGTGGACGCCGTCTGGCTCAGCCCCTTCTACGCCTCCCCGCAGGCCGACGCCGGGTACGACGTCGCCGACTACCGGGCCGTCGACCCCATGTTCGGCAACCTGCTGGACGCCGACGCGCTCATCCGCGACGCCCACGGCGTGGGCCTGCGCATCATCGTCGACCTCGTGCCGAACCACTCCTCCGACCAGCACGAGTGGTTCAAGCGTGCCGTCGCCGAGGGCCCCGGCTCCCCGCTGCGCGAGCGCTACCACTTCCGCCCGGGCAAGGGGAGCGACGGCGAACTGCCGCCCAACGACTGGGAGTCCATCTTCGGCGGCCCGGCCTGGACCCGGATCATCGAACCGGACGGCACGCCCGGCGAGTGGTACCTGCACCTCTTCGCCCCCGAGCAGCCCGACTTCAACTGGGACCACCCGGCCGTCGGCGACGAGTTCCGTTCCATCCTGCGCTTCTGGCTCGACATGGGCGTCGACGGCTTCCGCATCGACGTCGCCCACGGCCTGGTGAAGGCGGACGGCCTGCCCGACCTCGGCACCCACGACCAGCTGAAACTGCTGGGTAACGATGTCATGCCGTTCTTCGACCAGGACGGCGTGCACGAGATCTACCGGCAGTGGCGGCTGATCCTCGACGAGTACGCGGGCAGCGGCACCGGACCCGGCGCGTCGTCGCCGGACGGGCGGCGCGGGACGGGCGGGCGCATCTTCGTCGCCGAGGCGTGGACGCCCACCATCGAGCGCACCGCCCACTACGTGCGCCCCGACGAACTGCACCAGGCCTTCAACTTCCAGTACCTGGGCGCCTACTGGGACGCGGCCGAACTGCGCGCGGTCATCGACCGCACCCTGGAGTCGATGCGTCCCGTCGGCGCCCCCGCCACCTGGGTGCTGTCGAACCACGACGTGACGCGGCACGCCACCCGCTTCGCCAACCCGCCCGGCCTCGGCACCCAGATCCGCACCGCCGGCGACCGGCGGACGGGCCTGCGCCGGGCCCGCGCGGCGACGCTGCTGATGCTGGCCCTGCCCGGCTCGGCCTACGTGTACCAGGGCGAGGAGCTCGGCCTGCCGGACGTCGTCGACCTGCCGGACGAGGTGCGCCAGGACCCGGCGTACTTCCGCGGCGAGGGCCAGGACGGCTTCCGCGACGGCTGCCGGGTGCCGATCCCGTGGACGCGCGACGGCTCCTCCTTCGGGTTCGGCGACGGCGGCAGCTGGCTGCCGCAGCCGGCGTACTGGGGCGAGCTGAGCGTCGAGGCCCAGCGGGGCGTGCCCGGCTCCACCCTGGAGATGTACCGGGCGGCGCTGGCCGTCCGCCGGTCGCACCCGGACCTGGGCGCGGGCGACGCGGTGGAGTGGCTGCGGGCGCCCGAGGGTGTCCTGGCCTTCCGGCGCGGCGAGTTCGTGTGCGTGGCCAACACCACCGGCGAGTCCGTCACCGCCCCGGCGTACGGCCGCGTCCTGATCGCCAGCGACGAGGTCGCGGAGGCCGGCGGGGAGACCAAGGTGCCCGCCGACACGACGGTGTGGTGGACCACCGCCTGACGCGCCGCAAGACCTTTCGTCGTCTTTCAGGGGCCCGCCGTCCGCACCGGACGGCGGGCCCCGCCGCGTGCGGGCCGCGGCCTGACCACCTCAAGTGGCCCTGGTGCAGCCGTATTTCGCTGGGATGACAGGAACATGTCGAGGGTATTGACCGCCGGAGGCGGGCCTCGTACGGTCTGCTCCACCGCAAGTGGTTGAAAGCTTGCAGCAAGTGCCTTCAACGGGTCTCCCGGACCCTTCCAGCCGATCCTTCAACGGAGAAGGAACCCCCACATGGCCAGCAGAACCCTCTCCGGCGCCCTCGCCCTCGCGGCGGCCGCGTCGGTCGCCGTCGCCGTCCCCGCCGGCACCGCCCACGCCTCCCCGCCCGGCACCAAGGACGTCACCGCGGTCCTCTTCGAGTGGAACTACGCCTCCGTCGCCAGGGAGTGCACCGACACCCTGGGTCCCGCGGGCTACGGCTACGTCCAGGTCTCCCCGCCCGCCGAGCACGTACAGGGCTCGCAGTGGTGGACGTCGTACCAGCCCGTCAGCTACCGGATCGCCGGCCGGCTGGGCGACCGGGCGGCCTTCCAAAACATGGTGAACACCTGCCACTCGGCGGGGGTGAAAGTCGTCGTCGACACGGTGATCAACCACATGTCGGCGGGCGCCGGAACCGGCACCGGCGGCTCGTCGTACACGAAGTACTCCTACCCCGGCCTGTACTCGTCGTACGACTTCGACGACTGCACCTCCCAGATCAGCGACTACCAGGACCGCTGGAACGTCCAGCACTGCGAACTGGTGGGCCTCGCCGACCTGGACACGGGCGAGGAGTACGTCCGCAAGGCCGTCGCGGGCTACATGAACGACCTGCTCTCCCTCGGCGTCGACGGCTTCCGCGTCGACGCGGCCAAGCACATCGACGCCGGCGACCTGGCCGACATCAAGAGCCGCCTGGGCAAACCCTCCGCCTACTGGAAGCAGGAGGTCATCTTCGGCTCCGGCGAAGCGGTCCAGCCCGGCGAGTACACGGGCAACGGCGACGTCCAGGAGTTCCGCTACGCCTACGACCTCAAGCGGGTCTTCACCAACGAGAACCTCGCCCACCTGAAGAACTACGGCGAGGGGTGGGGCTATCTGAACAGCTCGGTGGCCGGCGTCTTCGTCGACAACCACGACACCGAACGCAACGGCTCCACCCTCGACTACAAGGACGGCGCCACCTACACCCTGGCCAACGTCTTCATGCTCGCCTGGCCCTACGGCGCCCCGGACGTCAACTCCGGCTACGAGTGGTCCGACCCGGACGCCGGCCCGCCGAACGGCGGCCGGGTCGACGCCTGCTGGCAGAGCGGCTGGAAGTGCCAGCACAAGTGGCCCGAGATCAAGTCGATGGTGGCCTTCCGCAACGCCGCCCGGGGCCAGGCGGTGACCGACTGGTGGGACAACGGGGGCGACGCCATCGCCTTCGGCCGCGGCAGCAAGGGCTATGTGGCCATCAACCACGAGTCCTCCAGCCTGAGCCGCACCTACCAGACCTCCCTGCCGGCGGGCACGTACTGCAACGTGCAGAACAACACCACGGTGACGGTGGACTCCAGCGGCCGGCTCACCGCCGCCCTGGCTCCCCACACCGCCCTCGCCGTCTACGCGGGCAGGTCGAGCTGCTGATGCCGCGCCGGCCCGCGCCGCGCCCCACCGCGGCGCGGGCCGGCGCCGTGGTTGAAAAGTCTTACCGATGTTTTCAAGCCTCTTGCTGTAAACCTTTCGTCAGCGTTACGGTCACGCGGGCGCCCGGAACCGAAGCCGAGCCGCGGCGTGGGGCCGGACCCAGAAGAGCCGTAATCGCAAGGAGTTCCCGCCTGTGATACCGAGATGGCCGGCGCCCTCGAAGCGCCGTACCCCGTACCGGAGGAGAGCCGCGGCCGTCACCGCCGCCGCCCTCGCCGCCGCCCTCGTGCAACCGGTGGCCGCCCACGCGGACACCCCGCCGGCGCCCCCCTCGGACGCCGCGCTCGCCGCCCAGCCCGCCCGGCACGACGCCACCCGCGAGCAGTTCTACTTCGTCATGCCGGACCGTTTCGCCAACGGGGACACGGCCAACGACAGGGGCGGCCTGGCCGGTTCGCGCCTGAGCACCGGCTACGACCCCACCGACAAGGGCTTCTACCAGGGCGGGGACCTCAAGGGCCTGGCCGAGCGGCTCGACTACATCAAGGGCCTGGGCACCACCTCCATCTGGATGGCGCCCATCTTCAAGAACCGCCCCGTCCAGGGCACCGGCGCCAACACCTCGGCCGGGTACCACGGTTACTGGATCACCGACTTCACCCAGGTCGACCCGCACTTCGGGACCAACAAGGACCTGGCGGACCTCATCTCCAAGGCGCACGCCAAGGGCATGAAGGTCTTCTTCGACGTCATCACCAACCACACCGCCGACGTCGTGGACTACCAGGAGAAGTCCTACGACTACCTGTCCAAGGGCGCCTTCCCCTACCTGACGAAGGACGGGCGGCCCTTCGACGACGCCGACTACGCGGACGGCGGGCGGAAGTTCCCGGCCGTCGACGCCGGCTCCTTCCCGCGCACCCCGCAGGCCGCCCAGAAGCCCAAGGTCCCGGCCTGGCTCAACGACCCGGCGATGTACCACAACCGGGGCGACTCGACGTACGCCGGCGAGTCCACCACCCACGGCGACTTCTCCGGCCTGGACGACCTGTGGACCGAGCGTCCCGAGGTCGTCCACGGCATGGAGCGGATCTACCAGCGGTGGGTCGGCGACTTCGGCATCGACGGCTTCCGGATCGACACCGTCAAGCACGTCAACATGGAGTTCTGGACCCAGTGGGCCACGGCGCTCGACCGGTACGCCGCCGCGCACGGGCGGAAGAACTTCTTCATGTTCGGCGAGGTGTACTCCGCCGACACGAACGTCACGGCCCCCTACGTCACCCAGGGCCGCCTCGACGCCACGCTCGACTTCCCCTTCCAGGACGCGGCCCGCGCCTACGCCTCCCAGGGCGGCAGCGCGAAGAGGCTCGCGGGCGTCTTCGGTGACGACTACAAGTACACGACGGACAAGGCCAACGCGTACGAGCAGGTCACCTTCCTCGGCAACCACGACATGGGCCGCTTCGGGTACTTCCTGAAGCAGGACAACCCGAAGGCCACGGACGCCGACATCCTGAAGAAGGACATGCTCGCCAACGAGCTGATGTTCCTCAGCCGCGGCAACCCCGTCGTCTACTACGGCGACGAGCAGGGCTTCACCGGCTCCGGCGGCGACAAGGACGCCCGCCAGACGATGTTCGCCTCCCAGGTCGCCGACTACCTCGACGACGACGAGATCGGCACCGACCGCACCCACGCCGCCGACGCCTACGACACCCGCGCGCCGCTGTACCGGCAGATCGCCGCGCTCGCGAAGCTGCGCAAGGACCACCCGGCCCTCACGGACGGCGTCCAGACCGAGCGCTACGCGGCGGACGGCGCGGGCGTCTACGCCTTCTCCCGCAACGGCACCGGCCGGGACCGCACCGAGTACCTGGTCGCCTTCAACAACGCCGGCCAGGCCAGGACGGCGACCTTCGCCGCCGGCTCCGCCGGCATGACCTACCGCGGCGTCTACGGGACCGGGGTGGCCGTGACCTCCGGCGCCGACCGCAAGGTCACCGTCACCGTCCCGGCCGGATCCGCCGTCGTCTACCGGGCCGCGCACCGGCCCGCCGCCCCGGCGGCCGAGCCGGCGATCACGCTCACGGCCCCGGCCGCCGGCGCCACCGGTACCGTCGAGCTGGGCGCCGGCGTCTCCGGACGCGGCCTCGACCGCGTCGTCTTCGCCGCCCAGGTCGGCAACGGCGCGTGGAAGGTGCTGGGCTCGGCCGACCACGCCCCCTACAAGGTCACCCAGACCCTCGGCGAGGACGTCCCCGCCGGCACCGCCCTGCGCTACAAGGCGGTCGTGATCGACTCCGCCGGGCGCACCGCGAGCGCCACGGCGAGCAGCACCACCGGCACCCCGCCCGCGCCCGAGGTCCCCAGGGCCTCCTCCCGGGACTACGCGGTCGTCCACTACAAGCGCACCGACGGCGACTACGCCGACTGGGGCCTGTACGCCTGGGGCGACATCGCCGACGGCGAGGCCACGGACTGGCCCGCGAGCCACCCCTTCACCGGCCGCGACGCCTACGGCGCGTTCGCCTGGGTCAAGCTCAAGCCGGGCGCCTCCGATGTCGGCTTCCTGGTCATCGACAAGGACGGCGACAAGGACGTCTCCGCCGACCGGAGCATCGACGTCACCAGGACGGGTGAGGTCTGGATCGAGCAGGGCAAGGCCGACGTGGCGACCGAGAACCCCGAGCACCCGGCCCAGGACAGGACCAAGGCGGTCATCCACTACCACCGCGCCGACGGCGACTACGACGGCTGGGGCCTGCACGTCTGGACGGGCGCGGCGAACCCCACCGACTGGTCGAACCCGCTGAAGCCGGTGAAGACTGACGCCTATGGCGCGGTCTACGAGGTGCCGCTCTCCGAGGGTGCCACCAGCCTCAGCTACATCCTCCACAAGGGCGACGAGAAGGACCTCGCCACCGACCAGTCCCTGGACCTCAGGACCAGCGGCTACGAGGTGTGGCTGTTGAACGGCCAGGAGAAGCACCTCCTGCCGCAGCCGGCGGGCAGCGCGGCCGCGCTCGACCTCACCACCTCCAAGGCGGTCTGGATCGACCGGAACACCGTCGCGTGGAACGGTGCCGAAGGCGCCGCCTCCACCCAGCTGCTGTACTCCCACGACGGCTCGATCGCCGTCAAGGACGCCACGCTGACCAGCGACGACGAGCGCTGGCTCCGGCTGGCGAAGACCACCCTCACCGGCGCCCAGAAGGCCGCGTTCCCGCACCTGAGGGACTACACCGCCTGGTCCGTCGACCCGCGCGACCGGGACCGGGTGCGCGAGGCGCTCAGCGGGCAGATCGTGGCCTCGCAGCGGGCCGCCAACGGCGCCGTGCTCGCCGCGACCGGCGTGCAGATCGCCGGAGTGCTGGACGACCTGTACCGCGGCGCGACCGAGGCCGAGCTGGGCCCGGTCTTCCACCACGGCAGACCGACCCTGTCGGTGTGGGCGCCCACCGCCCAGTCCGTCCACCTCGACCTCGACGGGCACCGCGTGACGATGCACCGGAACGCCGCCACCGGCGTCTGGTCCGTCACCGGTCCCGCGTCCTGGAAGGGCAGGTCCTACCGGTACGTCGTGAAGGTGTGGGCGCCCAGCGTGCGCAAGCTGGTCACCAACAAGGTCACCGACCCGTACTCGGTCGCCCTCACCGCCGACTCCGAGCGCAGCCTCGTCGTCGACCTGGACGACGGGGCCCTCGAGCCGAGCGGCTGGTCGACCCTGCGCAAGCCGAAGGCGGTCCCGCTGAAGGACGCGCAGATCCAGGAACTGCACATCCGTGACTTCTCGGTCGCGGACAGGACCGTCCCGGCCGAGGACCGGGGCACCTACCTGGCCTTCACCGACAAGAACAGCGACGGCTCCCGGCACCTGCGGACCCTGGCCGGGGCGGGCACGTCGTACGTCCACCTGCTGCCCGCCTTCGACATCGCCACCATCCCGGAGCGGAAGGCCGACCAGGCGACCACCGACTGCGACCTGGCCTCCTACCCGGCCGACTCCGCCAGGCAGCAGGAGTGCGTGGCGAAGACCGCCGCGAAGGACGCCTACAACTGGGGCTACGACCCGTACCACTACACCGTCCCCGAAGGCTCCTACGCGACCGACCCCGACGGCACCGCCCGCACGGTCGAGTTCCGCCGGATGGTCCAGGCGCTCAACCGGGACGGCCTGCGGGTGGTCATGGACGTGGTCTACAACCACACGGCGGCGAGCGGCCAGGCCGGCACCTCCGTGCTCGACCGGATCGTGCCCGGCTACTACCAGCGGCTCCTCGCGGACGGGTCGGTGGCGAACAGCACCTGCTGCGCGGGCACCGCGCCCGAGAACGCCATGATGGGCAAGCTGGTCGTCGACTCGATCGTCACCTGGGCCAAGGAGTACAAGGTCGACGGCTTCCGCTTCGACCTCATGGGCCACCACCCGAAGGCCAACATCCTCGCCGTCCGCAAGGCCCTCGACGCGCTCACCCCGCGCAAGGACGGCGTCGACGGCAAGCAGATCATCCTGTACGGCGAGGGCTGGAACTTCGGCGAGGTCGCCGACGACGCCCGCTTCCCGCAGGCCACGCAGAAGAACATGGCCGGCACCGGCGTCGCCACCTTCTCCGACCGGGCCCGGGACGCGGTGCGCGGCGGCGGCCCCTTCGACGCCGACCCCGGTGTCCAGGGCTTCGCCTCCGGCCTGTACACCGACCCCAACGCGTCCCAGGCCAACGGCACCACGGCCGAGCAGAAGGCCCGCCTGCTGCACTACCAGGACCTGATCAAGGTCGGCCTGACCGGCAACCTCGCCGGGTACCGGTTCACCGCCTCGGACGGCAGGGAGGTCACCGGCGCGGACATCGACTACAACGGCGCCCCCGCCGGATACGCGGACGCCCCCGGCGACGCGCTCGCCTACGTCGACGCGCACGACAACGAGTCGCTGTTCGACGCGCTCACCTACAAGCTGCCGAAGGACACCCCGGCGGACGACCGGGCGCGGATGCAGGTCCTCGCCATGGCGACGGCGACCCTGTCGCAGGGCCCGGCGCTGTCCCAGGCGGGCACCGACCTGCTGCGCTCGAAGTCCCTGGACCGCAACTCCTTCGACAGCGGCGACTGGTTCAACGCCATCCACTGGGACTGCCGGGACGGCAACGGCTTCGGCCGCGGGCTGCCCCCGGCGGCCGACAACGAGTCCAAGTGGCCGTACGCCAGACCCCTGCTGGGCTCCGTGCGGGTCGGCTGCCCGCAGATCGACGGCGCCTCGGCCGCGTACCGGGACCTGCTCCGGATCCGCAGCACCGAGAAGGCGTTCTCCCTGGCCACCACCGAGCAGGTGCAGTCCCGCCTGTCCTTCCCGCTGTCCGGGAAGGACGAGACCCCCGGGGTGATCACCATGCGGCTCGGCGACCTGGTCGTCGTCTTCAACGCGACCCCCGCGCGGCAGGAGCAGCGTGTGGGCTCCCTCGCCGGCGCCCACCTGCGGCTGCACCCGGTGCAGGCCTCCGGCGCGGACACGGTCGTGAAGACCTCCTCCTACGACGCGAAGTCCGGGACCTTCACCGTCCCGGCGCGCACGGTGGCGGTGTTCCGGGCCGGCTGACGCCGGTGTCCGAAGAGGTGGGGCGGGCCCGCACGGGGCCCGCCCCACCTCGCGTTCGCCGGTGTGCCGGACGGTGTGGACGGCGCGGCGGGCACCCGCGCCCCAGGACCCGAACGGTGCGGGAGGCAGCCCCGGCGCCCGACGCCGTGGCCTGATCCGGCCCGGTGCGCACGCACCGCCTAGGGTGATCCCGTTGCCGTAGAACAGGAGTGCCTCATGCCGCAGATCACCGTCGACTACTCGCAGTCCCTGGCGGACGGCTTCGACCGGCCCGGGTTCGCGCAGGCGCTGCACGCCGCGGCGGTCGAGATCGTGGCCGCGAAGCCGGAGGCGTGCAAGACGCAGTTCCGCCCGGCCGGGGACACCACGGTCGGACCGGACACCGGCGGCCACGCCGTCGTGCACGTCACCGTCGGGCTGCTCGCCGGCCGGACCGACGAGGCCAAGGCCCGGCTCACCGAGGAGACGCTCGAACTGCTGCGCCGGTTCGTGAAGCCGGCCGGGGGCCTGGCGCTGCACGCCTCGGCCGAGGTCCGCGACCTCGACGCGTCCTACCGCAAGTTCGACGCCTGAGACCCGGCCCGCCCGGCCGGGCGCCGGCCTCGAAGCCGGTCCCCGGCCGGGCGCGCTCGCGGCGCCCGAGAGACCGTCCGCGTTCGCGGGCCCGAGGGGCCGACCGCGCCCGTGGAGCCCGAGGGGCGGTTCGCGTCTGCGGCGCGGTTCGCGCCCGCGGAGCCCGAGGGGCCGTTTGCCGCGCGCGTGGCGCCCGAGGGGCGGTTCCCGCGCGTGGCGCCCGAGGGACGGTTCGCGTCTGCGGCGCGGTTCGCGCCCGCGGAGCCCGAGGGACCGGCCGTCGGTGCGGCGTCAGCCGGTCAGGACGCCAGGGCGACGAGCCGGGTGACCAGGTCCGCGAACGGGCCGTCGCCCGGCTCGTCCCGGAGCGTCCGGCGCACCAGGGCGCCCAACTCCTCGTCGTGGGCCGCGGCGACGGCCAGCAGCGCGGCGAAGTCGTGCACCAGCTGCCGCTCCAGCTCCTCGCGCGGGATGCGCCGGCCGTCCAGCCAGATCAGCGCCGTCGACTCCGTCAGCGAGATCCACGAGCGGACGACCAGTTCCAGCCGTGCGGGCGCGTCCTCGACGCCGAGATGCGCGAGCATCTGGTCGTACGCGGCCTGCCGCACGGAGTCGATGAGCGCGTTCGTCGTGGACGAACCGGCCGCCGGTCCGCCGCGTATCAGCGCCGAGAAACCGGGACCGTGCTCGTCCACGAAGTCGAAGAACCGGCCCATCACCCGCAGCAGCCGCGCGCCCAGAGGACCCTCGCGCGGTTCGGTGAACCGGCCCGCCAGATCGTCGGAGGCGCGCTGCAACGCGGCCTCGTACAAGCTGAGTTTGCCGGGGAAGTAGTGGTAGACCAGCGGCCGCGAGATACCCGCGGCCGACGCTATCTCGTCGATGGAGACGTCGTCGGGCGAACGACGGCTGAACAGTTCGAGGGCGACGCCGATCAACTGCTGCCGCCGTTCCTCGACTCCCATCCTGCGGCGAACCCCGGTAGTCATGCGAACACCTTACCGATCGAATCCGGCCGCGACCGGACGGAGCGGGCGCGGTCCTCGCAGGCGCCCGCCACAGCCCCGCGGGCACGGTGGCCTCCTTCCCGCGGCGGCCCGCGCGGGCCCTGCCGGGCCTACCGCAGCACGCCGAGCGGCGTCCCGTCCTCCAGCACCCCCTTCAGGCTCACCTGCGCGCCCCGCTTGCCCCGGACGGTGAGCAGGTTGCCCTGCGTGGACCCCGTGACCTCGCCCGTCGCGCTGATCGACGCGGTGTCGCCGTCGCCCGCGGCGAGCAGGTACCAGGAACCCGTCCGCCCCTTCCACAGCACCCCGGCCAGCACGTGGGGGACGCGCGGCCCGCACTGCGGCACGTTCTCGGCCTGCGCCGCGACCGCCCCGTACTTCCCGGCCGGCGAGCGGAACTGGGCCAGTACGCGCGTCCCGTCGCCGCGCCAGGTCTCGGCCCGCGTGCACACCCACGCCGCCGTGCCGCTCCCGTCGGGCAGCGGCTGCCCGGCGTACTGCCAGGCGTTCACCGACCGCACACCCTGCGTGCGCACGCTGCCCAGCGAGCAGGCGAACGGCGCCCAGGCGCGCAGCCGCTTGCCGGAGACCTCGCGCGGTGCCGCCGGGCGGCCCGTGGTGAGGTGCGCGGGCACCAGCTCGCCGAGGTCGCTGAGCAGATGCCGGCCCGAGTCGTCCCTCAGCTGCAGCGCGTGCCACGACGTGCAGGCGCCGGTGGCCTGCGCGGGGCTCGCCAGCGGTGTCGTGACGCCGTCCCGCAGGGGGAGGCCGGTCGCCTGCGCGTCCGGGTCGACCAGGTCCCGCTCGGCCGCCGTCCGCACCCACGGGGCCGTCAGATAGCGGACGTTGCCGTCGGCGCGGCCGAGGACCACCGCGCTCGCCTCCGCACCGGTGGCGCCGTCGACCCGGGCGAAGTCCAGCGCCGCGCCGGCCGTGGAGTCCTTCGGCTCGGCGTAGCGGGCGATGCGCAGACCGTCGTACAGGACCACCACGCGGGCGCCGTCGACCTCGCCCGCGTACAGCAGCCGCGGCGGGCCGGCGGGGCCGCCCGACGGGGTGCCGGGGGTCGTCGAGACGCGGACGCCCCGGCCGGGGCGGGCCCACACGGCGAGGGCGCGGCGCAGCAGCGCGGTGTCCCGGGTGAGCGCACCGCGCGCCGGCCACACGGAGAAGTCCAGACGTGCGGAGGTCTTCCAGGCGGTGGGCGCCGCCCTGGTCAGCCGTGCCGGGTCGAGCGCGGCCCTGGCGGACGGGTTCTCCGCGTAGGCGGGGGCGGCCGCGCCGTCGGGACCCCAGCCGTCGCCGGGCAGGGCGACGAGGGCCCCGGACACGGCGAGGGCGGCGGCCGCGGCCAGCACGGCCTTGGTGTGGCGCCTGCGCCGCTTCAGGTCGGTGGGCCGGGCCTGCAGCGAGCAGGGGTCGAACTCGGAGGAGTCGAGGAGAGCGGGGCTCGCGGGGACGTCGTCGGCCCGGCGCAGGGCCTCGTCGGCGTCCTCCACACCCGCGGCCGTCAGCACCTCCCGCACGGTGGCGTCCGGAAGCTCCTCGAGACCGCGCAGGACGTAGGCGGCGCGGGCCGCGGCCGGCAGGGCCGACAGCTGCTGCTCCAGCGCGAGTTCGTCGGCACCGCCCGAGCGCGGGAAGAGCCGCAGCCCCCACACCTGGGGCAGCAGCGGCGGCAGCTGGGCGCGCCGGGGCCACCACCCGCCCTTGCGCGGCAGGCCCGCCGCCAGCGCCGAACGGAGCACCTGGAGCCGGATGAGGGCGTAGCCGGGATCGGCGTCGCGCCTGCTGGACTGGGCCGGGATCGCGGCCGCCGACGAGCGTCCGCGGGGCAGCGCCCGCTGGGTCAGGGCGTGCGCCGTCAGGACGCGCCGGTTGCGGCCCGGGCCCGGCGGCAGCACCAGATAGGCGAGCCGGACCAGCCGCGGGTAGTGCTCGACGAGTGCGGCCTCGGCCTGTTCGACGTCGATGACGGGGTCGGCCGGGGCCGAGGGGGAGTGCGGGGCGACATCCTGTGACTGCACGCTCAGCAGAACGAACGGACCGTCGAATGGTCACCGCCGCGCGGCGTCCTCGCCCTCCGGGGCGGCCAGCAGCCGCGCGTAGGCCGCCATCGACCGCTGGTAGCGGGGCAGGTGGGGCGCGAGTGCGCCGAGGACGAGGGACAGACCCTCCCGGTCGCGGCCGAGGCTGGACAGGCACAGGGCGAGACAGGCGCGCACGGCGTCGTCCAGCTCGTCCGAGGGGGCGTCCAGCTCCGGCGTCAGCAGCTCGACGCCCTCCTCCGCGCGCCCGGTGTTCCGCAGCGAGCTGGCCAGCTGGATCGTCGTCCGGCGCCGCCGGTGGCCGGACAGCCCGCGCGCCAGCGCCTCCCGGTACAGCGGCACCGCCTTGTCGGAGTGGCCGGTGGAGTCCCAGGCGCAGGCCCGCTCGAACGGGCCGAGCGGGCTGCCGTCCGGCAGCTCGGCGGCGAGCGCGTCGATCACCGCGCGGAAGGCGGCCTCGTCGCCCCTGGCAGCGTAGTCGTCGAGGGTCGCCCAGGCGGCGGCCACACGGGTCTCCCAGTCCTTGTCCATGCGCCCACCCTCACACACGGGTGCCCGCCGCCGCACCGCATTTGAGCAGCGCGCGGATCCCGCCCGTATCGAAGGGCGGGCCCCCTCCCGGGGGCCTCGTGCGGCATGCTTGCGCCCAGTGCCGCCGGAAGGGACCGGAGGAACAGATGAGGTTGACCCGACCGATGCTCGTGGGGGCCGGCGCCGCGGCGGTCCTGGTACTGGCGGGCTGCGGCTCCGGCGGCGACGCGGCCGCGAAGGTGCCGCCGACGGCGACCGGCAGCCTGGAGAGCCTGGCTGCCCGGGTGAAGTGCACGCCGGACATGCAGACGGACGCCGACGAGATCCGCCAGGCCCTGTGCCGGAACCCCGACGGCAGGTTCGTCCTCGCCACCTTCTCGACCGACCGCGGCCAGCGGGAGTGGATCAACGAGGCCAAGGACTACGGCGGTCACTACCTCGTGGGCCGCAAGTGGGTGGCCGTCGGCGACGACGGGGTGGTCACGGCGCTGCGCGGCCGGCTCGGCGGGGACGTGGAGAACGGCACCGACCACAGCGCCCACGGCGCCCACGGCGGCCACGCGGGCTGAGCCGCCCCGCACACGGCGAAGGCCGGCGGCGGGATCTCCCGCCGCCGGCCTCCCTCACCGGTCACCGCTCAGTGCGTCACTGGCACTTCCGGCCGCTGTTGACACAGTTGGCGATCTTGTTCGCCAGGTTGCCGGTCGTGATGCTGATGAAGTCGTCGTGGTCGGTGGCCGCCTTGTGCAGCTGCTCCGGGAAGCCGTCCACCGCGTAGGCGTTCTTCACCTGGCCGTTCTCGATCACCGGCCGCGGCACGTCGTACACCAGGCGCATCGTCAGCTGCGGGATCGCCTTGAACCCGTTCTGGCAGTTGCCGTTCCCGTCGGCGAAGGCCACGTGGGAGCGGTGGTTGGCGCTGTCGGTGTTCTGGCCGTCCCAGCAGCTTTGGAAGGCGAACGAGCGGACCACCTGGCTGCCCTCCGGGCAGATCGGGTACTGCTCGGTCAGCTGCACCTTGTTCTCGAAGCCGGTGCAGCTCCAGTGCGCGTTGGCGTTCGCCAGGCCGTTGGTGGTGGTCTTGGCGTCGCCGGTGATGATGCGCAGGAACTGCGGCATCGCCACGACCTTGCTCTTCGGGCTGCCGACGTACTTGATCTCAACCTGCTTGGCGGTCAGGATCCGGCCGACGTTGCCCTCCTTGCCGCCGCCGTCCTGGTTCTGGTCGAACTCCTGCGTGCCGTCCTGCGCACGGAGCACCGGCCAGTAGTAGGAGGACAGGTCGTTCTTGTTCTGGCAGCTCGTCCCGCCCTGCAGGAACGTGTCGTTGCTGGAGAACGCGTTGATCTTCTGGTTGCCGGTGTAGTCGTGGGTGTGGTGCGCGCCGTTGGTCACACCGGGCGCCACGATGACGTTGTCGGTGTTGTAGTTCTTGTTGGCGTTCACGCCGCACCGGGTGGTGAACGTACCGGTCGAGGCGTTGCGGCTCTGGCGCGGCTTCGCCTTGACGTTCGGCTGGACCTGGGTGATGTCGACGAAGTCCGCCGCGGTCGGGCCGTTGCCGGCCTGGCCGCCGATGCCGCCGTTCTGGCCGCCGCCGTTCTGGCCGCCGCCGTTCTGGCCGTCACCGTTGTTCTGACCGTCGTTGTTCTGGCCGTCGTTGTTCTGGCCGTCGTTGTTCTGGCCGTCGCCGTTCTGCTGCTGGTCGCCGTTGCCGTTCTGGCCGCCCGCGTCGGTCCGGTTCTGGTCGGCGCTCTGGGTCGTGCAGCCGGCGAGCCGGGACAGCGAGGTCGAGAACGATCCGCCGGCCCGCTGGATGGTGATCCTGATCCGGTCGATGGTCGCCGCCCGCTTCTCCTTGAGCGGCCCGACGATCGCGTTCTGCACGAAGTTCGCGTCGTTCGCCTGGGTCTGGCGGGTGGAGGCGAGGCGGGCGTAGGCGTCGGTGATCTGCTTGTCGAGGTTCGCCAGCTCCCTGTCGACACCGGCGCGCGCGCCGCGCGGAACGTCCGTCATCCTCTGACCCACGTCCGGGCACGCGATCGTCGCCACCTGCGCACTGGCGGACTTCGTGCGGTTCTGCCACGTGTCGTTGCCCGACTCGTGGGCAGAGGCGTAGAAGTTCGCCCAGATCAGCCCGCCCCCACCGAGCGCTAGGGCCGCCGATGCGGCTATGGCCTTCGTGGCCAGCGGCGTGCGGCGTTTTCGTGTGTTGCGTCCCATGGAACTCCTCTGACTTCCTTGCGGGGCAGCATCGAGGCGCCCGACAGGAGTGAAGCGGCTCCCTTCCATACGGACGTGGTCTCGCGGGTGTTCAGCCGTCGCGGGAACTTCTTCGACGCGCCCCGTGCCACCGGCGCCCCAACTGCCCCTCGCGCACGCTGAGTTGCCGTGACGTCACCGAGGCGGCCGGTGCGCCGCCCGGCGCGGGTCACAGCCCTCCGGCCGGCGGCCGCAGACCGAGCACCCGCGCCTCCACCGCCGGATCGAGGCCGGCGGCGGGCCGGTCCGGTCGCCGCGGGGCGCTGCCGCCCAGCGTCCGCAGCCAGCTCCAGGTGTCGCCGACGGTCTCGGCGACGGGCCGGCAGAGCAGGCCCGTCGCGACGGCCCGTGAGACGTCGGCGGTGTGCACACCGTCGTACAGGTCGCTGCCCGGCGGCACCCACACCGGCAGCTCGGTCCACGGCTGGATGCCCGCCGCGAGGACGGCGGCGGGGTCGGTCCAGCGCAGCTCGGCGTCCGACCCGGTGACCCGCACGCACGCGTCGAGCAGCGCGCCCATGGAGGCGTGGCCCCGCGGGGAGCAGAGGTTGTACGGCCCGCCCAGCTCCCGCTCCACCGCCCCGAGGACCCAGCCGGCCAGGTCGCGGACGTCGACGTAGCTCAGCGGCAGCTCCCGCGGCCCCGGCGCCAGGACGGGACCGCCCCGCGCGATCCGGCTCAGCCACCACGGCAGGCGGCCGACGTTCTCGTACGGCCCGAGGATCAGCCCGCAGCGCACCAGCAGCGCACGGTCCGCGAAGGCCTCCGTCGCCGCCAGCTCGCCGCCCCGCTTGTCCCGCGGGTAGTCGCTCGGCCCGGCCCCGGCCGCGGCGTCCTCGACGAGGGGGGGCGTCCTCGGTGTACCCGGCGGGCCGGGGCCAGTCGTACACGGAGCAGCTCGAGACGTACACGTACCGGGCGGCGCGGCCCCGCAGCAGCCGCGCCGCGTCCCGTACGGCGCGCGGCGCCGCGGACCAGGTGTCGACGACGGCGTCCCAGGTGCCGTCCGTGAGGGCGGCGAGCCCGTCCGGCGCGGTGCGGTCGCCGCGCAGGACCCGTGCCCCGGCCGGGGGCTCGTGCCGGCCCCGGTGGAACACCGTCACCTCCCACCCGCGCCCGAGCGCCGCCTCCACGACGGCCCGCCCCACGAACTCCGTACCGCCCAGCACCAGAAGTCTCATGCGCCGACTGTGCCCGCGTCGGCCGCGGAACGGTACCGCCCTCTGCCGTCAGCAGAGGGCTAGTCGCCGGTCGGGGGCGTGTACTTGTAGCCGACGCGGCGCACCGTCTGGATCGTCCTGCGGTGCTCCGGGCCCAGCTTCCGGCGCAGCCGGGCGACGTGGACGTCGACGGTGCGGCCGTCCCCCACGTGGCCGTAGCCCCAGACCGTGGTGACCAGCTGGTCGCGGGTGTGCACCCGGTGCGGATGGGCCACCAGGTGCGCCAGCAGCTCGAACTCCAGGTAGGTCAGGTCCAGCGGGCGCCCGGCCACCTCGGCGGTGCGCCGCGCCGCGTCGATGCGGACGAGCGGATCACCGGTGCCGGCGGGCGGCGCGGCCGTCACGCCCGCCGGGCCGCCGGAGCCGGCCGGGGCGGTGGCGTCCGCGGGAGCCGTCAGGGTGTGGTCGGCGGCCGCCGGCAGGAACGGCGGCTGCTGACCGGCCGGGACGAGCAGCAGGTAGCCGACCATCGGCGGCCGGCCCGGCAGGCTGGGCAAGGTGTGCTGCGGAGCCGGCAGCCAGGTCGCCCCCGGCGGGAGGAGGTGGGTGACGTCGGCCGGTTCGTCCCGCTCGACCGCGCGCAGCCGG
The DNA here is from genome assembly GCF_040645305.1 of Streptomyces sp. NPDC046831. Lineage (NCBI taxonomy): Bacteria > Bacillati > Actinomycetota > Actinomycetes > Kitasatosporales > Streptomycetaceae > Streptomyces > Streptomyces sp. NPDC046831. The sequence goes on along the minus strand of NZ_JBEYXZ010000046.1, from coordinate 21,921 downwards.
TGGCGCGGGCCGCCGGCGGACGGGCCGGTGAAGGCGGGGTGGGAGACGGCGGCGGGAGCGGTGACTGCCGCGGTGGAGAGAGAACGGGTGGTCGCCATGAGAGGTCAGCTCTTTCGCGCGAGGTGTGCGTCGGCAGGAGCGACGGCCGCGAGTTCGTGGTCGGTGCCGTCGGGGACGTACGTCGTGTCGCGCTGGCCGGGGCCGCAGGTACGGCGTGATGCCGGGGATACGGCCTTACAGGGCCCGCGCGTCGGTCGCGCGGCAACACACCCGGTCGAAGTCGTCGTGCTGACGGGAAGGCCAGAACGGCTGGAGGTCGTGGCGACCCGTCGCGCTGTGCGTGTGGAAGCCGGCCATGCCCCCATTGAAGCAGACACCGGTCCTCCGCAGCAGCCTCCTCTCACAGGCTGGACGCCCCGCCCGGCCGGACACCCCCCGGCCGGCGGTGCCGGACGGGCGGCCCGCAGGGCGGCGACGCCGGGTCACCCGACCGCGGGGCCGGCTGGTCACCCGCCGCCGGCGGCCGCCTCGCGCATCCCCTCCAAGAAGTCCCGGACGGCGGCCCGTTGGTGCGCGTCGTACCCGCGCAGCAGTTCCACGGCCCGCGCGATCAGGGGGCCGAAGGAGGACCAGCCGAGCTCGACCGCGCGTTCCGTCGGCTCGATCAGCACCCTGCGCCGGTCGGCCCCGCTGCGCACCCGCCGCACCTGGCCGGCCCGCTCCAGACGGTCGATCAGGGCGGTCGTGCCGGCCGAGTTGAGGCCGAGGGCGGCACCGAGCCGCCCGGCGGTCGTCTCCTCGCCCGCCCGGCGGGCGTCCATGAGCGCGATCAGCGCACGGACGTCGGTGGGGTGCATGTCGTTGCGGTACGCGAACCGGGCGCTGTGCAGGCCGAGTTCGACCGTCGTCGCGCGCAGCAGGTGGACGGTCTCCAGCTCGGGGTCACGCGCCTCCACGTCCGTCCTCCGCTACCATCTCGCCCGCGGCGCCGGCGCCGCGGGCACCCCCGCCGGCGACCGCCACCTCTGTACGGTGGACGACCTGGCCGGCTGGCTGGACGCGCTCCTCGACGGCCTCGGGCTGAGCGCCGCCGACGTCGGCGGCCACTCCTGCGGCGGCTGGATCGCCCTGCACACTACGCACTGTGCGCGCCCTCCCGGGTACGCCGCCTGTTCCTCCTCGACCCGACCCAGTGCTTCGCCGGGTTCAAGGCGGCCTACCTGCTGCGCGCGCTGCCGATGCTGCTGCGGCCCTCGCCCGGCCGCGTCCGCGCCTTCCCGGAGTGGGAGACCGGGGGAGTGCCGCTGGACCCCGACTGGCTGCGCCTGGAGGAGGCGGCCGCCGGCTTCCCCTCCGTGAAGCCGGTGACCGCCCCGCGTGGCGCCCCGGGCGCTGCGGGCACTCGACGTGCCGGTCCCGCTGCTCCTGGCCGGGAGCAGCAGGACCCACGATCCCCGGAAGGTGGCGGACCGGGCCGGCCGGGCGCTGCCGCGCGCCGAGGTCGAGGTCCTGCCGGACGTCTCGCACCACGCGCTGCCGCATGCGGCCCCCGCCTCACCGGTTTCCTGGTGGGCTGAGCCTCAGCCCACCTTCTCGATCACCGCCCGCCGGATCAGGAACTTGCCCGGCTCCCTGACCTGTTCGAAGGCGGCGTTGTTGAGCAGCACGCAGCTACCGGAGACCGACGTGACCTGCACGGTCGTGGACTTGTTGTTGTCCAGGTTGGTGACCTTCAGGGTCGTGCCGGCCGGGAACTGGTTCGACGACGCCGCCGGGGCGCCGCCCTCACCGGACAGGGTGACCGTGGAGCCCTTGCACACCTGCTCCCCGGAGGCGGCCGCACCGCCGCCGTTCCCGGCGTCGCCGGCCTGGGGCGGCTGGGACGGGGCGGGCTGGGCGGCCTGCCCGGCGCCACCGGCCTGCTGGCCGGCCTCTCCGCCGTTCTGCTGCCCGGCCTGCCCGCCGGCGTTGCCCGGCTGCGCGGCCTGGGAGTCCTGAGCCGACTCCCCCACCACGCACCCGGACGCGGCCTGCTTGCGCTTGATCTCCTCGACGACCGCCTGCCGGTTGGCGATCCGCGCCTCCGACTGGGCGTCGGGGTTGGCCCGCTGGTCCTCGATGAACCGCTGGTTGTTGCCGAGGGCGGTCGCGAGGCCCTGACAGGCGACGGAGTCCGCGGCGGACTGCGGCTGCGACGCGTTCGACGTCGCCGCCAGGGCGAAGGCGCCGCCACCCGCCATGGCCGCGGCCGCCGTCAGCAGCGCGACCTTCTTCTTCGTGCTGAGAGTTCTCCTGCGCGACATGCGCGCCTCCTGAAGAGGTAGGGGAGCGTACGCCGCTATGTACGAGATACCGAACGGGACTGCTCAGCCGTCGCATGGATCAGCGAAGTAACCTGCGTCACAGACGAGTTGGCGGCAGGTGCGGGCGCCCGGCGGTGTCGGCGGGTGACGGGCGCCCGGCCGCGCGGGAACACCTCAGCCGCGGGAGAGTGCCTCCCGTACCGCCTCGTCCGTGCGGGCCACCACCGCGGTGCCGTCGTCGGCCGTGATGATCGGGCGCTGGATCAGCTTCGGATGCGCGGCGAGCGCCTCGATCCAGCGCTCGCGGGCGGAGTCGTCCCGGGGCCAGTCCTTCAGCCCGAGCTCCTTGGCGGCGGCCTCCTGGGTGCGGGTGATGTCCCACGGTTCCAGTCCGAGCCGGGTCAGCACGTCGCGGATCTCGCCCTCGGTCGGTACGTCCTCCAGATAGCGGCGGACGGTGTAGTCGGCGCCCTCGGCGTCGAGCAGAGTGATCGCGCTGCGGCACTTCGAGCAGGCCGGATTGATCCAGATCTCCATGGCGCCACGGTAGCCGAAACCCGTTCGCCGCCCCAGTCACAGCAGTCCCGAAAGCCCTTCTGGCCAGGGGCTTTTGTCAGTGCGGAGCAGTAGAATAGAAGCAGTGTTCGAGGGTGTCGCCGGGGCGTCCGGCGGCACCCTGACCGCGACAGGAGGATGCCTGTGCCCGCTGCCGCACTCAAGCCGAAACCGCTGCCGACCCAGTCCACCGCGAAGCGTGCCGTCCTGTTCGACTCGCCGTACGAGCCCGTGGCGAAGCGGCCGCTGCCGGCCGGGCGTCCGCGCGAGTGGTACGTCACGCACAACCGCCGCCTGAAGGCGATGCGGCTCGCCATCGCCCTGCTCGACTCGGGGGTCTACCTGCCGGGTCAGGCCCGCGACGAGACGATACGGAGCACCGCGGAGCGCATCGGGGTGCATCCGCCGTCCGACACGACCTGTCACATGGTGCGGGCGCTGCTGCGGTACAGCCGGTGAGCCCGGGCGCCGGGTGCCGTGCGGCGTACGGTCGCCCGGCACCCGGCGCCGCTGTCACGGCCCGCGGCGATGCGCCGGGCCCGCGCCCGCCCGCCGTCCGGGCCGGACGGGCCGCGTCTGTCGGTGTTCCGGATCCGCGTCGCGTCCGGGCCGGACCGGCCGCGTCTGTCGGCTCCGGGCCCGCGTCCAGTCGGACGAGCACCGTCCGTTGGCGCTCCGGGCTCCGTGTTCGGTCGGATGGGCGCGTCTGTCGGTGTTCCGGATCCGCGGCCGGTCGGACGGGCACCGTCCGTTGGTGCTCCGGGCTTTGTGTCCGGTCGGATGGGCGCGTCTGTCGGTGTTCCGGATCCGTGTCCGGTCGGACGGGCACCGTCCGTTGGTGCTCCGGGCTCCGTGTCCGGTCGGATGGGCGCGTCTGTCGGTGTTCCGGATCCGCGGCCGGTCGGACGAGCACCGTCCGTTGGCGCTCCGGGCTCCGTGTCCGGTCGGACGGGCCGCGTCTGTCGGCTCCGGGCTCCGTGTCCGGTCGGACGGGCACCGTCCGTTGGTGCTCCGGGCTCCGTGTTCGGTCGGATGGGCGCGTCTGTCGGTGTTCCGGATCCGCGGCCGGTCGGACGGGCACCGTCCGTTGGTGCTCCGGGCTCCGTGTCCGGTCGGACGGGCCGCGTCTGTCGGCTCCGGGCCCGCGGCCGGTCGGACGGGCGCGTTCGCCGGTGCTCCGGATCCGCGTCCGGCCCGGACGGCCGCGTCCCACGGAGCTCCGGACGGGCCGGAAGGAAGGCACCCTCGGCCCGCAGGAGCCGCTCAGGCGGCCAGCTCCTTCTCCAGCGGTGTCCGGAAGCGGGGCGTGACCCTCGTCGGGCCCAGCCAGGACCGCAGCCGCTCCGCCTCCGCCGCGATCGCGGCCCGCGCCTCCCGGCCCACGCCCTCGGCGTCCAGGATCCGCCAGACCACCTCGCCGTCCGGCCGCTGGGCCCAGGCGCCGACGACACGGCCGTCCCACCACACCGTCGGACCCACGTTCCCGCTGCGGTCGAACAGCGCGGGGCGCCACTCCGGAGCCAGGTACCAGTCCCGCTGCTGCCAGCCCATCGCCGTCGGGTCCAGGGCGGGCAGCAGGGCCGCCCACGGCTCCGCAGGCTCCGCCACCGGGCCGTCGTCGCCGCCGGCCACGAAGGCCGGGCCCTCGTCCACGGTCACCCGCTGCGCCCCGATCGCCCGCAGCGCCTCGCGGACCTCCGTAACCCGCCATCCCGTCCACCACTTCAGGTCGGCCTCGGCGGCCGGGCCGCAGGCCGTCAGCCAGCGGCGCAGCAGCTCCGCCTGCGCCTCGGCGACGTCCAGTTCGGGATGCTCGGGAGCCGGGGCCCAGCGGAACTGGCTGGACGTCCACGAGCCGAGCGGCCGGCCCCGGACCACCTTGCCCTCCACACCCAGCACCTTCAGCAACCGCGTCGAGACGGTGTGCACGCCCTCGTAGCTCTTCCCGGCCGCGTACACGAACCGCTCCCTCAGCCGCGGCTCGTCCTGGGCGAGTTCGGCCGCGGTGGCCTGCCCGCGCCGCGCCAGCGCCGCCAGGGTGGCCTCCTCGACCTCGGCCAGCCAGGCGGCGCCGGGGGCCCCGGCCGCCGCCATGTGCTTGACCAGCGCGGCCCGCTCACGGGCGGCGACCACCTTGCCGGTGGAGGCGTGGACCACCGCCGTCAGGTCCGCGGGGAACACGAACACGGTGTGCCGCATCCCGTGCATGCGCACCAGCGTCCGGTCCTCGTACAGCGCCCGCTCCGTCTCCGGCACCGTCTTCACCGGCTCCGCCAGCCGCGCGCCCAGGCCCAGGTAGACCGTCGCCGGGTCCGTGCCGTGCAGCGCCACCAGGGAGTCCGCCACCTCCTCGGGCGCCGCCGCGCGCGTCGCGGGGAGCAGACGGTGCCGCCGTGCCAGCCTGGCCCGTCGCTCCGGTACGCCGATGTGCCGGGGTGCTGCACTCATGCCGACCTCCACCCGTTCGCGTCGTCCTCCGTGTGCCACCACGTGCAGGGGCATCCTCGCCGACGCCACCGACACCGGCCCGGCATTCGGCCCGTCACCCGTTCCGCCGCCGCCGGCCCGCGGGCCGCCGCCGCCCCGCCCCGCGGGCATCCGGCGCCGTTCGCACCGCCGCGGGCCATGACCCGCGGCCCGCCCCGGCGCCGCCGTCGCGCGGCCGGGCGTGGTCACACGGCGTGCCGGAACGGCGGACGGGGCGGGCGCGCGGTGCCGCCCGCCCCGGCACCGCGTCCACCGCACTTCGCGGTCGCCGGCGTGACCGTTCGGGGAGCTGTCCGGGCGGCGCGGGCCCCGCCCGGCCGCGTCACAGGCCGGGGGCGCCCCACACCGGGAACCAGCGGCTGAGGTCCTCCTCGATCCGCAGGTCGTTCGCCAGGGCCGCCCGCACCTGGAGCTCGAGCGCGTTGTCGCGCCGCTGGTGCCCGCCCGGCAGCGGCGCGAAGGGGTAGAACGCGCCCCGCTTGTACAGGTAGACCAGGGCCAGCCGGCGGTCCGTGCGGTCCCGGAAGCCCGCCAGGGAGCACAGCAGCTGGGGGCCGAAGCCGTTGGCCTCCAGCACGCTGTTGACGGCGTGCAGGTCGTTGACCAGCTCCACCAGCTGGCCCGGCGCCCGGCGCGAGACCAGCCAGGAGTAGCCGTAGTCGTCCCGTACCAGCTCCACGGGCCGGCCCGCGCGTCCGGTGTCGGCGTCCAGCAGCGCCTGCACCTCCCGGTGCGTCTGCTCGAACGCCCCGCCCTCGACCGTGGCGAAGCACACGGCGCCCTGCCCGGTCGGTGTGAACCCCGACGCCGCCTCCAGCGTGAGCGCCGCCGACGGCAGTGCGAACAGCTGGTCGAGGTCGGGCGCGACGGGCCTGGTCCGGCCGAGCAGGATGTCCAGCAGACCCATGCTCAGCCCGCCTTCCCGGGCGTCACGGCCTCACCCAGCTCGGCGGAGATCCGGCCCAGCTGCTCCAGCCGCTGCTCCAGGCTCGGGTGGGTCGAGAACAGCCGTGACAGGGAGGGGCCGGAGCCCAGCGCGGGAGTGAAGTAGAAGGCGTTGAAGGCCTGCGCGGTCCTCAGGTCGCGCGTGGGGATGCGGGCGATGTCGCCCGTGACCTTCGTCAGCGCGGAGGCCAGCGCCGACGGCCGCCCGGTGAGCAGCGCCGCCGCCCGGTCGGCGGCCAGCTCCCGGTACCGGGACAGGGCCCGGATCAGCAGGAAGCTGAGGGCGTACACGGCCGCCGACACCCCCATCACGGCGGCGAAGACGGCGACGGTGTTCTGGTCCCGGCGTGCGCGCCCGCCGAACAGCTCCGAGTAGAAGGCGAAGCGGACCATCAGGCCCGCGACCACGCCCAGGAAGGACGCGACGGTCATCACCGCGACGTCCTTGTGCGCCACATGCGACAGCTCGTGCGCGAGCACGCCCTCCAGCTCTGGCCGCTCCAGCCGCCGCAGCAGCCCGGTGGTCACGCACACCACGGACTTGTCGGGGTTGCGGCCGGTGGCGAACGCGTTCGGCATGTCCATGTTGGAGACGGCGACGACCGGCTTGGGCATGCCGGCGAGGGCGCACAGCCGGTCCACCACCGCGTGCAGCTCGGGGTACTGCTCCCGCTCCACCACCCGGCCGTGCATCGCGAACAGCGCGATCCGGTCGGAGAACCAGTACTGGGCCGCGAGCAGGCCCGCCGCGACCACCACGACCAGCACCCACGACTTCAGGAGCACGATCAGCGCGGCGACGAAGGCCACGTACAGCAGGCCCAGCAGGAAGAGCGTGACCGCCATGCGCGCGGTCAGCCGCCGATCGCTCCGGAAACGGCTCTGCATCTGCATCACCCCGCAGTCGGGCACCCGTCCCGCTGTCCAGTGTGCACCTGCGCCACGCCGGGGCGAGGGGGCCGTGCGACCCCTGTGGCGGGCGGCGGGCCCCCGCGGGCGGGCCCGCCGCGTTCCCCGGCGGAGCGTTCGGCGGGCACCCGGAGACGCCCGCTGCCCCCGGCGGCCCGCCGGCCCGCCGCCCGGGGAGCGGGCCGGCCGGCCTCAGTGGTAGGCGCGCATCTCGGCCCAGCCGAGCAGCACTATCACCACGGCCACGCAGCCCAGCACCACGACCGTGGACACCCAGGACGAGCGGCGCGGGGCGACCGGGTCCGGGCCGGCACGGAACGGGACCGGGCCGGGCGGATTGTCCTTCCAGCGCGCGGCCAGCATCCGGGCCCGTGCCGAGGGCTCCTTGTGCTCCGCCGCGTCCGCCCATCTGTGGTCGAACTCCCGTGGAAACTCGTCGCGTTCAGTCATCCCCGTTCACCTTCTTCCGGCTGCGGAACGCCGGGACGGAAGGTTACTCACCCGGCGGCGACCCCGCCTCCGTGGGGGAGGGGGGACGCGCCGCTCACGGCGACCGCCGCCCCGCGACCGTCCCACCAGGAGGCGGCTCCGGTTCGCCGTCGAGCCGGTCGACGAGGAGCATCGCCACATCGTCCGCCAAGTCGCCCCCGGTGTGGCGGACCAGTGCCCGGTGCAGCTGTTCCAGGAACTCCGGCGGGGTGGTGCCGGGGTGTATCCCCTCCGTGGCCTCCGGCAGGGCGAAGAATTCGCTGTCCCGGTTGCGGGCCTCTATCACGCCGTCGGTGTACAGCAGCAGGCGGTCACCGGGGAGGAACGCGTAGCTCTCGGTTTCAGGGGGCGGGCCGGTGACGAGGTCCTCCATGCCGACGGGCGGCGAGGGCGAGGCCGGCAGGAGCGTCCTGGCCCTGCCCCGGCGCAGCAGGAGCGGCGGCGGATGCCCACGGTTGACCAGCTGCACCACGGGTTCCTCCGGCACCTGTGCGACGAGCACCGTGGTGAACCCCTCCAGCAGGACGTCCGCGTCGTACTCCCCCGGCACGGCGACTTCCCGCCGAAGCGCGGCCGCGCAGCGGTTCACCACCTCCACCAGGTCGTCCTCGTAATGCACGGCCTCCCGGAACGCGCCCGTCGCCACCGCGACGGCTCGCACCGCGGCGAGCCCCTTGCCCCGGACGTCGCCCACGATCATCCGGATGCCGTACCGGGTCTGCACGGCCTCGTACAGATCACCGCCCACCTGCGCGCCCGTCCCGGCCGCCAGGCACATGCTGGCCGCCCGCAGCGGGCCCAGTCGCTCGGGTACGGGCCGTAGCACGACCTCCTGCACCGCCACGGCGATCTGGCGCATGCGGTCCAGCTCTCTCTGCCGGCGCGTCTGCATGGCGCTGCTCGTGATGAAGCCGGCCACGGACACCAGGCCCAGGGCCAGCAGGTTGGTGTAGACCTGCAGGGTGCCCCACGCGTGGTTGTAGGTAGCCGTGATCGCGCTGATGGCCAGTGCGAGAGCGGTCGCCGCAGCGGTTCCCCCCGGCCCCAGCGTCACCGCCGCCAGCGCCGGGATCGCGGTGAGGAAGGGGCCGGTGTAGATGATGTGGGCAGGCGTGAACTCGATGACCAGCACGGCCAGCCCGATCAGGAAGGGCCCACCCTGCATCAGGGCGAGTGGGAGCCGGCCACGGCCGCCCGCTCCCAGCCGGAGGAACGAGTGCAGGAGCGCCTGCATGCAATCAGCCTGCCTTGCCGGAGCCCACGCCTCCACTCCAGGAGCGCCGGCGACGACGCGGCATCAGCAGGGCCGGGGGGCGGACGCGGCACCAGCCGGGCCCGGCGCGGCGCCGGAAAAGCCGTCGGCCGGCTCTCCCGTGTCGGGAGAGCCGGCCGACGGCCCACGGACGGCCCGGGGGAGCGGTCAGCCCGCTCCGGCCCGGGGCGCTGTCACACGTCGAAGTACAGCTCGAACTCGTGCGGGTGCGGACGCAGCGCCAGCGGGGCGATCTCGTTCGTGCGCTTGAAGTCGATCCAGGTCTCGATCAGGTCGGGCGTGAACACGTCGCCCTGGAGGAGGAACTCGTGGTCGGCCTCGAGCGAGTCGAGCACGGCGCCGAGGGAGGTCGGGACCTGCGCGACGTTCGCGTGCTCCTCGGGAGCCAGCTCGTACAGGTCCTTGTCGATCGGCTCGGCCGGCTCGATCTTGTTCTTGATGCCGTCCAGGCCCGCGAGGAGCAGGGCGGAGAACGCCAGGTACGGGTTGCCGGAGGAGTCCGGGGCACGGAACTCGACCCGCTTGGCCTTCGGGTTCGAGCCGGTGATCGGGATGCGCATCGCGGCGGAGCGGTTGCGCTGCGAGTACACCAGGTTGATCGGAGCCTCGAAGCCCGGCACCAGGCGGTGGTAGGAGTTCACCGTCGGGTTGGTGAAGGCGAGCAGCGACGGGGCGTGCCGCAGGATGCCGCCGATGTAGTAGCGGGCGGTGTCCGACAGGCCCGCGTAGCCGGCCTCGTCGTAGAACAGCGGGTCGCCGTTGCTCCACAGCGACTGGTGGACGTGCATGCCCGAGCCGTTGTCGCCGAAGATCGGCTTCGGCATGAAGGTCGCCGTCTTGCCGTTGCGCCAGGCGACGTTCTTCACGATGTACTTGAACAGCTGCAGGTCGTCCGCGGCCGCGAGCAGCGTGTTGAACTTGTAGTTGATCTCGGCCTGGCCGGCGGTGCCGACCTCGTGGTGCTGGCGCTCGACCTTCAGGCCGGCCCGGTCGAGCTCGAGGGAGATCTCGGCCCGCAGGTCGGCGAAGTGGTCGACCGGCGCGACCGGGAAGTAGCCGCCCTTGTAGCGGACCTTGTAGCCGCGGTTGTTCTCCACGGCACCGGTGTTCCAGGCGCCGGCCTCGGAGTCGATGTGGTAGAAGGACTCGTTCGCGCTGGTGGCGAAGCGGACGGAGTCGAACACGTAGAACTCGGCCTCGGGACCGAAGTACGCCGTGTCGGCGATCCCGGTGGAGGCCAGGTACGCCTCGGCCTTCTTCGCCACGTTGCGCGGGTCACGCGAGTACTGCTCGCCCGTGATCGGGTCGTGGATGAAGAAGTTGATGTTGAGGGTCTTGTCCCGGCGGAACGGGTCCACCCGCGCGGTCGACAGGTCGGCGCGCAGGGCCATGTCGGACTCGTGGATCGCCTGGAACCCGCGGATCGAGGACCCGTCGAAGGCCAGCTCCTCGTCCGGGTCGAACGCCTCAACGGGCACCGTGAAGTGCTGCATGACGCCCGGCAGGTCGCAGAAGCGGACGTCGACGAACTTGACGTCCTCGTCCGCGATGAACTTCTTGGCCTCGTCGGCGTTCTGGAACATCCAGCTCCTCCTACTCCCGACCGTCCCGCCGGGGTGGTAGATCGTTCGTGCGGCCAGTGCGGTGGCACGCGCTGCCTCGACCCTAGGGACGGGTGATTTCTCCGGCGTGACCCGTTTGTTTCGCAGAAGTTAACCGGCCCGGGTGCGGTCACGGCTGTGGACACCCCGCCGTCTACCCCGTCTCCAGGGTCGCAGTACGGTGGACGGGTGGACAACAGGCAAGTAGTGGGCTCGTGGCTGTCCGGGCCGCGCGCGGCCGCCGAGGAGGCCGGCGCCGACTTCGGTTACCGGGGCGAACATCTCGGGCTGCCGGAGCAGGGACCCGGATCCCTCGCCCGTCCGGGCCGGCGGCTGGGTGCCCTCGCCGTCGACTGGACCCTGTGCCTGCTGATCGCCTACAGCCTGATCACGCACGGGTACGACCAGGCGACGGGCAACTGGGCGCTGGTCGTCTTCTTCGTGCTCGGCGTCCTCACCGTCGGCACGATCGGCTTCACACCGGGCAAGCGCCTGTTCGGCCTGCGGGTGATCGCGCTGGGCACCGGCCGGGTGAGCCCCGGGCGCGGTCTGGTGCGCACGCTGCTGCTGTGCCTGGCCCTTCCCGCCCTGGTCTGGGACCGGGACGGACGGGGACTGCACGACCGGCTGGCCGGCACGGTCGAGGTCCGCATCTGACGCTCCGGCCGGCCGCCGGGCCCCGCGCACCACGGGCTGCGGACGGACCGGCCCGTTGCTGAGCGACGCAGTGCCGCGGCCCGGCGGCCGCACGGCACCCGGCCGTCGCACGACGCCCGGCGCCGTCGCCCACGTACGGCGCGTTGCTGCCCGTCGCGGCGACCCTCCGCGCGCAGTGCCGCCTGGGGCACGCGTCTACGGCGGCCCGCCGCCGTCCCTCGCCCACAGCCCTCCGCGCGCGGTGCCGTCTCCGGGTGGGGCACGCGTCTACGGCGGCCCGCCGCCGTCCCTCGCCACAGCCCTCCGCGCGCGGTGCCGCCTCCGTGTGGGGCACGCGTCTACGGCGGCCCGCCGCCGTCCCTTGCAACAGCCCTCCGCGCGCGGCCCCGCGCCGACAGCGGACCCCCACCGCGCCCCAGCCCCACGAGGCCGCCCGCCGTCGCACGCACCGCGGTCACCCGACCCGCCTCGTCTCACCGCACAGCCGTCCGCCCGACCGTCCACGGGCGCCCTCCGCCCCACCGCGCACCGCGTCACCCGTCCACCGCACACGGCGAAGGGGCGCCCGGATCACTCCGGGCGCCCCTTCGCCGTAAGCGGGTGGGATGTCAGCGGGTCCTCGGGCCGCCGCGCGGCATCCGCATGCCCTTGGGCATCGGGCCCTTCGGCAGCGGCATGTTGCTCATCAGGTCGCCCAGGGCGCGCAGTCGGTCGTTGGTGGCGGTGACCTGGGGGCCGGTCAGCACCCTCGGGAACTTCAGCAGGGTCGTCCGGAGCTTCTTCAGCTCCACCATGCCCTCGCCGTTGCCGACGATCACGTCGTGCACCGGGACGTCCGCGACGATGCGGTTCATCTTCTTCTTCTCGGCGGCGAGCAGGGACTTCACCCGGTTCGGGTTGCCCTCGGCGACCAGCACGATGCCCGCCTTGCCGACCGCGCGGTGCACGACGTCCTGGTTGCGGTTCATGGCCACCGCGGGCGTGGTCGTCCAGCCGCGGCCGATGTTGTCCAGGACCGCCGCGGCGGCGCCCGGCTGGCCCTCCATCTGCCCGAAGGCGGCGCGCTCGGCCCGGCGTCCGAAGACGATCGCCATCGCGAGGAAGGCGAGCAGGAAACCGAGGACGCCCAGGTAAATAGGGTGACCGATCAAGAAGCCGATCGCGAGGAAGACACCGAAGGTGACGATTCCGACAGCCGCGAGCACCAGACCGATCTTCGGATCAGCCTTGCTGGTCATCTTGTAGGTCAGAGCGATCTGCTTCAGTCGCCCGGGGTTGGCAGCTTCCGCTGCGCTTTCCTTCCTCGCCATGCCACGAAGTCTACGTGGCCCGGCGAGCGCCCGGGACGGCAGTGCCCGGGGGAGCGCCGGGGGCGGTGGCCGGGCCGCCGGCGGGGCGCGGGAGGAGCGGCCGGCGGCGCCGCGGCCGCGCGGTGCTCCGGCGCGCGGGCGGGGCGGCGGGGAACCGGCCGTGCGGGCCGGTCAGGAGCCGGTGGTGCGGTAGGTCCGGTCGAGGACCTGCTGGGCCTCGACCCGGGCCCGGGCGCGGCGGCGGTCCTCCAGGACGGAGGTCCAGGCGTTGCGGCGGGCGGTGCGCTGCCCGCCGCTCATCAGCAGGGACTCGACGGCACGGAGCGCGTCGGTGACGGACGGGATCGCGGTGGCGCGAACGGGCGCGGCCTGCATGGTGGGTGGCCCCCTCGGAGCGGCTCGGCTGTACGTGGTGTAAGGCCAGGGTCACTGATTGGTGTTACCAGTGCGTGACCGACCGGTCAAACGTCCATGAAGCCCCGTCGGCGCAGGTCGCACGACCGACGCGATCCCGCCGGGCGCCCTCATCTGCGGCGACGGCCGGAACGCGTCGAATCGGTCACTACTCGATGGTAGGTTCTTGTGCGCGATTTCACACGTTGGCGGCCGCCGTCCGGGGCACGGCGGTGCGGCGACGTGTCAGACGGCCTGGGAGGCGACGAACGCGCCGCGCTTCTCCACGGCCATCCGGTACAGCCGTCCCGCGCGGTACGAGGACCGCACCAGCGGGCCGGACATCACGCCGGAGAAGCCGATCTGCTCGGCCTCCTCCTTCAGCTCCACGAACTCCTGCGGCTTCACCCACCGCTCCACGGGGTGGTGACGCACGGAGGGGCGCAGGTACTGCGTGATGGTGACCAGCTCGCAGCCGGCGTCGTGCAGCTGCCGGAGCGCCTCGACGACCTCCTCGCGGGTCTCGCCCATGCCGAGGATGAGGTTGGACTTGGTGACCAGGCCGTAGTCGCGCGCGGCGGTGATGACCTTCAGCGAGCGCTCGTAGCGGAAGCCGGGGCGGATCCGCTTGAAGATCCGCGGCACGGTCTCGACGTTGTGCGCGAAGACCTCGGGCCGGGCGGAGAAGACCTCCTCCAACTGCTCCGGGACCGCGTTGAAGTCCGGGGCCAGGAGCTCGACCTTGGTGCGGCCGCCCTCGCGGCCGGCCGTCTGCCGGTGGATCTGGCGCACGGTCTCGGCGTACAGCCAGGCGCCGCCGTCCTCCAGGTCGTCGCGGGCGACGCCGGTGATCGTGGCGTAGTTGAGGTCCATGGTGACCACGGACTCGCCGACGCGGCGCGGCTCGTCGCGGTCGAGGGCCTCGGGCCTGCCCGTGTCGATCTGGCAGAAGTCGCAGCGCCGGGTGCACTGGTCGCCGCCGATGAGGAAGGTGGCCTCGCGGTCCTCCCAGCATTCGTAGATGTTGGGGCAGCCGGCTTCCTGGCACACCGTGTGCAGGCCCTCGCTCTTCACGAGGTTCTGCATCTTGGTGTACTCGGGACCCATTTTCGCCCGGGTCTTGATCCACTCGGGCTTGCGCTCGATGGGGGTCTGGCTGTTGCGGACCTCCAGGCGCAGCATCTTGCGTCCGTCGGGTGCGACTGCGGACACATCGGCTCCTGTAGCTTCGATTCTTCGGCGCACACCAGGGTACGCCCGTCTTCCGCGGGTCCGGCCGGTGAGGCGGACCCGCCCGCGGGGCCGGGACCCGGTCCCGGTTCCCCATCCGGTCAGGCGGTGGCCTTCTCGGTCCGGCGCGGCTTCGGCTCCGCGTTCTCCAGCACGTCCCGCAGGTGCCGCTCGGCGACCGGCAGCACGTCCTGGATCGTCACGTCCCGCCCGAGCTCGGCGGCCAGGGAGGTGACACCCGCGTCCCGGATCCCGCAGGGGATGATCCGGTCGAACCAGGCGTTGTCCGGGTTCACGTTCAGCGCGAAGCCGTGCATCGTGACGCCCTTGGCCACGCGGATGCCGATGGCGGCGATCTTGCGGTCCTCGCGGCGCTGGCCGGCGTTGGAGGGGGCGTACTCCGGGCCGCTCAGGCGCGGATCGAACTCCTCGTCGTTCAGCCGGGGGTCGAAGTCCAGGGACAGCCCGCCGAGCGACGGCCGCTTCTCGACCGGGTCGCCGAGCACCCAGACGCCGCTGCGGCCCTCGACGCGGGTGGTGGTGAGGCCGAACTCCGCGCAGGTGCGGATCAGGGCCTCCTCCAGGCGCCGCACGTGGGCCACCACGTCCACCGGGCGGGGCAGCTTCTGGATGGGGTAGCCGACCAGCTGGCCCGGACCGTGCCAGGTGATCTTGCCGCCGCGGTCCACGTCGATGACGGGCGTGCCGTCGAGCGGCCGCTCGCTCGCCTCGGTGCGCCGGCCCGCCGTGTAGACCGGGGGGTGTTCGAGGAGCAGCACGGTGTCGGGGATCTCGTCCGCGAACCGGGCGGCGTGCACGCGGCGCTGCTCGTCCCACGCCGCCTGGTACTCCACGGCCCCGGCACCGAATCCCATCCGGACGAACCGCAACTCACTCACGGCAAGCGCCTCCCTGAAGGTCGTAAGGCGCACGACGCGCCCACGCCACTGTACGTCCGGCCGTCGCGCGTCAGCCCGGCGGGCAATCCTCACACGATCGGATGAATGCCGATCGAAATATGCGGTCCCCTGCTCACTCTCCGCTACATTCGCGCCGTCACGAGGCCATAAGGGCTGCTCACAGGCAATCCGGACACCTCTAAGGCCTGGAAGGCAGGAGACCGCACCGCAGATGACGGAACGACCCGTGCAGCGCACCCCCAACCGTCAGCTCGCCGCGCTCATCGCAGAAGCGGGGTTCTCCAACGCAGGTCTGGCCCGTCGCGTGGACCAGCTCGGCCTCGAACACGGGCTGGACCTGAGATACGACAAGACCTCCGTCACCCGGTGGCTGCGCGGCCAGCAGCCCAGGGGCACCACGCCCGCGCTCATCGCGGAGGTCTTCACCCGGCGCCTGGGGCGGCGCCTGACCGCCCAGGACCTCGGCCTGGACGCCTGCGCCCCGGTGTACGCGGGACTGGAGTTCGCCGCCACGCCCGAGGAGGCGGTGGACATCGTCAGCGGGCTGTGGCGCAAGGACTCCGGCAGCCACGCCGAACTGCGGAAGATCGCCTTCACCCCGGCGGGCCTGGTGGTGCCCAGCCGCGACTGGCTGATCGGACGGCCCGACGAGCGGGTCGCCCGCCAGGAGACGCCCGCGCCGCGCGTGGCCGCCCGGCCCGTGTCCGCGGCCGGGCAGCAGGCCGCCGTGCCCCGCCAGCGCGGCCAGGCGGCCGAGCGCGGCCCCGGCCAGCGCGTCACCGCGGGGGACATCGCCGCGCTGCGCTCCGTGGGGGAGCTGTTCCGCACGCTCGACGACATGTACGGCGGCGGTCACGCCCGGCAGGCCCTCGTGCGCTACCTGGAGCACGAGTGCGAGCCGATGCTGCGCGGCACCTACGGCGAGCAGACGGGCCGCCGCCTGTTCGCCGCGGCCGCCGACCTGACCCGGCTCGCGGGCTGGACGTCGTACGACATCGCGGCGCACGGACTCGCCCAGCGCTACTTCGTGCAGGCGCTGCGGCTCGCGCAGGCGGCCGGCGACCGTGCCTACGGCGGCTACGTCCTGGTCACCATGAGCCGCCAGGCCGTCTACCTCGGCCACGGGCGGGAGGCCGTGCAGCTCGCGCGGGTGGCGCAGCAGGGGCTCGGGACCTCCGCCGTGCCGGCCGTGCAGGCGCTGCTGCACGCGGCCGAGGCGCGCGGGCACGCCGTCCTGGGCGAGGTACGCGCCTGCACCGCCTCCCTGGTCCGGGCCGAGCGCGCCCTGGAGGCCGCCCGGCCCGGCGACGACGTGCCGCACTGGGCGCGCTTCTTCGACGAGGCCCAGCTCGCCGACGAGCTCGGGCACTGCCACCGCGACCTCCAGCAGTACCGCGCCGCCGCCCAGCACGCCGAGCGCGCGCTCCAGCTGCGCGCCCCGGCGTTCGCCCGCAGCCGCCTGTTCTGCCGGGTCGTCCTCGCCACCGCCCGCCTCGGCCTCGGCGACCTGGACCAGGCCTGCCGGCTGGGCGCCGAGGCCGCGGGCCAGGCCGCCGAGATGCGCTCGGTCCGGGCGGCCGAGTACGTCCGCGACTTCGAGCGCCGCCTGGAGCCGTACAAGGACGCGGCGCCGGTCCGGTCGTACCGCGAGAGGATCGCGACCCTCAACTGAACCCTGCCGCCGGGACCGGTGGGAGCGCGGGCCGGGCCGGGACGCGCGGCGCGGCGACCGCCTCGCCGTTCCCGCGCGCGGCCCCGGCGGCCGGCTCGCGGGCGCCCGGGCGGGGGCCGTACGGTCCCCGCCGCAACGGTCCCCGCCTGGGCGGTGCCCGGCGGAACGGTGCCCGGCGGAACGGTCCCCGCCGGGGCGGTGCCCGGCGGAACGGTGCCCGGCGGAACGGTCCCCGCCGGGGCGGTGCCCGCCGGGGACCGCGCGTCGCTCAGGCCGCGCGGGCCGTCGGTACGGGCTCGGCCGTGTGCATCGGGCGTCCGGCGCCCAGGTCGGCCAGGATCGCGTCCGCCGCCCGGTGGGCCGAGTGCAGCGCGCCCTGGACCGTGCCCGTGTCCCGGTGGTCGCCGCACACGTACAGGCCCGCCAGCAGTCGCACCGTCCGCCGCACGTCGTACGGCGGCCGCATCACCGGCACCGCCTCGGCGGTGTGGTGCACCGCGAGCGTCTCCCACCGCGCGGTGGAGGTGCCGTACAGCCGGGACAGGTGGAGGCGGACGGCCCGGTCGACCTCGGCCGGGGGCGCGCCCAGGACCGTCGACGACACCAGCGTGCGGCCCGCCGGGGCGCGGGCCGGGTCCACCCTGCTGACCACGGCGGTGTGCGCGACGGGCCCGCCCCGGTCCGCGTCGAGCAGCAGGAACCCGCCCGTCGCGGGCGGCTCGTCCGTCGTGTGGTGCACCACCGTCACCGGACGGAAGTCCGGCACGCGCAGGCCGGGAAGCAGCGCGGCGGCGGCGCGCGCGTCGGTCGCCAGCAGGACCGCGCGGCAGCGGATCACGCCGTGCTCCGCGGTGGTCACCGCCGTCGTGGAGACGGAGGTGACACGGACGCCGGTGTGCACGGTGCCGGGCGGCAGCGTGCCGGCGAGCAGTTCCGGCAGCACCTCGGCGCCGCCCTCGGGCAGGCACAGCCGGCCGCCGGCGAAGGCGCGCAGCGCGAGGTCCGCGACCCTGCTGGAGCTGGCGAGGTCCGGATCGCACAACAGGGCGGCCAGGAGCGGCCGCAGGAAGCCGTCGACGGTGCGGGCGGGCAGGCCGCGTGCCTCCAGGGCCCGGCGCGCGGGCATTTCGGGGCGCGAGAGCAGACGGTCGACGGGCGTCCCCGCGATCCGGGCCAGCTCGGCGCGGACCCGGAGCGGCGCGCCGATACCGAGGGGGTGGGCACGCGAGGGCTCGAACGGCTGGGCGCGGTCGCCCGCCCGGGGCCGGACCGGGCGCCGCGCAGCGCCGGGGTCCGGTAAGGACACGCCGAGCGGGCCCGGGCCGGCGTCGTCCAGCGGTGCGTCCGTGCGCGTCCGGGACGGCGGAGCCGGACGCAGGGCGCCCGCCCGCAGCTTCGGCGGGACCGGCGGTCGGGGGGCGCTCGCGAAGGCGCGTACAACATGAAGTGCGCTCCTCGCGCTCCGTCCGCCCGCCGGGGCACTCGTCCGGTGGTGCCGTCCGTCACGGTGCAGCAGGACCCCCGGCGCGAAGGGGCGCAGCACGAGTCCGTCGAGGCCCGGGGTGAGCAGCAGTTCGCGATACGCCGTGGACAGCAACTGCCCGATCCGGTCGAGCCGGAACCCGTCGACCTTCTCCGTCGACATGCGGCCGCCCACGTACGGGGCGGCCTCCAGGACCGCGGTCTTCACTCCTGCGCTGGTCAGCCGATGCGCCGCCGCGAGTCCGGCGACCCCGGCTCCCACGACGACGACGTCCGCCTGGTATGCGGGCTCAAGCACGTGCCCCTCCTCGAGGTTGCGCGGCCGGTGGAGCAGTGATGCCCCCAACCGGCTCCAGGAATACCCGAGTTCGGCACGAGGTTAGGGCCGTGACCGGTCATGGGCAGTCGCGCATGGACAGGGCACGGTCGCACGGTGGTCGCATACGGTCGTGGAGTCCGCCAGGGCCATATGCCGGGGTGCTGTGCGGCGAGGGAACGGGCGTCACAGCGCCGCGCGGACGGCCCCCTCGATGTCCGGGAACGCGAAGGAGAACCCCGACTCCAGCAGCCGCCGGGGCAGCACCCGCTGGCTGCCCAGCACGTCGGCGGCCAGCTCCCCGAGCGCCAGCCGCAACGCGGCCGCGGGCACGCCGAAGAGGGTCGGCCGGCGCAGCACCCGCCCCATCCCGGCGGTGATCTCACGGTTCGTCAGCGGGTTCGGCGCGGTCAGGTTGAACGGCCCCGCCAGGTCCTCGCGGTCGATCAGGTGCCGCAGCGCGGCGACCTCGTCGTGCAACGCGATGAACGACCAGTACTGCCGCCCGTCGCCCAGCCGCCCGCCGAGCCCGGCCTGGAAGAGCGGGAACAACCGCCCCCAGGCCCCGCCCCCGCGCGCCACCACCAGCCCGGTCCGCGCGAACACGGTGCGCACGCCCGCCTCCCGCGCGGCGGCCGCCGCCTCCTCCCACTCCACGCACAGCGACGGCAGGAAGCCGTCCCCGGGCGGCGCGCTCTCGTCGACCGCCCGGTCACCGGTGTCGCCGTAGATGCCGATCGCGCTGCCGCCCACGAAGACCCGCGGCGGCCGGTCGAGCGAGGCCACGGCCTCGGCGAGCGCCGCCGTGCCCAGCACCCGGCTGTCGCGGATCGTCCGCTTGTACGCGTCCGTCCAGCGGTGGTCGCCGATCCCGGCGCCCGCCAGGTTGACCACGGCGTCGCACCCGGCGAGCCCCGCCGTGTCCACGTACCGGGCCCCGGGGTCCCACCGGACCTCGCCCGCACCCCGGGGCGCACGCCGCACCAGACGCACCACCTCGTGCCCGTCCGAGGCCAGCGACCGCACCAGGGCGCTGCCGATGAGACCGGACGCGCCGGCCACCGCGATTCGGGTCCGTTCCATGCGGTCATCCTGCCCCGTACCGCCCGGAAACCGCTGGACGACGCCGCACACGTGCGCCGTACAGTGACCCCCATGCCGCCGCACATACGCCACGCCACCCTCGGCGACGAGGACGCCCTCGCCCGGCTCGACCGGGACACCTGGTCCACGCTGCACGCGGTCAAGCCGCCCGCGCAGTACCCGGACGAGCCGTTCTTCACGGACCGTCTGGAGCCCCGGGACCACCTGGTCGCCGAGCTCGACGGCGAGGTCGTCGGCTACCTCCGCCTCGGCTTCGCCACTCCGCTGGAGTCGAACGCGCACGTCCGGCAGATCCGCGGACTGGCGGTGGCCGAGAAGGCGCGCGGCAAGGGGGTCGCCCGCGCCCTGCTGCGCGCCGCCGTCGAGGAGTCCCGCCGCCAGGGCGCGCGCCGGCTCACGCTGCGGGTGCTGGGCCACAACACGCCGGCCCGCACGCTCTACGAGTCCGAGGGCTTCGTCGTCGAGGGCGTGCTGCCGGAGGAGTTCCATCTGAACGGCGCCTACGTCGACGACGTGTTCATGGGCCGGTCCCTGGGGCGGGACGGGGCCTGACGGCACCCTGCCCCGCGCTCGGGCGCACCCGGTCCCCGACCGGAGGCGCTCGCGGGCCCGGAAACCCGGTCGAGCGTGCGATCACCCCCGCGGACGCGCCGACCGCGCGGCGGTTCCACCGGCTGGCACAGCACACGTCGCGGACGCAGCCGATCCGCCCGACAGTGAGCTCATGCGGATCATGACAGGAACTCGGCTCCACGAGAGACGGAGGCCGGGACGGCTGCGGCGCACCACGATGGTGCTCCTCGGCTGCCTGCCCGGCACCGCCGCCTTCGGCGCCCTCGTGCTGTGCGCCCAGGCCGCCGACGGGACGGCGAGCCCGCCGGCGCACCCGGTGGCCCGCCGCAGCGCCCACACCGCCCTCCCGCACCGCGCACCCCGGCCGAAGATCGTGCCGCGGTCGGTCTGGGCGGCCGCGGCCACCCCGCGTCCGCAGCCGCCCCCGCGCTACGACGACAAGGTCGTCGCGGTGTTCGTCCACCACACCGACTCGCCCAACGGCTACCGGTGCGCGGACGCCCCGCAGATCATCCGCCACCTGTACGCGGGACAGACGGGCGCCCGCCAGTGGGACGACATCGGCTACAACTTCCTGGTCGACCGCTGCGGCACCATCTACGAGGGCCGGGCGGGCGGCGCCGACCGTGCCGTCACCGGCGCGCACGCCCAGGGGTTCAACCACCGCAGCTCCGGCATAGCGGCCATCGGGACCTTCACGGCCGGGGTGGAGGTGCCCCGGGCCGTGACCGACGCGATCGCCGCGCTGGCCGCCTGGAAGCTGGGCCTGGCGGACGTGGACCCTCGGTCCCGCGCCCACCTGGTCTCCAGCAGCAGCCTCAGCCGGTACAAGGCCGGCACGGCCGTCACCCTGCCCGCCCTGGCCGGGCACAGGGACGGCTTCCAGACCAGCTGCCCGGGCGCGGCCCTGACAGCCCGGCTGCCGGAGATCCGCCAGGCCGCCGCCCGACTGCAGGGGCGACGGTGAACGGGCGCGCCCGGGCGTCGGCGCCCGGTCCCCGGCGGCGGCGCACAGCGGGGCCGCACCGCTGCGGCAGGGCCCTAGCAGCCCGCCGCCCGGCGGTCACCTGCGTGACGGGCGGCACGGAGGCTGCCGAGAGCGGGCCGGCCGGCTGGGCGGCTGCCCTGCGCGGCTACTGGACGGTCATCTGCGCGATCGCCACGGTCGTCCTCGGGCCGGCGGCGGCCACCGCCTCCGCCCTCGACCGCGCCAACGCGGCCCCGCTGCGGCACGACGGGCCGCGGGCCGACCGGACGCAGCCATGTCTCGCCTCCCACCCGGACCGGCGGCGCACGGCGACGTGAGCCGCGGCGGCGCCCCGTGAACGCCGGCTGACGCACGCGGCGGCTGGCGCCGCCGCCCGGCCGTCACGGGGCGCCGCCGGCCGGCAGGCGTGCGAACAGCGGGCGGCCGTTCCCGGCGTCGCCGAGCGGCAGACGCGCTGGCCGGTGGTCGCCGGCCCCGCGCTGAGCCGCCTCATCCGGCGCTGAGCCTCGCCCCGTCTTGACCTGCCCCGCCCCTCGCCGAGCCGCCGCGCGCGGAGCTGAGCCGCCGGTTCCGCGGGAGCGCCCCGGCCCGCGCTGAGTCGCTCCGCCCCGCGCCGCTCCACCCCGTTATCTTCTTCGCGGTCCTGCAAGAGGGCCGCTGGCCTCCGGGCCCGGCATGACTGTTGCCCCCTGTCGAAGGGATGACCTGGGGGGT
>NZ_JBEYXZ010000045.1:0-49529 GCF_040645305.1 Streptomyces sp. NPDC046831 | reverse complement strand
CGGTTACATTCCGAACCCGGAAGCTAAGCCTCACAGCGCCGATGGTACTGCAGGGGGGACCCTGTGGGAGAGTAGGACGCCGCCGAACAATTCTTCAAAAGGGTTGGACCCCGAACTTCGGTTCCGGGTCCAACCCTTTTTTGTTGCCCCGGTATGCGTACGGCCGCCGGCCGGCTCGGACGCCGCTGTGAACCTCCTGGTGGGTCGTCCCGGCCTGCCACGCCCGCGGGGGAGTGCTGCAGCGACGTCGGAAACGGCTCCGCGAAGCGGCCGGCGGTGGTTGGGAGCACGGCTGTGTTCGGGGTATGATCTATTCCGTTGCCGCGAGGGAAACCTCGTCGAGCGACCGGCCCCTATAGCTCAGTCGGCAGAGCGTCTCCATGGTAAGGAGAAGGTCAACGGTTCGATTCCGTTTGGGGGCTCTAGCAGAAAGGCCCCGCCCTTCCGGGCGGGGCCTTTCGCGTTCTTCCGCTCAGTCCTTCATGAGTTCCGGCACCCGCATCGCCAGGATCGCCATGTCGTCGGACGGCGCATCAGAGGCGAAGCGCTCCACGGCACGCATGATGCGGGCGGCCACGGCGCCGGCCGTCAGTCCGGTACAGGTGGTCAGGACGTCGGCCAGGCCGTCGTCGCCGAGCATCCTGGTGCCCTCGCGGCGTTCGGTGACGCCGTCCGTGACGCACAGCAGGACGTCCCCTGGGTCGAGTCTGACGGTCTGCTCGTACAACTCCAGGTCGTCCATGACGCCGAGGAGCGGCTGGGGCTCGGCGGCCGGTTCCACCGTGCCGTCCTGGCGCAGGCGCAGCGGCAGCGGGTGGCCGGCGCACACCACCTTCAGCAGTGCGCTGCCGTCCTCCTGCGGCCACAGCTCGCCGTACAGCAGGGTGAGGAAGCGGCTGCGGGCGCCCTCGTCGAGGATCGCGGCGTTCAGGCGCTGCAGGACCGCCGGGCCGCCGAAGCCCTCGCGGGCCAGGAGCCGCAGCGCGTGCCGGGCCAGGCCGGTGACCGCGGCCGCCTCCGGGCCCGTTCCGCAGACGTCGCCGATGGCGAAGCCGTACGCGCCGTCGCGGATGGGGAACAGGTCGTAGAAGTCGCCGCCGACCTCGTTGCCCTCGCCGGCCGCCCGGTAGATGACCTCGACCTCGACGCCGTCGATGTCGGGCAGGCCGGGGGGCAGGAGGCTGCGCTGGAGCGACTGGCTGATGGCCGTGCGCTCCGAGTACAGGCGGGCGTTGTCCAGGGCGAGCGCGGCGCGGCGGCTGAGGTCCTCGGCCAGTTCCAGGATCTCCTGGCGGAAGTGCTCGTCGGTGGGCTTGCCGAGGGTCAGCATGCCGATGACGCGGTTGCGGGCGACCAGCGGCAGGACCACCGTCTCGCCGCCGACCGCGGCGGCGGTGGCGAGGGTCGGGCCGATGGTCGTGCCGATCCGCTGGGGCGAGTCGCCGAGGCCGAGACTGCGCATGGACGTGCGCAGCGCAGCCTGGTGGGCCGCCTCGCCGGGAGCAGCCCAGACACGGGCGCCCGGGGTCGGTACCGGGTCCGGCGGCGGGATCCTCGACAGCAGGGCCTTGATGCCGTCGATCAGTTCCTCGTCCTCGTGCAGGACGTACGACAGGTACGGCTCGGACGCCTGGTCGGCGATGGTGTAGACGGCACACCACGTGGCCAGGGTCGGGACCGTCATCTGGGCCATCAGGGCGAGGGTCTGGTCGCGGTCGAGAGTGCCGGCCAGCAGGTCCGAGGCCTCGACCAGGAAGCTCAGGGAGCCGCGGCGCAGACGCTCCAGCTCGCCGAGACGCGCCGACTCGACGGCCAGGGCGATGCGGTCGGCGGCGAACTGCAGGCGCAGCGCCTCCTCGTTGGAGTACCGGCCGGGGGCCTCGGCGGCGACGCCGAGGGAGCCGGTGAGGCGGCCCTCCACCTTCAGCGGAACGGTGACGACCGAGCGCATCCCGGTGCCGTTGAGGAGGGGGACGGCGCCGTTGACGGCGGTGAGGTCGTCGTGGACGGCCGGCATGCGGGCGGAGCCGTAGCGGCCGGGGCCCGCCTCGACGGGGACCCGGGCGAAGCGCTGGCGGGCGGAGGGCAGGCCGGTGGAGGCGCGGACCTCCAGTTCCGTCTCGTCGTCGGTGGCCAGGAGGAGGAAGGCGGCGTCGCCGTCGAGCATGTCGCGGGCGCGTTCCACCGTGCGCTGGAGGAGGCCGTCGAGGTCGTCGGGGGGCGGGGAGCCGATGAAGACCTCGAAGGGGTCGCTGCCGGAGCCGTCGGCGGAGGCGCCCGCGTCGGAGGAGGCGGGGACACGCATCGGTGTCTGCAGGACGGCCCGTTCGTGGTCCCGGACGAGCAGGCAGACCGTGGAGGGCTCGCCGTCGGTGTCGCGGACGCGCAGGTGGGAGGCGTAGACGGGGATGACGCGGCCGTGGGCGCCGCGGATGCCGTAGCTGCCCTCCCAGCGGGAGAGCCGGAGCGCTTCGGCGATGCCGGTGCTGGTGCCCGGGGTGTGCGGCCAGGCCGCGAGGTCGGTGAGGGGCTTGCCCGTGACCTGTTCGGCGGGGTAGTCGAACAAGTTTTCGGCGTCCTCGTTCCAGGCCGTGATGGTGCCGCTCCGGTCGATCTGGACGACGGCGACCCGGACCCGGCCGTCGGCGACCGGCAGGAGAGCGGTGGGCAGGGCGGGGCCGGCGGCGCGGGCGCCGACCGGGCGCTCGGGCAGGTCGAGCTGGAACCAGACGCTCTTGTGGGTGGGCGTGTACTCCACGCCCCAGTGGCGGGCCAGTGCCGCGCACAGTTGCAGGCCGCGGCCGCCCTCGCTGTCGGGGCTGCCCATGTTGACCGCGGTGGACTGCACGGGGAGTTCGCGCTCCGGGTAGCGGTCGGACACCTCGATCCGTACGGCGTCGTCGCTGCGCAGGCAGGCCACCTCGGCGGCGGTGCCGGCGTGGACGACGGCGTTGGTGACCAGTTCGCTGGTGAGGACCACGGCGTCGTCGACGATGTCGCCGAACCCCCACCCCTGGAGGGTGTCGCGGACGAAGGACCGGGCGGTGGCGACCGATCGTCCGACGGGCTCGAAGCTGGCGGCCGCGCGCGCGGTGATCACAGAACTCCTCGTCCGGTTGTCGACGTGCTCGCCCGAGGGGCCGTCCGGGTCGTTGCGCTGCTCCGGCAGCTGCGGGCCCTTCGGCTGTGGCTCGGGGGTCTGCCCCCCGGCGATCACTCCGGTGGTCATGTGTGCGGCCGCCTCCGATGCCCGCTCGTTCCGTGCCACCGCCCAGGCCGGACGGACCGGCGCGGCTGGACAGCCCCGTGCAAGGTTACTTACCTTCGCCGTCCGTGCGGATGCCGGTCGCCAGTGTTTCCGCCCAGAGGTGTGCGGACGATGTGCGAAGCTGCCGAACTGTTATGGCCTGGTTCAGCAGGGGTGAAACACTGGGCAGGCTTCCGGTGACTAGCCGGGCAGGCTGAGTGAGCTCCGACGGCGGAGGGCAGCAGCCCTACGTGCGGTCCGACGGCACCGGCGGGCACGCGCGAAGCAACCGGTACGTCGAGCAGGATTACCGCCCAGCCAAGCAGTGACGGTCGAGCCCCGCGGGAGGGACACAGTGGAGTCTGGCGCAGCGACGCGTGGCACGAAGACGCGCGCGAAGGGCGGACAGTCCCTGAGCAACCAGCGGGTGGCGCGGAACGGGACCACCGTGGTCGACACGGCCTCGCTGAACCGTCTCCTGGCCGCTCTGGTGTCGATGCGCGACGGCAACTTCCGCAAGCGGCTGACGGTGTCCGGGGACGGAGTGCTGTCGGAGATCGCCGCGGTCTTCAACGAGGTGGCCGACCGCAATCTGCACCTGACGGGTGAACTGGCGCGGGTGCGCCGCGTGGTGGGCCGCGAGGGCAAGCTGACCGAGCGTCTGGAGACCGGCGCCTGTGAGGGGTCCTGGTCGGCCGCGGTCGACAACGCCAACGCGCTCGTGGACGACCTGGCGCGGCCCGTCTCCGAGGTGGGCCGGGTGCTCTCCGCGGTGGCCGAGGGTGATCTGTCGCCGCGGATGGAGCTGCGGACGCAGGCGCCGGAGGGCGCCGGGCATCCGCTGCGCGGGGAGTTCCTGAAGGTCGGGCGGACGGTGAACAACCTGGTCGACCAGCTGTCGACCTTCACCGACGAGGTCACGCGGGTGGCCAGTGAGGTGGGCACCGAGGGCAAGCTGGGCGGTCAGGCCCGGGTGCGCGGCATGTCGGGTTCGTGGAAGGACCTGACGGACTCGGTCAACACCATGGCCTACCGGCTGACCGCGCAGGTGCGGGACATCGCGCTGGTGACCACGGCGGTGGCCAAGGGCGATCTGTCGCGCAAGGTGACCGTGCACGTCGCCGGCGAGATGCTGGAGCTGAAGAACACCGTCAACACGATGGTCGACCAGCTGTCCGCGTTCTCCTCGGAGGTGACGCGGGTCGCCCGTGAGGTGGGTACCGACGGCATCCTCGGCGGCCAGGCGCACGTGCCGGGCGTGGCGGGCACCTGGAAGGAGCTCACCGACTCGGTGAACCTGATGGCGGGCAACCTGACCGCCCAGGTGCGCGGGATCGCGCAGGTCACCACCGCCGTCGCCAACGGTGACCTGTCGCAGAAGGTGACGGTGCCGGCGCGCGGCGAGGTCGCGCAGCTCGCCGAGACGATCAACCAGATGACCGAGACGCTGCGGATCTTCGCGGACGAGGTCACGCGCGTGGCCAACGAGGTCGGCGCCGAGGGCCGGCTGGGCGGGCAGGCGAACGTGCCGGGCGCGGCGGGGACGTGGAAGGACCTGACGGACTCCGTCAACACGGTCTTCCGGAACCTCACCACGCAGGTGCGGGACATCGCCGCGGTGACGACGGCCGTGGCCAACGGTGATCTGTCGCAGAAGGTCACGGTGGACGTGGCCGGCGAGATGCTGGAGCTGAAGAACACCGTCAACGGCATGGTGGACCAGCTGTCGTCGTTCGGTGCCGAGGTCACGCGCGTGGCGCGGGAGATCGGCGTCGAGGGTGAGCTGGGCGGGCAGGCGCAGGTGGCGGGCGCGGCGGGGACGTGGAAGGACCTGACGGACTCCGTCAACACGGCGTTCCGCAACCTCACCGGTCAGGTGCGCAACATCGCGCAGGTGACGACGGCCGTGGCCAACGGCGACCTGTCGCAGAAGGTCACGGTGGACGTCTCCGGCGAGATGCTCCAGCTGAAGAACACCGTGAACACGATGGTGGACCAGCTGTCGTCCTTCGCCGACCAGGTCACCCGGATGGCACGGGACGTGGGCACCGAGGGCCGGCTGGGCGGTCAGGCCCGCGTGGACGGTGTGTCGGGCACGTGGAAGGAGCTCACGGACTCCGTCAACTTCATGGCGGGCAACCTGACCTCGCAGGTGCGGCAGATCGCCCAGGTGACGACGGCGGTGGCCCGCGGCGACCTCTCGCAGAAGATCGACGTCGACGCCCGCGGTGAGATCCTCGAGCTGAAGAACACCATCAACACGATGGTGGACCAGCTGTCCGCCTTCGCCGACCAGGTCACGCGGGTGGCCCGCGAGGTGGGCACGGAGGGCCGGCTGGGCGGTCAGGCGCAGGTGCCCGGCGTCGCCGGTGTGTGGCGGGACCTGACCGACTCGGTGAACGGCATGGCGGGCAACCTGACCGCGCAGGTCCGCAACATCGCCCAGGTCGCCACCGCCGTCGCCCGCGGTGACCTCTCCCAGAAGATCACCGTGGACGCGCGCGGGGAGATCCTGGAGCTGAAGAACACGCTGAACACGATGGTGGACCAGCTGTCGTCGTTCGCCCAGGAGGTCACCCGGGTGGCCCGCGAGGTGGGCACGGAGGGCATCCTCGGCGGCCAGGCGGAGGTGCAGGGCGTCTCCGGCACCTGGAAGGACCTGACGCAGTCCGTCAACTTCATGGCGAACAACCTGACCATCCAGGTCCGCAACATCGCCGAGGTCACCACGGCGGTCGCCAAGGGCGACCTGTCGAAGAAGATCACCGTCGACGCCAAGGGTGAGATCCTCGAGCTGGTCACCACGGTGAACACGATGGTGGACCAGCTCTCGTCGTTCGCCGAGCAGGTCACCCGGGTCGCGCGCGAGGTGGGCACCGAGGGCATCCTCGGCGGGCAGGCGCACGTGCCCGGTGTCACGGGCATCTGGAAGGACCTCAGCGACAACGTCAACCTGATGGCCAACAACCTGACCATGCAGGTGCGCAACATCTCCCAGGTCGCGGCGGCGGTCGCCAACGGCGACCTGACGCGGACGGTGACGATCGAGGCGCGCGGTGAGGTGGCGCAGCTCGCCGACACCTTCAACACCATGGTGAAGACGCTGAGTTCCTTCGCCGACCAGGTCACCAAGGTGGCCCGTGAGGTGGGCACGGACGGCATCCTCGGCGGGCAGGCGTACGTCCCGGGCGTGGCGGGCACCTGGAAGGACCTCACCGAGTCGGTGAACCAGATGGCGTCCAACCTGACCGGTCAGGTGCGCAACATCGCCATGGTCACCACCGCCATCGCCAAGGGCGATCTGACCAAGAAGATCGACATCGACGCGCGCGGCGAGATCCTGGAGCTGAAGACCACGATCAACACGATGGTCGACCAGTTGTCCTCGTTCGCCGAGGAGGTCACGCGCGTGGCCCGCGAGGTGGGCACCGAGGGGCAGCTCGGCGGTCAGGCGCGGGTGCGGGACGTCGACGGCACCTGGCGGGACCTGACGGAGTCCGTGAACGAGATGGCCGGGAACCTGACCCGGCAGGTGCGCGCCATCGCGCGGGTGGCGACCGCGGTGACCCGCGGCGACCTGAACCTGAAGATCGACGTCGACGCGTCCGGCGAGATCCAGGAACTGCAGGACTACATCAACAAGATGATCGCCAACCTGCGCGACACCACGATCGCCAACAAGGAGCAGGACTGGCTCAAGGGCAACCTGGCCCGCATCTCCGCGCTGATGCAGGGCCGCCGCGACCTGGAGGACGTGGCCTCGCTGATCATGAGCGAACTGACCCCGGTGGTCTCCGCGCAGCACGGGGCGTTCTTCGTCGCGGTGCCGCTCGTCGACGGCCGGGACCTCGCCGCGGAGGGCGACGACCAGTACGAGCTGCGGATGCTCGGCTCGTACGGCTATTCGATGGGGTCGATGCCGACGTCGTTCCGGCCGGGTGAGGCGCTCATCGGCACCGCCGCCGAGGAGAAGCGCACGATCCTGGTCGAGAACGCGCCCACCGGCTACCTGAAGATCTCCTCCGGGCTCGGCGAGGCGCCGCCCGCGCAGGTGATCGTGCTGCCGGTGCTGTTCGAGGGCAAGGTGCTCGGCGTCATCGAACTGGCGTCGTTCACGCCGTTCACGCAGATCCAGAAGGACTTCCTGAACCAGATCGCGGAGATGATCGCCACCAGCGTCAACACGATCTCGGTCAACACCAAGACGGAGCAGCTGCTGAAGCAGTCGCAGGAGCTGACCGAGCAGCTGCGGCTGCGGTCGGAGGAGCTGGAGCAGCGGCAGAAGGCGCTGCAGGCCTCCAACGCCGAGCTGGAGGAGAAGGCCGAGCTGCTGGCCCAGCAGAACCGCGACATCGAGGCGAAGAACTCCGAGATCGAGGAGGCGCGGCAGGTCCTGGAGGAGCGCGCGGAGCAGCTCGCGGTGTCCATGCGCTACCGCAGCGAGTTCCTGGCGAACATGTCGCACGAGCTGCGCACGCCGCTGAACTCGCTGCTGATCCTGGCCAAGCTGCTCGCCGACAACGCCGAGGGCAACCTCTCGCCGAAGCAGGTGGAGTTCGCCGAGACGATCCACGGGGCGGGCTCGGACCTGCTGCAGCTGATCAACGACATCCTGGACCTGTCGAAGGTCGAGGCGGGGAAGATGGACGTCTCCCCGACGCGTATCGCGCTCGTCCAGCTCATCGACTACGTCGAGGCCACGTTCCGGCCGCTGACCGCGGAGAAGGGCCTGGACCTGTCGGTGCGGGTGTCGCCGGAGCTGCCCGCGACCCTGCACACCGACGAGCAGCGGCTGCTGCAGGTGCTGCGCAACCTGCTGTCCAACGCGGTGAAGTTCACCGACTCCGGGTCCGTGGAGCTGGTCATCCGGCCCGCCCGTGACGACGTCCCGCAGGCCATCCGGGAGCAGTTGCTGGAGGCCGGTTCGCTGACCGACCCGGACGCGCCGCTGATCGCCTTCTCGGTCACGGACACCGGCATCGGCATCGCGGCGAGCAAGATGCGGGTGATCTTCGAGGCGTTCAAGCAGGCCGACGGCACCACGAGCCGCAAGTACGGCGGCACGGGCCTCGGCCTGTCGATCTCGCGGGAGATCGCCCAGCTGCTCGGCGGTGAGATCCACGCACAGAGCGAGCCGGGGCGCGGCTCGACGTTCACGCTGTACCTGCCGCTGCACCCGGGGGAGCTGCCGCCGCAGGGCTACCAGCAGCCGGCGTCCTCGCTGGGCGCCGACGAGCTGGTCGCCGCAGCCGAGTCGGCGGGAGCCGACACGTCTGAGCTGTCCGCCGCGGAGATCGAGACCCCGGCCGAGGTGAAGTCGTACCAGGAGACCCAGAACGGTCCGGCCGCGCTCTTCCGGCGCCGCCGCAGGAGCCTGCCGCCGGCCGACCAGCGGCACGCGCAGCCGGGGCCGGCGGCGCGGGAGCCGTGGCCGGCCGGGGAGCAGGAGGCGGCGCCACGGGCGCACCGGGACGTCCGGTTCGGCGGTGCGAAGGTGCTGATCGTCGACGACGACATCCGCAACGTCTTCGCGCTGACCAGCGTGCTGGAGCAGCACGGCCTGTCGGTGCTGTACGCGGAGAACGGCCGTGAGGGCATCGAGGTCCTGGAGCAGCACGACGACGTGGCGGTCGTCCTGATGGACATCATGATGCCGGAGATGGACGGGTACGCCACGACCACGGCGATCCGGCGGATGCCGCAGTTCGCCGGGCTGCCGATCATCGCGCTGACCGCGAAGGCGATGAAGGGCGACCGGGAGAAGGCGATCGAGTCGGGTGCCTCCGACTACGTCACCAAGCCCGTCGACCCCGACCACCTGCTCACGGTGATGGAGCAGTGGACGCGGCAGGAGTGAGGCAGGTCCGAGGAGTGAGGCAGGTCTGAGGCAGGCGTCCGGTGGCGGGGCCCTCGACGGGGCTCCGGCCGGGGCGGCCGGCGGCCCGGTCCTGCCGGTGGTCCGGTCCCGCCGGCGCGTCCGTCGCGCCGCGCCGTGACGCCGGCGGCGGGCGGCCCGGCGGAGGCGGGGAGTGCCGGACACTCGTGTGCAGGTGCCGAGTGAATATGGCCGAGGCTGTGCGCAAGTACGGTACGAAGCCGTGTAGAAGCATGGGAATCGGGGAACTTTCTGGACTCCCGCTGCGTTTCCGCTACGTGCACAGTGACATCGCAGTGACAGGGTGTGGCGACGAGCGGGGTGCGGCTACGATGACCGGCACAAGGACGGGCGGCGCAAGGGAGTCGTCCGCCGGGGCGGCACCCGCGAGTGTCTTCCCGGTTCCTGCGGACAGGGGCGGCCCCAAGCCGGGGCGAGGAGGGCGGGCCATGGTGCAGAAGGCCAAGATCCTCCTGGTCGATGACCGGCCGGAGAATCTGTTGGCGCTGGAGGCCATCCTCTCTGCGCTGGATCAGACGCTGGTGCGGGCATCGTCCGGGGAGGAAGCGCTCAAAGCACTGCTCACGGACGACTTCGCGGTGATTCTGCTGGACGTCCAGATGCCGGGCATGGACGGATTCGAGACGGCCGCCCACATCAAGCGGCGGGAGCGGACCCGGGACATCCCGATCATCTTCCTCACCGCGATCAACCACGGCCCGCACCACACCTTCCGGGGCTACGCGGCGGGCGCGGTGGACTACATCTCCAAGCCGTTCGACCCGTGGGTGCTGCGCGCGAAGGTCTCGGTCTTCGTCGACCTGTACATGAAGAACTGCCAGCTCAAGGAGCAGGCGGCCCTGCTGCGGCTGCAGCTGGAGGGCGGCGGCAAGGGCGGCGTCGGCGAGGGCAAGGAGTCGGCCGGCCTGCTCGCCGAGCTGTCGGCCCGGCTGGCGGCCGTGGAGGAGCAGGCCGAGGCGCTGTCGAAGCAGCTGGACGACGAGTCGGCCGACGCGGCCGCGGTGGCCACGGCCGCGCACCTGGAACGCAAGCTCACCGGGCTGCGGCGGGCGCTGGACGCCCTCGAACCGGGAGCCGACAGCCCTTCCTCCTCGGTCTCCTCGCAGAACTGACGTCCCGCCGTCCCAGGTTGGCGCCCGCGCCGCGGACCCAGCGGCTGCCGGTGTCCTCATGACGACGCGTGATCCGGCCGGCCCGTGACGGGACGCGGGTGTAAGGCGCCGTCAGTTCGTGTCGCCGCACGGGCGACACGAACGGGTGAAGCATGGCGCACACGTGTCCACGGTGGTCCGCACCGGTAACCTCACACCCATGGCCTCACGTCCCTCCGCAGCCAAGAAGCCGCCCGCGAAGAAGGCGGTCGCTCCCGCGAAGGCTCCGGCGAAGAGGGCCGCTGCGAAGAAGGTCCCCGCCAGGAAGGCACCCGCCAGGAAGGCCGCGGTGAAGAGGCCCGCGCCCCGCCCGGCGCCCAGCCCGACCGGTGGCCTCTACCGACTCGTACGCGCCCTCTGGCTCGGCCTCGCGCACGCCGTCGGCGCCGTCTTCCGCGGCATAGGGCAGGGCGCGAGGAATCTCGACCCGGCGCACCGCAAGGACGGCGTCGCGCTGCTGTTGCTGGCCCTCGCCCTGATCGTGGCCGCCGGGACCTGGGCCGACCTGCGCGGCCCCGTCGGCGAACTGGTCGAGATCCTGGTGACCGGCGCCTTCGGGCGGCTCGACCTGCTCGCGCCGATCCTGCTCGGGGTGGTCGCCGTGCGCTTCATCCGGCACCCGGAGCAGCCCGAGGCCAACGGACGCATCGTCATCGGCCTGTCCGCCCTGGTGATCGGCGTGCTCGGGCAGGTCCACATCGCCTGCGGCTCGCCCGCCCGCAGCGACGGGATGCAGGCCATAAGGGACGCCGGCGGCCTCATCGGGTGGGGCGCGGCCACCCCGCTCACGTACGCCATGGGCGAGATCCTCGCCGTGCCGCTGCTGGTGCTGCTCACGGTCTTCGGCCTGCTGGTCGTCACCGCCACCCCGGTCAACGCGATCCCGCAGCGGCTGCGGCTGCTGGGGGTGAAGCTGGGCCTGCTGCCCGAGGCGGAGGGCGCACCGGCCGAATACGGCGAGTACGTCGAGGACGGCCCCTACGACGAGGGCTACGAGGACCAGTGGCGCGAGGCCCGGCCCGCGCGCCCCCGCAGGCGCCAGGGCGCCCCCCAGGCCTACGACCCCGACGGCGCGGAGCAGGAGGCCCTCTCCAAGCGCCGGGGCCGCCCGCGGCGTTCGGCGGTGCCGCAGCCCGAGATGGACCGGCGGATGGACGCCGTGGACGTCGCCGCGGCGGCCGCCGCCGCGCTCGACGGGGCCGTTCTGCACGGCATGCCGCCGTCGCCGGTCGTCGCCGACCTCACCCAGGGCGTGAGCGCGGGCGACCGCGCGGAGACGGCTGCCACGCCCGTCCCCGCCGCCCGCCCCGACCAGGAGGGCCCGGCGGCGCCGCCCGCGGCGGACGCCGCCCCGCCGGCCCGCCCCCGGAGCGACACCGCCCCGGCGCCCGTCCCCCCGTCCGGCAGGACGGTGAACGGCGTCCCCGACCTCACCAAGGAGCCGCCGGCCGAGCCCCGCGAGCTGCCGGCGCGCGCCGAGCAGCTCCAGCTGTCCGGCGACATCACCTACGCGCTGCCCTCACTGGACCTGCTCGAAAGGGGCGGCCCCGGCAAGGCCCGCAGCGCCGCCAACGACGCGATCGTCGAAGCGCTCACCACCGTCTTCACCGAGTTCAAGGTCGACGCCCGGGTCACCGGCTTCACCCGGGGCCCGACGGTCACGCGGTACGAGGTGGCCCTCGGCCCCGCCGTGAAGGTGGAGCGGATCACCGCGCTGACGAAGAACATCGCGTACGCCGTCGCCAGCCCGGACGTGCGGATCATCAGCCCGATCCCCGGCAAGTCCGCGGTCGGCATCGAGATCCCGAACACCGACCGGGAGATGGTCAACCTCGGCGACGTGCTGCGCCTCGCGCAGTCCGCGGAGGACGACGACCCGATGCTCGTCGCGTTCGGAAAGGACGTCGAGGGCGGCTACGTCATGCACTCGCTGGCGAAGATGCCGCACATGCTGGTCGCCGGCGCCACCGGTTCCGGCAAGTCGTCGTGCATCAACTGCCTGATCACCTCGATCATGATGCGGGCCACGCCCGAGGACGTCCGGATGATCCTGGTCGACCCCAAGCGTGTGGAGCTCACCGCCTACGAGGGCATCCCGCACCTGATCACGCCGATCATCACCAACCCCAAGCGGGCCGCCGAGGCGCTGCAGTGGGTGGTGCGGGAGATGGACCTCAGGTACGACGACCTGGCGGCCTACGGCTACCGGCACATCGACGACTTCAACCGCGCGGTGCGCGAGGGCAAGGTCAGGCCGCCGGAGGGCAGCGAGCGCGAGCTGCAGCCCTACCCGTACCTGCTGGTGATCGTCGACGAGCTCGCCGACCTGATGATGGTCGCCCCGCGCGACGTCGAGGACGCGATCGTGCGCATCACCCAGCTCGCGCGCGCGGCGGGCATCCACCTGGTCCTCGCCACGCAGCGGCCCTCGGTCGACGTCGTCACCGGCCTGATCAAGGCCAACGTGCCCTCCCGGCTCGCCTTCGCCACCTCCTCGCTCGCCGACTCGCGGGTCATCCTGGACCAGCCCGGCGCCGAGAAGCTGATCGGCAAGGGCGACGGCCTGTTCCTGCCGATGGGCGCGAACAAGCCGGTGCGCATGCAGGGCGCGTTCGTGACCGAGGACGAGGTCGCGGCCGTCGTCAGGCACTGCAAGGACCAGATGACGCCGGTCTTCCGCGAGGACGTCGTCGTCGGCAGCAAGCAGAAGAAGGAGATCGACGAGGACATCGGCGACGACCTCGACCTGCTGTGCCAGGCGGCCGAGCTGGTCGTCTCCACGCAGTTCGGGTCGACGTCCATGCTCCAGCGCAAGCTGCGGGTGGGCTTCGCCAAGGCCGGCCGGCTGATGGACCTCATGGAGTCGCGCGGCATCGTCGGCCCCAGCGAGGGGTCCAAGGCGCGTGACGTCCTCGTGAAGCCCGACGACCTGGCCGGCGTGCTCGCCGTGTTGCGAGGGGAGTCGGAGGGGTAGCAGTACGGGGAGGGGACACGCCCGTTCGGCGGATTGTCTTACTGCGGGCGGGTGGGTGGACCGTGATCCACCCGTTAGCGAACGGCGGGCAACCGTTTCCCTTGGGCATACGTCAAGTTGAGCGAAAGGTCGGAAGCCGGTCCCACCATGGGTTTCGGCCCCGGCCGGCCGTCGGTCTGCCCGGCCATTCCGACGGCGTACAAAGTCCTACCGCCGGGTCGCTCCACCCTTTGCCACCCCCCTAGACTGAACGTCCAGCACAGGCGGCTACACGCTCGAAAGGCGCCCCCGTGTCCATCGGCAACTCCCCTGAAGACGAGCGTCCGTTCGAAGACGTTCCCCAGGAAGCCCGCCCCTCCATCGGCCGCGCCCTGCGGCAGGCGCGCATCGCCGCCGGGCTGACCGTCGACGACGTCAGCAGTGCCACTCGGGTCCGCATCGCCATCGTGCACGCCATCGAGGCCGACGACTTCGCCCCCTGCGGCGGGGACGTCTACGCCCGCGGGCACATCCGGACCCTGGCGCGAGCCGTCCACCTCGATCCGGCCCCGCTGCTCGAACAGTACGACGCCGAGCACGGCGGGCGCCCCGCCCCCACCCCCGCCGCCCCGATGTTCGAGGCGGAGCGCATCCGCCCCGAACGGCGCGGGCCCAACTGGACCGCGGCCATGGTCGCAGCGATCGTCGCCGTGGTCGGCTTCGTCGGCTTCACGGCCTTCAAGGGCGGCGACGACGGCCGTACCCAGGTCGCCGAGGACGCCGCGCCGACGAGCGCCAAG
This sequence comes from Streptomyces sp. NPDC046831, assembly GCF_040645305.1. Lineage (NCBI taxonomy): Bacteria > Bacillati > Actinomycetota > Actinomycetes > Kitasatosporales > Streptomycetaceae > Streptomyces > Streptomyces sp. NPDC046831. The sequence continues at coordinate 35,482 of NZ_JBEYXZ010000045.1, read as the reverse complement.
CCGGCCTCGCCGACGCCCGGCAGCAGCAAGCCCACCGACCAGAAGCCCGAGCCGTCCGACAGCGCCATCGCCGCCGCCCCGCAGGACAAGGTGACCGTCCAGGTCAGCGCGCCCGACGGGCAGAGCTGGATCTCGGCCAAGGACCACAACGGCCGGGTGCTGTTCGACGGGCTGCTGAAGAAGGGCGAGTCCAAGACCTTCCAGGACAGCGACAAGGTCAACCTGATCCTCGGCGACGCCGGCGCGATCCAGCTGTACGTCAACGGCAAGAAGATCGAGGACCAGTTCCAGCCCGGCTCCGTGGAACGCCTCACGTACACCAAGGGCGACCCGCAGGTCGGATAACCGTTCCCAGCAGGCACGCAGCGACGGGGTTGGCCGTGTTCGGCCAACCCCGTCGACGTGGGCCGTCGCCGGGACAAAGTAGTCTGAGCCCATGCCTGAACGCCGTACCGTCGCACTGGTCACTCTCGGCTGCGCCCGTAACGAGGTGGACTCGGAGGAGCTCGCAGGCCGTTTGGAGGCGGACGGCTGGCAGCTCGTGGAGGACGCCGCGGACGCGGACGTCGCCGTCGTCAACACCTGCGGCTTCGTGGAAGCCGCCAAGAAGGACTCCGTCGACGCCCTGCTGGAGGCGAACGACCTCAAGGAGCACGGCAGGACGCAGGCCGTCGTCGCCGTCGGCTGCATGGCCGAGCGCTACGGCAAGGAGCTGGCCGAGGCCCTCCCCGAGGCCGACGGCGTGCTCGGCTTCGACGACTACACCGACATCTCCGACCGCCTGCAGACGATCCTCAGCGGCGGCATCCACGCCTCGCACACGCCGCGCGACCGGCGCAAGCTGCTGCCGATCAGCCCCGCCGAGCGGCAGGCCGCCACCGACGTGGCCCTGCCCGGACACGGCGCCCCGGCGGACCTGCCCGAGGGCGTGGCCCCCCGGTCCGGACCCCGCGCGCCGCTGCGCCGCCGCCTGGACGGCTCCCCGGTCGCCTCGGTCAAGCTGGCCTCCGGCTGCGACCGGCGCTGCTCGTTCTGCGCCATCCCGTCCTTCCGCGGCTCCTTCATCTCCCGCCGTCCGAGTGACGTGCTGAACGAGACGCGGTGGCTGGCCGAGCAGGGTGTGAAGGAGATCATGCTGGTCTCCGAGAACAACACCTCCTACGGCAAGGACCTGGGCGACATCCGCCTGCTGGAGTCCCTGCTGCCCGAGCTCGCCGGCATCGACGGCATCGAGCGGGTCCGCGTCAGCTACCTCCAGCCGGCCGAGATGCGGCCGGGCCTGATCGACGTGCTGACCTCCACCCCCAAGGTGGCGCCGTACTTCGACCTGTCCTTCCAGCACTCCGCGCCCGGCGTGCTGCGCGCCATGCGCCGGTTCGGGGACACCGACCGCTTCCTCGAACTGCTGGACACCATCCGCACCAAGGCGCCCCAGGCCGGCGTGCGCTCCAACTTCATCGTCGGCTTCCCCGGCGAGAGCGAGGCCGACCTGGCCGAGCTGGAGCGCTTCCTGAACGGCGCGCGGCTGGACGCCGTCGGCGTCTTCGGCTACTCCGACGAGGAGGGCACCGAGGCGGCGACCTACGACGGCAAGCTCGACGAGGACGTCGTCGCCGAGCGTCTGGCCCGGGTGTCCCGGCTGGCCGAGGAGCTCGTCTCGCAGCGGGCCGAGGAGCGCGTCGGCGAGACCGTGCGGGTCCTCGTCGAGTCCGTCGACGACGAGGACGGCGTCCACGGCCGTGCGGCGCACCAGGCCCCGGAGACGGACGGCCAGGTGCTCCTCACGAGCGGCGAGGGCCTCCGCGTGGGCCGTATGGTCGAGGCGAAGGTGGTCGGTACGGAAGGCGTCGACCTGGTGGCCGAGCCGCTGCCGGGCGCGCCCGCGTGGAGCGAGGAGGCGGGCAGATGACCGGAGTCCCGGCATCCGCGGCAGGCGGCTCCTCCGGCGCGCACGGGGCGCCCGCGGGGGCGGCCTCGGGCCGTGCGGACGCGGGCGGGACCTCCGGTCGCGGTTCCGGCGCGGTCTCCGGGGCCGCGGGCGCCGCCGTACCGGGCGCCGCGGAAGCCGTCCGGACGCCGGGCGGTGCCGCGTCCGACGGGCAGGGCGGGGCCAGGCCGCCGCGCGGCGGGAAGATCGCGGCCGCGGCCGTCAACCAGGCCAGCGTCTGGAACGTCGCCAATCTGCTGACGATGCTGCGGCTGCTCCTGGTGCCCGGCTTCGTGATGCTGATGCTGGCCGACGGCGGGTACGACCCGGCGTGGCGCTCGTTCGCCTGGGCGGCCTTCGCCATCGCCATGATCACCGACCTGTTCGACGGCCACCTGGCGCGGACGTACAACCTGGTCACCGACTTCGGTAAGATCGCCGACCCGATCGCCGACAAGGCGATCATGGGAGCGGCGCTGATCTGTCTCTCCGGCCTGGGCGACCTGCCCTGGTGGGTGACCGCGGTGATCCTCGGCCGGGAGCTCGGGATCACGTTGCTGCGTTTCCTCGTCATCCGCTACGGCGTCATCCCCGCCAGCCGCGGCGGCAAGCTCAAGACGCTCACCCAGGGTGTGGCCGTCGGGATGTACGTGCTGGCGCTGACGGGCTGGCTGGCCACTTTGCGGTTCTGGGTGATGGCGGCGGCGGTCGTGCTGACCGTGGTGACGGGGCTGGACTATGTCAGACAGGCCATCGTGCTGCGCCGGCGGGGAATCGCCGAGCGCCGGGCGGCGTTGGAGGAGACGTAAGCGTGAGGTCGCCGGCCGCCGACGTCGTGAGGCTGCTCACGGGCAGGGGCGAGACCGTAGCCGTCGCCGAGTCGCTGACCGGCGGCCTGGTCGCGGCGGAGATCACCTCGGTCCCGGGGGCTTCCAGGGTCTTCCGGGGGTCGGTCACCGCCTACGCGACGGAACTCAAGCACCGTCTGCTGGGCGTCGACGCCACTCTGCTGGCGGAGCACGGAGCGGTGCATCCGCAGGTCGCGGCCCAGATGGCCGCCGGAGTGCGGCAGGCGCTGGGAACGGACTGGGGCATCGCGACCACGGGTGTGGCCGGCCCCGACCCCCAGGACGGACAGCCCGTCGGGACGGTCTTCGTGGCCGTGGACGGGCCCCGCACGGCGGACTTCGGCGCCGCTCACGGCGGGAAAACGACCTCGCTGCGGTTGAACGGCGATCGGGCGGAAATTCGTATGGAGACTGTACAGAGCGTGCTTGCACTGCTCATCGAGCAGATCGCGAGCGAACAGACCGGAAATGAGCGGGCACAGGATACGGAACGGAACGGGGGGTTCTGATGTTTGCAGCCCTGAGTGAACACGACATCGCTCCCCGCACGGCCGCGGCGCGAGGCGGTACGGTGGGGCGTGAAGGATGCGGCTACGCGGTCCGAGGAGGGAGCCACCGATGATTCTGCTCCGTCGCCTGCTGGGTGACGTGCTGCGTCGGCAGCGCCAACGCCAGGGCCGTACTCTGCGCGAAGTCTCCTCGTCCGCCCGAGTCTCGCTCGGCTATCTCTCCGAGGTGGAGCGGGGGCAGAAGGAGGCTTCCTCCGAGCTGCTCGCCGCCATCTGCGACGCGCTGGACGTACGGATGTCCGAGCTCATGCGGGAAGTGAGCGACGAGCTCGCCCTCGCGGAGCTGGCCCAGTCTGCTGCTGCCACCGAGCGCGTGCCCACGCCGGTTCGTCCGATGCTGGGTTCCGTGTCGGTGACCGGCGTGCCACCGGAACGGGTGACCATCAAGGCGCCCGCCGAAGCGGTGGACGTGGTCGCCGCGTGACCTTCGCGCACCTGTTGCGTGCGTGAGCCCACGAAGACGTCGTAAGGCCCCGGCCGGGGCTTCTCCGGAGAACACCCGGAGGAGAGCGGCCGGGGCCTTTCGTGTGCGCCGGGAGCCGTAGCCCTGCGCGGGGGCGGCGGCGGGTCCGTGCTGCCCGCTTCCTGGGCCCGTTTGCCGGTGGTGTTCCGTGCGGTCAAGGTGGAGGGCGGGTTGTCCTCGGGTGACCGGCGCCGGACGGTGCCGGTGGCGCCTCCCCGTGCCCCGGTGCGCCCTCCTGCGCGTGCGGGCGGCGTTCTAGCGTCGGGCTGGAGGTGGGTTGCGATGGCAGGGCCGGCAGGGCGCTGGGGAGTCCTTCTGGGAGTGGGAGCCGTGTGGTGGTGGTCCGTGCTGCGGCTCGCGCTGACGGACGAGGCGGGGGTGCTGGAGGGGGCGGTCGCCGCCGGAGGGTGGGGGCTCAGCCTGCTGCCCGTGCACTGCGTCCCCGAGAAGACGGCTTCAAGGGCCCTGTTCGGGGCGGGACGCCGGCGACGGACGGCCATGGGCCGGATGCCGGCTGCGGCGGATCCGCCGGCCGCCGGCCCCGGTGACGGCCACCGGCCGCCGGCGTCCGCGGACACGGGCGGTCCGCCGTCCGGGGCGGGCAGGGCGTCGCTGGGGCCCGGGGAGGGGGACGCCGGTCCGGGCTGAACGACGGCGCCTCGCCCAGGGCGGGGCGGCGCTGGGGCCCGGCGGCGGGGACGCCGGCCCGTCTGGAACGACCGGGCCTCGCCGAAGGCGGGACAGCGGGCCCGGGGAGGACGCGCGCGGACGGAGAGCGCCCGGCGCGGCCCGCTACGTGGTCGAGCGGTATCGGTCCCGCCACCGCTGCGGGGAGCCCGCTGCCGGAGCGGGGCCCGCCTGGCAGGTGGGGCACCAGTAGGTGGGGCGCTCCTGGGTGCCGTCGCCCTGGTCGGCCACGCGGACGGGCGTGTGGCAGCGCAGGCACGGGCGGGCCGCGCGGCCGTACACGAACAGGTCGGGCCGGCGCAGACCGGTGGTGTTGCGGACCGGGCGGTCGCGGTTGGCCTCCAGCACCTTCTGGGCGAGGCCGGGCAGCTTCGCGGCCCGGTCGGCGGGCAGGGCGCCGACGGGGAGCCACGGGGTGACCCCGAGCAGGAAGCAGAGCTCGCTCTTGTACACGTTCCCGATGCCGGCCAGGTTGCGCTGGTCGAGCAGGGCCTCGCCGAGGGCTCGGGCGGGGTCCGCCTGGAGGTTGGCCAGGGCGAGGTCGGGGTCCCAGTCCCGGCCGAGCAGGTCCGGGCCGAGGTGGCCGACGGCGCGGGACTCCTCGCCCGTGCGCAGCAGCTCCAGCACCTGCAGGCGGTAGCCGACGGCCGTGCGGTCGGCCGTGTCGAGGACGATCCGGATCTGGTGGGCCGGGCCGCCCTTCCAGTGTTCGCCGTTGCCGTACACCTTCCACGCGCCGTCCATCAGCAGGTGCGTGTGCAGGGTCACACCGCCCTCGATGCGGGTGAGCAGGTGCTTGCCGCGCGGGATGACGTTGAGGACCGTACGGCCGGACAGGTCGACCGTGGCGTACCGGGGCACCCGGAAGTCGCTGCGGGTCAGCACCTTGCCCGCGAGGGCTGCGTGCAGCCGCCGTGTGGCCTGCCAGACCGTGTCACCTTCAGGCATGGCTCAAGGGTGACACGGTCGGGTGACTTCCTGCGGTCCGCTCCAAGGCGGCACGACCGGGCGACATCATCCCGTGCCGCCGGGATCCCTGGCGTCCCGTGGCCGTTGCGGTCCGTCGCCGCCGTCCGGCCGGCGGCCGCCGGCCGTGTCCTCACTCATGCCCGCAGCCGCAGTCCGCGGGGCGTCGCGACGAAGCCCGCCTGTTCCAGCAGCGTGCCGATGGGCGACGTCAGCGCCGGGGCGCCGTTGACGCGTTCCACCGTCACCGTGCCGAGGGAGCCCGCGCGCGCGGCCGCCGCGAGCGCCTCGGCCGCCGCCTGCAGGCGTGGGTCGTGGTCGGCCGCGCCGTCCGGGTCGGTGGGCCAGGCCAGCACCGTCTTCCCACCGCGCTCCACGTACAGCGTCAGCTCGCCGTCGACCAGCACCACCAGGGAGCCCGCCTTGCGTCCCGGCTTGTGCCCGGCGCCCGTGGGCGGCTCGGGCCAGGACAGGGCGGCGCCGTAGGCGTTCGCGGGATCCGCCGCGGCGAGGACCACCGCCCGGGAGTCCGCGGAGGAGGAGGTGCGGGAGCGGGGGCGGCGGTCGGCGAAGCCGTGGCCGCCCCCGCCGTACCCGCCGCCGCCTCGGGGGCCGCCGGAGCCGGGCGCGTCGAAGTCGCGGGGCGAGACGTAGTCCCCCCGGGAGGTGGGAAGGTCGAGCGGCCAGTCGCCGGTCAGTCCCGTGTCGCCCCACGGGTCCACCCGGCCCGAGGCGTCGCCCGGGGCACCGTCCGTCTTCCCGAAGGCGGGCATCGGCGGGAAGCCGTCCGAGCCGCCGGGCGGCTGCGTGCCCGCCTGCCCGGCCGTCCCCGGGACGCCGTGGCCGTCGGCCGGGCCGAAGTCGTTGCCGAAACCGTCCTTCGGGTCCGGGCCCGGCAGGCTCTCGCCCCGCTCCCGGGCGTTGGCGATGGCGCGCAGCCGGTCGACCGCTCCGTCCATCGCGAACTGGGCGGCGCCCAGCCCCTCGACGACGTAGCCGCGCCGGGCCTGCCCGCTCTCCTCGAAGGCGGACAGCACCCGGTACACGGCCGAGAAGCCGCCCTCGACGCCCTCCGCGGACACCGCGCCCCGGGTCACCACGCCGTGCCGGTCCAGGAGCGTGCGGGCCAGGGCGTGCGCCCGCACCGTCGGGTCGGCCTCGAGCCCGGGCAGCAGCGACCAGCGTCCGGCGACGGTCGGCGGACCACTGCGCGACGCCGTGCGCGCCGCGGCCGTCAGCGAGCCGTAGCGCCCCCGCGGAACGGCCCTTCGGGCACGGTGCGCCGTGGAGCCCGCGGTGCGGCCCGAGCCCAGCAGGGAGCGCATCGGGGCGAGCGTGTCGTTGGTGAGCCGTCCGGACCAGGCCAGGTCCCACAGGGTGTCGGCCAGTTGAGGATCGGTCACCTCCGGGTGCGTGGTCGCGCGGACCCGGTCGGCGATCTGACGGAAGAACAGGCCGTATCCGCCGGAGAGCGCGTCGAGGACCGACTGGTGCAGCGCGGTCTGCTCCAGCGGGAGGGGCTGGGGCAGGAGCAGCGGGGCCGCGTCCGCCAGGTACAGCGAGACCCAGCCGTCCTTCCCGGGCAGCGGGCCGGCGCCGGCCCACACCACCTCGCCAGCGGCGGTGAGTTCGTCGAGCATGGCGGGGTGGTAGTCGGCGACGCGCGTCGGCAGGACCAGCTTCTCCAGCGCGGAGGCGGGCACGGACGCGCCCTGCAACTGCTCCACGGCACGCACCAGTCCGTCGATGCCGCGCAGACCGTGCCCCCTGCCGACGTGCTGCCACTGCGGCAGGAACTGGGCCAGGGCGGCCGGCGGCACCGGCTCCATCTCGTGCCGCAGCGCCGCCAGCGAACGGCGGCGCAGACGGCGCAGCACGGCCGCGTCGCACCACTCCTGGCCGCTGCCCGCCGGGTGGAACTCGCCCTGCACGATCCGGCCGTTCGCGGCGAGCCGCTGCAACGCGCCCTCCGTGACCGCCACTCCGAGGCCGAAGCGGGCCGCCGCCCAGGCCGACGTGAACGGGCCGTGCGTCCGCGCGTAGCGGGCCAGCAGGTCGCCGAGCGGATCCTTGACCGGTTCGGTGAACGCCTCCGGGACGCCCACCGGCAGCGCCGTGCCCAGCGCGTCGCGCAGCCGGCCCGCGTCCTCGATCGCGGCCCAGTGGTCGGCTCCGGCGACGCGGACCCGGATGACCCGGCGGGCGGCGGCCAGCTCCGCCGCCCACTGCGGCTCGGCGCCGCGCTCGGCCAGCTCGGCGTCCGTGAGCGGGCCCAGCACCCGCAGGACGTCCGCCACCCCCTCGACGTCCTTGACGCGGCGGTCCTCGGTCAGCCACTGGAGCTCCCGCTCCAGCTCGGCCAGGACGTCCGCGTCCAGCAGTTCGCGCAGTTCGGCCTGGCCCAGCAGCTCGGCCAGCAGCCGCGAGTCCAGGGACAGCGCGGCGGCGCGGCGCTCGGCGAGCGGGGAGTCGCCCTCGTACAGGAACTGGGCGACGTACCCGAAGAGCAGGGAGCGGGCGAAGGGGGACGGCTCCGGGGTGGTGACCTCCACCAGGCGCACCCTGCGGGACTCGATGTCCCCCATCAGCTCGACCAGGCCGGGCACGTCGAAGACGTCCTGGAGGCACTCGCGGACCGCCTCCAGCACGATCGGGAACGAACCGAACTCGCTCGCCACCTGCAGCAGCTGGGCGGCGCGCTGGCGCTGCTGCCACAGCGGGGTGCGCTTGCCGGGGTTGCGGCGCGGCAGCAGCAGCGCGCGGGCGGCGCACTCGCGGAAACGGGACGCGAACAGGGCCGAGCCGCCCACCTGGTCGGTGACGATCTGCTCGACCTCGCCCTTGTCGAAGGCGACGTCCGCCGCGCCGACGGGAGCCTGCTCGGGGCCGGCCGGCGTGTGCGGGGCGGTGTTTGACGTCGCCAGTTCCTGGTCCAGCAGGTCCAGGCCCATCAGGTCCGTGTCCGGCAGCCGCAGCACGATCCCGTCGTCGGCGTGCATCACCTGCGCGTCCATGCCGTACCGCTCGGACAGGCGGGCGCCGAGGGCCAGCGCCCACGGGGCGTGCACCTGCGCGCCGAAGGGGGAGTGGACCACGACCCGCCAGTCGCCCAGCTCGTCGCGGAAGCGCTCCACGACGATGGTGCGGTCGTCCGGGACGTGGCCGCAGGCCTGGCGCTGCTCGTCCAGGTACGACAGGACGTTGCCGACGGCCCACGCGTCGAGGCCCGCGGCCAGCAGACGCAGGCGCGCGTCGTCCCGGGGCAGGGAGCCCACCTCGCGCAGGAACGCGCCCACCGCGCGGCCCAGCTCCAGCGGGCGGCCCAGCTGGTCGCCCTTCCAGAAGGGCAGCCGCCCCGGAACGCCCGGCGCGGGCGAGACGAGGACCCGGTCGCGGGTGATGTCCTCGATGCGCCAGGAGCTCGTGCCCAGCGTGAAGACGTCGCCGATGCGGGACTCGTAGACCATCTCCTCGTCCAGCTCGCCGACGCGGCCGCCGCCCTTCTTGGGGTCGGAACCGGCGAGGAAGACGCCGAACAGGCCCCGGTCGGGGATCGTGCCCCCGGAGGTGACGGCGAGGCGCTGCGCGCCCGGGCGACCGGTGACCGTCCCGGCGACGCGGTCCCACACCACACGCGGACGCAGCTCCGCGAACGCGTCGGAGGGGTAGCGGCCCGCGAGCATGTCCAGCACCGCGGTGAACGCCGACTCCGGCAGGGAGGCGAACGGAGCCGCCCGGCGGACCATGGCGAGCAGGTCGTCGACCTGCCAGGTGTCCATCGCCGTCATCGCCACCAGCTGCTGGGCGAGGACGTCCAGCGGGTTGGCGGGGACCTTCAGGGACTCGATGGCACCCGTGCGCATCCGTTCGGTGACGACGGCCGCCTGCACCAGGTCGCCGCGGTACTTCGGGAAGACGACGCCGGTGGAGACGGCGCCGACCTGGTGTCCGGCGCGGCCGACGCGCTGGAGGCCGGAGGCCACGGACGGCGGGGACTCGACCTGCACGACCAGGTCGACCGCGCCCATGTCGATGCCGAGTTCCAGGCTGGACGTGGCGACCACCGCGGGCAGCCGGCCCGCCTTCAGGTCCTCCTCGACCAGGGCACGCTGCTCCTTGGACACCGAGCCGTGGTGGGCGCGGGCGATGACGGCGGGGGCGCCGTGCGCCGCGCCGGAGGCGCCCATCAGTTCGGCGGGGGAGTGGTGCTCGTCCAGGGACTCGCCGGTGGCCCGCTCGTAGGCGATCTCGTTGAGGCGGTTGCACAGGCGCTCGGCGAGGCGCCGGGAGTTGGCGAACACGATCGTCGAGCGGTGCGCCTGGACCAGGTCGGTGATGCGCTCCTCCACGTGCGGCCAGATGGACGGCCGCTCGGCGCCGTCGTTGCCGTCGGCGACCGGGGAGCCGCCGAGCCCGCCCAGGTCCTCGACCGGGACGACCACGGAGAGGTCGAACTCCTTGCCGGACTCGGGCTGGACGATCTCCACCTTGCGGTGCGGCGACAGGTAGCGCGCGATCTCGTCGACCGGGCGGACGGTCGCGGACAGGCCGATGCGGCGGGCCGGCCTCGGCAGCAGCTCGTCCAGCCGCTCCAGGGACAGCGCGAGGTGCGCGCCGCGCTTGGTGCCGGCGACGGCGTGCACCTCGTCGAGGATTACCGTCTCGATGCCGGTCAGCGCGTCGCGCGTGGCCGACGTGAGCATCAGGAACAGGGACTCGGGGGTGGTGATCAGGATGTCCGGCGGGCGGGTGGACAGGGCGCGGCGCTCGGCGGCCGGGGTGTCGCCCGAGCGGATGCCGACCTTGACCTCCGGCTCGGGCAGGCCCAGCCGGACCGATTCGTGCCGGATGCCGGTCAGGGGACTGCGGAGGTTGCGCTCCACGTCGACCGCGAGCGCCTTGAGCGGGGAGACGTACAGGACGCGGCAGCGCTTCTTCGGATCGGCGGGCGGCGGGGTGGAGGCGAGCTGGTCGAGGGCGGCGAGGAAGGCGGCCAGGGTCTTGCCGGAGCCGGTCGGGGCGACCACCAGCACGTCCGAGCCCTCGTTGATGGCCTGCCACGCGCCCGCCTGGGCGGCCGTGGGCGCGGAGAAGGCACCCGTGAACCAGCCGCGGGTCGCGGGGGAGAAGCCGTCGAGGGCCCGATGTCCGGAACTGACCATGCATCCATCGTGCACCTGCGGACTGACAATCTCGCTGACCTGGGACTTTCTGCACCACATCGGGCGCTCGGCGGGCGGGGCCCATGCGGGGCCGGCCGGTGTGGTGCCGTGGGGCGGCGCGCGCCGGGGCGCCGCGGCGCGCGCCCACCGGCCGCCGGCTGACCGTCGCGGCGCGCGCCCACCGGACCCGTCGGCCGGGGCGGCCAGGCACCGGCCACCCTCCTTGATGGCGGAAAATGAGGGGTATGGGTGAGGAGCGCGCACGGCACTGGCAGTACGCGGAGCTGCCCGGTGTCGACCTCCTGCGCGCCCGGTACATACGCAAGGAGTTCGTCCGGCACACGCACGAGCACTTCGTGATCGCCGCCATCGCCGACGGCGTCGAGGTCTTCCAGCACCGCGGGTCCGACCAGTACGCCGGCTCGGGCGCCCTGGCGCTCGTGAACCCCGACACCCCCCACACCGGACGGGCGGGCGTGCCGGAGGGCTGGCGCTACGGAGCCGTCTACCCGTCGCCGGACCTGGTGGCCGAGATCGCCGCCGAGACCACGGCGCTGCGCGGCACCCCGGGCTTCGTCGAACCCGTCCTCGACGACCCCTACGCCGTGGGCCTGGTGCACCAGGTGCTGCGGGCCGCGGACGAGGGCAACGCCCTGGCCGCCGACACCCTGCTGCGGGTCGCGGTGACCCGGCTGCTGCGGCTGAACGGGGGCCCGCTGCCGCAGCGGAAGGTGCGCACGGCGGGCTCCCGGACCGCGGCCCGCGCCCGCGCCGTGCTGGAGGAGCGGATGGCCGACCCGCCGACGCTGGAGAGGCTGGCGGCCGACCTCGGCACCAGTCCGTTCGCGCTGCTCCGGGCGTTCCGCGACGTCTACGGGATGCCGCCGCACACCTGGCTGACCGACGTCCGGGTGCGCCGGGCCCGGAGGCTGCTGGACGCCGGCACCGCCCCGGCGGAGGCCGCCGTCGCCGTCGGCTTCGCCGACCAGTCGCACCTCAGCCGGCACTTCTCCCGGATCGTGGGCGTGCCGCCCGGCGCGTACCGGCGCGAGCGCAAGAACGTACAAGACGCGCGGTCGCGGCTCCTCCTACCGTCCACGGTGTGGCAGAACAGACAGCACTCGCAGACACAGGCACCGACCACGGAGGAAAACCGGACGCCGCCGTCGTACGGGACGCCCTCGGAGTCGGGGTCGCCGTAGGACTGTCGGGGTTCGCCTTCGGCGTGACCTCGGCCGGCAGCGGGCTCACGCTGCCGCAGACCTGCGTGCTGAGCCTGCTGGTGTTCACCGGCGCGTCCCAGTTCGCGCTGGTGGGGGCACTGGCGGCCGGCGGCAACCCGTTCACGGCGGCGGCCGGCGCCTTCTTCCTCGGGGTGCGCAACGCCTTCTACGGACTGCGTCTGTCGCAGGTGCTGGCCCTGCCGCGCCGGGTCCGCCCGTTCGCCGCGCAGTGGGTCATCGACGAGACCACCGCGGTCTCGCTCGCCCAGCCGACGCGGCGCGGCGCGCGGCTCGGCTTCACCGTCACCGGGCTCAGCCTGTACCTGCTGTGGAACCTCACCACCCTGCTGGGCGCGCTGGGCGCCAAGGCCATCGGGGACACCGACGCCTGGGGTCTCGACGCGGCCGGGCCCGCCGTGTTCCTGGCGCTGCTCGCGCCGATGCTGCGCAGCGCCACCGAGCGGGCCGTCGCCGGCCTCGCCGTCCTGCTGGGGCTCGGCCTGCTGCCGCTCGTCCCGGCCGGTGTGCCGGTTCTGGTGGCCGGGCTCGCGGCGCCGGCCGTGCTGTACCTGGAGGGCCGCCGCAGGGGCGGCACACGCGACGACGTCCGGGAGGAGGACCGTTGAACACCTGGATCGCCATCGCCGCGACCGCCCTCGGCTGCTACGCCGTGAAGCTGGCCGGGCTGCTCGTCCCGGCGGGCGCCCTGGAGCGCCCGCTGGTGAAGCGGCTCGCCGCGCTGCTGCCCGTCGCCCTGCTGGCCGCCCTCACCGCCCAGCAGACCTTCGCCGAGGGACACGCGCTCGTGCTGGACGCCCGGGCGGCGGGGCTCGGGGCGGCCGCCGTGGCGCTGGTGCTGCGGGCGCCGTTCCTGCTCGTCGTCGCCGCCGCCGTCCTGGTGACGGCCGGAGTGCGTGCCCTGGGCGGGTGAGGGGCGCCCCCGGTGCCGCGGGCACGCGCGCGGACCGGCCGCGGTGGAGCGGATTCTCGGGTGGGTGTGTGCCGGCGGGCCTCAGCCGCGGTTCCCCGTTGCTCACTCGGCAGGGGTCTCGGGATGTGGTCGATTTTCGGCCATGATCATCGCGGGCCGGAGTGTGGCCCCGGACCGTGGTCCGGGGCCGGGCCCACCCCGTGGTCCGGGGCCGCTCCCACCCCGTGGGCGGGATACTGGTGTCATGCGGTTGACGGTCTTCTGGGAGCGGATGGCGGAGCACTTCGGTGCGGGATACGCCGAAACCTTCGCGCGCGATCACGTGATGTCGGAGCTCGGCGGGCGCACGGTGCACGAGGCGCTGGACGCCGGCTGGGACGCCAAGGACGTGTGGCGCGTGGTCTGCGACGTCATGAACGTTCCGTCGCAGCGGCGCTGACCGGTCACGAAGGCCGAGGGGCGGGCACGGACGGCCGGCGGCGTGGGCCAGACTTGCACCGTGGCATCCACTGACGAGGCCGGGCAGACGGCCGAGCACGCATCCCCGTCCGGTACGACGCCGCCCGTCCGGCCCCCGGCCGGCGGCGGCGCCGCCGGGCCGCGCGCCCGCATGCCGCGCTGGCTGCCCCGCGCCATGGTGCTCGCGCTCGCGCTCGTCGCCGTCTTCCAGCTCGGCAGCTGGGCCTTCCACCAGCTGACGGGCCTGCTGATCAACATCCTCATCGCGTTCTTCCTGGCCCTCGCCATCGAGCCCGCGGTGAGCCGGATGGCCGCCCGCGGCATCCGCAGGGGCCTGGCGACCTTCCTGGTCTTCCTCGGCCTGACGGTCGTGGCGGCGGGGTTCGTCACCCTGCTCGGTTCGATGCTCGCCGGCCAGATCATCAAGATGGTCGAGGGCTTCCCGGAGTATCTGGACTCCGTCATCCACTGGGTCAACACGACGTTCCACACCGAACTCAGACGGGTGGACATCCAGGAGGGACTGCTCCACTCGGACTGGCTGCGCAAGTACGCGCAGAACAGCGCCGCGGGCGTGCTCGACGTGTCCACCCAGGTGCTCGGCGGCCTGTTCCGGCTGCTGACGATCGGGCTGTTCTCCTTCTACTTCGCCGCCGACGGGCCGCGGCTGCGCCGCGCCCTGTGCTCCGTGCTGCCGCCCGCGCGCCAGGCGGAGGTGCTGCGGGCGTGGGAGATCGCCGTCGTCAAGACGGGCGGCTACCTGTACTCGCGCGGTCTGATGGCGCTCGTCTCGGGCATCGCCCACTATGTCCTGCTCCAGGCCCTGGGCGTGCCGTACGCGCCTGTGCTGGGTGTCTGGGTGGGACTGGTCTCCCAGTTCATCCCCACCATCGGCACCTATCTCGCGGGGGCCCTGCCGATGCTGATCGCGTTCACGGTCGACCCCTGGTACGCGGTGTGGGTGCTGGGCTTCGTGGTGATCTACCAGCAGTTCGAGAACTACATGCTGCAGCCCAAGCTGACCTCGAAGACCGTCGACATCCACCCCGCGGTCGCCTTCGGGTCGGTCATCGCGGGCACCGCCCTCCTCGGCGCCGTCGGCGCGCTGGTCGCCATCCCCGCGGTGGCCACACTGCAGGCGTTCCTGGGGGCGTACGTGAAGCGGTACGCCGTCACGGACGACCCCCGGGTCCACGGGCACCACCGCCGGGGGCAGGGTCCGGGCCTGCTCGACCGTGCGCGCGGGCTGTGGGGGCCGCGGCCGGCGGGTGCGGAGGGCGGCCCCGAGGGGCAGCCGCGTCCGGGGGAGGAACCGGTCCGGTAGGACGGCGCGGGCCGGTCCGGCGGGGTGGCGCGCGGTCGGTCCGGCAGGCGGTGGAACCGGTGCGGTGGGGTGGCGCGGACCGGTCCGGCAGGCGGGACCGGGTCGTCGGGCCGCGGGTCGCCGGGGCAGCGTGGCGAGCTTGACACGAAAATCGAACATCTATTCTTATTGAGGCTCCGGAGCGGCTCGACGAGGGGGATTTCGACCCGGTTTGCGGGGAGAAGTGCCTGAGTTGTCCACAGGCCGGACGGACGTCGGGGCGCATTGTCAGTGGCAGGCGTTAGCGTCTTTGACGTGAAGCGATCGACTCAAGCAAACCGGGTGGAACCCATGGCAGGAACCGACCGCGAGAAGGCGCTCGACGCCGCGCTCGCGCAGATTGAACGACAATTCGGCAAGGGCGCGGTCATGCGCATGGGCGAGCGGTCGAAGGAGCCCATCGAGGTCATCCCGACCGGCTCGACCGCGCTCGACGTGGCCCTCGGCGTCGGCGGCCTGCCGCGCGGCCGAGTGGTCGAGATCTACGGGCCGGAGTCCTCCGGTAAGACCACGCTGACCCTGCACGCCGTGGCCAACGCGCAGAAGGCCGGCGGCCAGGTCGCCTTCGTGGACGCGGAGCACGCCCTCGACCCGGAGTACGCGCGCAAGCTCGGCGTCGACATCGACAACCTCATCCTGTCCCAGCCCGACAACGGCGAGCAGGCCCTGGAGATCGTGGACATGCTGGTCCGCTCCGGCGCTCTCGACCTCATCGTCATCGACTCCGTCGCCGCGCTCGTCCCGCGTGCGGAGATCGAGGGCGAGATGGGCGACAGCCACGTGGGTCTGCAGGCCCGTCTGATGAGCCAGGCCCTGCGGAAGATCACCAGCGCGCTCAACCAGTCGAAGACCACCGCGATCTTCATCAACCAGCTGCGCGAGAAGATCGGCGTGATGTTCGGTTCGCCGGAGACCACGACCGGTGGCCGGGCGCTGAAGTTCTACGCCTCGGTGCGCATCGACATCCGCCGTATCGAGACCCTGAAGGACGGCACGGAGGCGGTCGGCAACCGCACCCGCTGCAAGGTCGTCAAGAACAAGGTCGCCCCGCCCTTCAAGCAGGCCGAGTTCGACATCCTCTACGGCCAGGGCATCAGCCGTGAGGGCGGCCTGATCGACATGGGCGTGGAGCACGGCTTCGTCCGCAAGGCCGGCGCCTGGTACACGTACGAGGGCGACCAGCTCGGCCAGGGCAAGGAGAACGCGCGCAACTTCCTGAAGGACAACCCCGACCTGGCCAACGAGATCGAGAAGAAGATCAAGGAGAAGCTGGGCGTCGGCGTGCGTCCGGAGGAGCCGGCGGCCGAGACGGGCACGGACGCGGCAGCCACCGGCGCCACGGGTGACGCCGCCAAGACGGTGCCCGCTCCCGCGGCGGCCAAGGCCACCAAGCCCAAGGCCGCCCCGGCCAAGAGCTGACCCGTGACACGGCGAACCGACTGGCCCGAGTACGAGTACGACGTCCCGGGTGCCCCACGGGGGAGGGGCACCGGGGACGGCACGGGCTCCGCGACGGGCGGTGACGGCGCCTACGAGGGTGAGCAGCCGTACCCGCCGGGCGGTGACGAGGACGGCTTCGCAGCCGGTGACGGTCCGGCCGGCGCGTACGGGGGCGGACAGGGCGACGGCCGGCGTCGTGCGGACGGTGGGTCGCGCGCGGGAGGTTCACGTGCGGGCGGCTCACGCCGGGGCGGCTCGCGTGACGGCGGGGCTCCAGGCGGTCGCGGGCGTCGCCGGCGCGGTTCCGGCGAGACGTCCGCCGAGGACGGAGGCACCTCCTCCTTGTCGAGGGCCGAGCAGGGGGCGCCTCCTGGGGACCCGGTGGAGCGGGCGCGTGCGATCTGTCTGCGCCTGCTCACCGGGACCCCGCGCACCCGCAAGCAGCTCGCGGACGCGCTCCGCAAGCGGGAGATCCCGGACGACGCCGCGGAGGAGGTGCTGAGCCGGTTCGAGGAGGCCGGGCTGATCAACGACAGCGCGTTCGCGGACGCCTGGGTGGAGTCCCGGCACCACGGCCGGGGACTGGCCCGGCGCGCCCTCGCCCGGGAGCTGCGCACCAAGGGTGTCGACGGCGCGCTGATCGACGAGGCCGTCGCCCAGCTCGACTCCGAGCAGGAGGAGGCCACCGCGCGCGAGCTCGTCGCCCGCAAACTGCGGTCGACCCGGGGCCTCGACCGCGACAGACGTCTGCGCCGTCTCGCCGGCATGCTGGGCCGCAAGGGTTACCCCGAGGGCATGGCCCTGCGGGTGGTCCGGCAGGCGCTGGAGGAGGAGGGCGAGGACACGGAGTTCCTCGACGAGGGCGGCGTCTGAGGCCGGGCCGCGTGGCGCGGGCTCGGCGTGCGCTTCCGATGACGGGTGCGGGCGCCGGGGAACGGAAGCGCCGTCGGCCGGTGCCCTACGGAGCCCGGCGGACCCGGTGCCCTACGCGATCACCGGCAGTCCCGACGCCCTCCAGGCCTGGAAGCCGCCGATCAGGTCGGTCGCCCGGTGCAGGCCCAGCTGGTGCAGGGAGGCGGCGGCCAGACTGGAGGCGTAGCCCTCGTTGCAGATCACGACGACCCGCAGGTCATGGCTGGTGGCCTCGGGCACGCGGTGGCTTCCCCGTGGGTCCAGCCGCCACTCGAGTTCGTTCCGCTCGATGACCAGGGCTCCGGGGATCAGGCCGTCCTTGTCGCGCAGCGCCGCGTAGCGGATGTCCACCAGGAGGGCGTCCCCGGCCTCGGCGGCGGCGTGCGCCGCGCGGGCATCCGTCCGCTCGTAGCCGCGCCGTACCTGTTCCAGCAGTTCGTCGATGCCGGTCGGTGTGCTCACTGCCAGTCCTCCGGGCGTTCCACCTGCTCCAGGCGCAGCACCTGGCCCGTCCGACTGTAACGGCGGATCTGCGGCAGCGGCGGGAAGTACGCGTGCACGGAGACCGCGTGCCGGCCGGTGGACGCGTTGAGGACCTCGTGCACGTGGTGGCGGCCGAAGGCGCGGCCCCGGCCGGCCGGCAGCCGCCGCTCGCGGTCGACTCCGTCGGTGAGTTCGAGGGTCCGCCAGCCGTCGCCGGGCAGCCGGGCGGCGAGCGAGTGCTCCGTCAGCTCGCCCGAGGCGGTGAGGAAGGCGCCGACGGAGTCGGCGTGGTCGTGCCAGCCGGTGCCGGTGCCGGGAGGCCAGCCGATCAGCCACGCCTCGCTGCCGCCGGGCCCTTCCAGCCGCACCCAGGTGCGTTCCCGCGGGTCGAGCGGCAGGGACGCGATCAGCTCGGCGTCCGCGGCGACGCCCCGGACGAAGTCGAGGAGATCCGCCTCGGTGGGCGCCCGGCCGTCGGGTGGGGCCACCGGCGGCGATGCGGGGGCCGGGCCGTCAAAGACCGAGGCGGGTACGGCCGACGGGGGGACGTGGGCCGACGGAGCGGCGGCGGACGCGGGCGCCGCGGAGGTGGCGGCAGCGGAAACGGGGAAGGCAGACACGGACACCGTCCTGAAGAACGTTCGCGAAGGGCGCGCGGCGGCACGGGGCGGCGCACCCGGGGAAGAAAAGGCGAGTTCAGCAGGAGGGACGACACACGCAGCCCGCATAGCGGAGGAGGTCCATATGGACCCTCCGCCACAGGCGCACGTCGCTGTCGGTCACGTTCCGGAGTACACCACGGGGGTGCGGACCGGTCAACTCACGGTCACCATGCGGACCGGTGAACCCAACCGTCACCGTGCGGACGGTGAGCCGACGACCGTCGTCGGGCGGCTGAGCCGGCACGGCGGGACGACACCGCCCACTCCCACAGCCTCGGCGCACCGCGCTCAGCACGCCCGGGCTCGGTGCGCACGGGCTCAGCGCGGGGCCCGCACCGCCTGCCTCTGCGGAGCCCGGCCTCCCTCCAGCGGCCCCCCGCCTCCGCCCGGCGGTGCCCCGGCCCACCTCGGCCCCAGTGCCGTGCTCCCTGCCTCAGCGGCACCCACCCCAGCCCGTTCCAGCAGCGCCGGCCGTCGCGCTCCGGGCCGCCTCAGCCTCAGCGCGCGCCCCGCCAAGCCCCAGCCCGGGCCCGCCGTCAGCGCGCCCCGGCAAAGCCTCAGCCCCGGCCCGCCCTCAGCGCGCCCCCGCCTCCGCCCGGGTCTGCGACTGCGCGGGGCCGCCCAGCGTCGCCTCCGCCGCCGTGTACAGGTCCGCCGGCCGTACGCCGCTCAGTGCGGTGACCAGGTGCCCGTCGGGCCGTACCAGGAGCACGGTGTGGGGCGCGGCCCCCGGGTAGCTCTCCGCGACGAGCAGCTCGGCGCGGTGCGGCAGGGCGGTCACCGCGGCCGCCAGCCTGGGCATGATTCCGGCGCTCATCCAGTGCCGGCGCTCCCACACGACGCTGCCCGGCGCCACCAGCACCACCAGCAGCGCCCCGCGGCCCAGCCGGTCCCCGAGCGGTACGAACGAACCGTCCTCCGCGGTGACCGGGACGTCGGCGACCTGCGCGCCGACCGGGGTGTCGACGGCGACCTCCGCGTCGAGGGGCGGAGGGGCGAGCGGGGAGTCGGCGTACGTCCGCGGCGCGCCGAGGGCGCCCTGCCCCAGATGGCCGTCCAGGAGCAGCGCGTCGTGCCCGCGGGAGGTGCCGGGGACGAGGGTGCGCAGCCCGCCACCGCCCCGCAGCAGCGGAAGCACCTGGTCCGCGGCGCGCAGCCGGGCGGCGACGCTCGCGCGCCGCTCCGTCTGGTAGCTGTCCAGCAGCGCCTCGCGCGGCCCGTGGTGCCAGGCCAGCGCCAGCTTCCAGGCGAGGTTGTCGGCGTCCCTGAGGCCTTCGTCCAGCTGCTGCGTGCCGAAGGCGCCGAGCAGGTGCGCGGCGTCCCCGGCGAGGAAGACCCGCCCGGCGCGCCAGCGGCGGGCCAGCCGGTGGTGGACCGTGTGGACGCCGGTGTCCAGCAGTTCGTAGGCCGGCGTGGCGTCACCGGTCCAGCCGGTGAGGGTCTCCCGGATACGGGCGATCAGCAGCTCGGGCGTGACGAGGTCCTTGCCCGGCGGCAGCAGCCAGTCCAGCCGCCACACACCGTGCGGCAGCGGACGCGCGATGATCTCTCCCGCCGAGGGACCCGACGTGCGCCACGGCGGGTTGCGGTGGAGGAACGCTTCACCGGGCCGGGGCAGCTCGGTGCGCAGCGCGGCGACGGCGTGCCGCTCGATCGCGGTGCGGCCGGGGAAGCGGATGTCCGTCAGCTTGCGGACGGTCGAGCGCGGGCCGTCGCAGCCGACCAGGTAGCTGCCGCGCCACCAGGTGTCCTGAGGGCCGCGGGTGTGGGCCGCGAGGCCGGACGGTTCCTGTTCGATCGCGTCCAGGCGGCTGCCCACGGCGAGCTCGACCAGCTCCTCGTCGACGAGGGCGGAGCGCAGGGCGTCGGTGAGGACGTGCTGGGCGATGTGCAGCGGGGCGGGCTCGACGTCGTCGAAGACGACCTCGCGCATCACCTGTTTGCGCCGCATCGACCGCCAGCCGGACCAGCGCAGTCCCGCCTCGTCGAGCCGCACGCCGGTGAGCCGTTCCAGCAGCGCGGCCGTGTCCTCCCGCAGCACGACGGTGCGCGCGGCGCGCTGCGCGTCCCGCCCCGGACCCTCGTCGAGGACGACCGACGGCACCTCCTGACGCGCCAGCGCCAGGGCGAGCGTGAGCCCGACGGGCCCCGCCCCGACGATGATCACCGGATCCACGGCGCGGCGCCCCCTGCCCGCAGCGATGTCCAGACGGACGGTTGTGAACACAGGGTTGGAGCAGGGTGCACGATCACAGAACGTATGCAACCCACTGCCGCAGCCTGCGTCAAGCGACGGAGGCAGTGGTGATCACACCACTGCCTCCGGATTGCTCCTGCCGGCTGAACGACCGTCAGGCGGCCGCGCCCGTGCCCGCCGTGCCGGCGATGTCGGCCGCGGCCGACGGCGGCACCACCGCGCCGCCGGACTTCCTGCCGCGCCGCAGCCGCCGCTCCAGCCAGCTCGCGAACGACGTCAGGCTGAAGTTGAGCACCACGTAGATCAGGGCCACCACGGTGAAGCTGGCGATGGTGTTGGCGCCGTAGTAGGAACTCATGGGGGACACCGACGCCATCAGCTCCGAGTAGGTGAGGATCGCGCCGCCGAGCGCGGTGTCCTTCACGATGACCACCAACTGGCTGACGATGGCCGGCAGCATGGCGGTGACCGCCTGCGGGAGCAGGATCGAGGTCATGGTCTGGGTCTTGCGCAGGCCGATCGCCTGTGCGGCCTCCGTCTGCCCCTTGGGGAGCGACAGGATGCCCGCGCGGACGATCTCCGCGAGGACCGCGGAGTTGTAGAGCACCAGGCCGGTGACGACGGCGTACAGCGGGCGGTCGTCGGAACTGAGGTTGCTGTACTCGGCGAACAGCGCCAGCCCGAAGATCATCAGGATCAGCACCGGGATGGCGCGGAAGAACTCCACGACCACGGAGGCCGGGACCCGGATCCACGCGTGGTCGGACAGCCGCGCTATGCCGAACAGGGCGCCAAGCGGCAGGGCGATGATCATCGACACGGCCGCGGCGATCAGGGTGTTCTTCAGCGCGGGCAGCAGGTACGTGGTCCAGGCCTCGCCGTGGACGAACGGCTGCCACTTCGCCCAGTCCAGCTGGCCCTTGTCGCTCAGCTCGGTGTACACCCACCACGCGACCGCCGCGAAGACGAGCACGAAGAGGACGGTGTAGAGGACGTTGCGCCTCTTGGCCCTGGGGCCTTGGGCGTCGTAGAGCACGGAGGTCATCGCTTCACCGCCACCTTCTTGCCCACCCAGCCGAGGAGCAGGCCGGTCGGGAGCGTCAGGCACACGAAGCCGAACGCGAAGACCGCGGAGATCAGCAGCAGTTGTGCCTCGTTCTCGATCATCTTCTTCATCAGCAGAGCCGCCTCGGCCACACCGATCGCGGCGGCCACCGTGGTGTTCTTGGTGAGCGCGATCAGCACGTTGGCGAGCGGGCCGACGACCGAGCGGAACGCCTGCGGCAGCACGACCAGCGTCAGCACCTGGGTGAAGCTCAGACCGATGGCCCGGGCCGCCTCCGCCTGGCCGACCGGCACCGTGTTGATGCCGGAGCGCAGCGCCTCGCAGACGAACGCCGCGGTGTACGCGATCAGACCGAGGACGGAGAGCCGGAAGTTCGTCTGGTCGAAGTTGTGCCCGCCGAGGGTCACGCTCAGCGTCTGGCTCAGGCCGAGCGAGGTGAAGAGGATGATCACCGTCAGCGGGATGTTCCGCACGATGTTGACGTAGGCGGCACCGAAGCCGCGCATCAGGGGCACCGGGCCGACGCGCATGGCGGCCAGCAGGGTGCCCCAGACCAGGGAGCCGACGGCCGAGAGCAGCGTGAGCTGCACGGTCACCCAGAAGGCGCCCAGCACGTCGTAGCCTTCAAGAAAGTCGAACACGATCTCCCGTGCTTCCGCGTGTGGTGGGCCCCGGTGCGCCGCCCCCGCGTGGACGGCGCACCCGACGGACGCTGACTCAGCTCTTGATGTCGCCGATCTTCGGCGCGGGCTCGTTCTGGTAGTTCGCGGGACCGAAGTTGGCCTTCACGGCCTTGTCCCAGGAACCGTCGGCGACCATGTCCTCGAGAGCCTTGTTGATCTTGCCCTTGAGGTCGCTGCCCTTCTTGACGCCGATGCCGTAGTTCTCGTTGGTCATCTTCAGCCCGCCCAGCTTGAACTTGCCCTTGAACTGCGACTGGGAGGCATAGCCGGCGAGGATCGAGTCGTCTGTCGTCAGCGCGTCGACGGCCTTGTTCTGCAGACCGCCCAGGCAGGCCGAGTAGGTCGGGTACTGCTGCAGGTCGGCCTTGGGCGCCAGCTTGTCGTGGACGTTCTGCGCCGAGGTGGAACCGGTGACCGAGCAGAGCTTCTTGTTGTTCAGGTCGGACGGCGCCTTGATCGAGTTGTCGTCGGCACGGATCAGGACGTCCTGGTGGGCCAGCAGGTACGGGCCGGCGAAGTCGACCTTCTGCTGGCGTTCCGGGGTGATCGAGTACGAGGCGGCGATGAAGTCGACGTCACCGCGCTGCAGCATGGTCTCGCGGTCGGCGCTCTTCGCCTCCTTCCACTGGATCTGGTCCTTGTCGTAACCGAGCTTCTTCGCGACGTAGGTGGCGACGTCGACGTCGAAGCCGGAGTAGCCCTGCGGGGTCTTCTGGCCGATGCCGGGCTGGTCGAACTTGATGCCGATGTTGATCGTCTTGCCGCCGCCGGACGACCCGCTGTCCTTGTCGTCGCTCGAACCGCACGCCGTCGCGGTGACGGCTAGGGCGAGCACGGCGGCCGAGGCGGCGGTGACCTTGAGAAGCTTCATGGTGCACATCCTTCGAATGGTGAGAAGACGGAGGCGTCGGTGGCGGACGACGAGGTCGCCGGGGCCGGAGCCGCGGAGGGCGGACCGGGGTGGCGGACGGCCGGGGGCGGCGCGGCCGTCAGTGGTGCAGGATCTTCGACAGGAAGTCCTTGGCCCGGTCGCTGCGCGGGTTGCTGAAGAACTGGTCGGGCGTGGCCTGCTCGACGATCCGGCCGTCGGCCATGAAGACGACGCGGTTGGCGGCCGACCGGGCGAAGCCCATCTCGTGCGTGACCACGATCATGGTCATGCCGTCGCGGGCGAGCTGCTGCATGACCTCCAGGACCTCGTTGATCATCTCCGGGTCCAGGGCGGAGGTCGGCTCGTCGAACAGCATGACCTTCGGGTCCATGGCCAGGGCCCGCGCGATGGCGACGCGCTGCTGCTGACCGCCGGAGAGCTGCGCGGGGTACTTGTCGGCCTGCGCGCCCACGCCGACCCGGTCGAGCAGGGCCCGCGCCCGTTCCTCGGCCTTCTTCTTGTCGGACCGGCGGACCTTGACCTGGCCCAGGGTCACGTTCTCGAGCACGGTCTTGTGCGCGAAGAGATTGAAGGACTGGAAGACCATGCCGACGTCGGCGCGCAACCGGGCCAGCGCCTTGCCCTCCTGGGGCAGGGGCTTGCCGTCGATCGTGATCGTGCCGGAGTCGATGGTCTCCAGGCGGTTGATGGTGCGGCACAGGGTGGACTTCCCGGACCCGGAGGGCCCGATCACCACGACGACCTCGCCACGGGCGATCGTCAGATCGATGTCCTGGAGCACGTGCAACGCGCCGAAGTGCTTGTTGACGCTCTTCAGGACGACCAGATCGCCGGTCGAGGCCACCTCCTGCTTGGCCACCGATACTTCGGTCATCGCTTTCAGGCTCCGTCCTCCTCGGTTTCGGAGGACAGTAGATTCCCCGTGCGACCTGCGTCATTACATCTGAGGGGAATCTGAGCATCACGATCCGATAGCAATCGGACACCCGTCGTAGTACGGACGTCCTGGTACGTACCGGCTGCGTAACGGAAGCGGTGTGCGGGGGCGACCCTCTTGACGCCGTCGTCCTCCATCGGCGTGACTGCCTTCACGCACGCGTGCGGGTGCGTCGTCTGCACAGCGAAATCGTACGACCGATGAACCGGAGGGGGCCGGGATGAGACTGCTGCTCGTCGAGGACGACAACCATGTGGCCGCCGCCCTGTCCGCGGTGCTGGCCCGGCACGGTTTCGACGTCACGCACGCCCGCAGCGGCGAGGAGGCCCTCCGGGCGCTGGTCCCGGAGAGCGCCTGCTTCGGGGTGGTCCTGCTCGACCTGGGCCTGCCCGACCAGGACGGCTACGAGGTCTGCGGCAAGATCCGCAAACGCACCAGCACTCCGGTGATCATGGTCACCGCCCGCTCCGACGTCCGCTCCCGCATCCACGGCCTCAACCTCGGCGCCGACGACTACGTCGTGAAGCCGTACGACACGGGGGAGTTGCTCGCCCGCATCCACGCCGTCAGCCGGCGTGCCGCGCACGAGGACGTGAGCGGGGGCGCCGACAGCGTGCTGCGTCTGGGCCCCGTCCGCATCGAGCTGCCCACCCGGCAGGTCAGCGTGGACGGCACCGTGGTCCCCCTGACCCGCAAGGAGTTCGACCTCCTGGCGCTGCTCGCCCAGCGTCCCGGCGTGGTCTTCCGCCGGGAGCAGATCATCAGCGAGGTGTGGCGCACGAGCTGGGAGGGAACCGGCCGCACCCTGGAGGTGCACGTGGCGTCCCTGCGTTCCAAGCTGCGGATGCCCGCGCTGATCGAGACCGTACGCGGCGTCGGCTACCGCCTCGTCGCCCCGGCTGTCGCGTAGCGGGCACGGGTGCGCGCGCGTCTTCTGCCGCTGCTCATCGTCCTCATGGCGGCGGTGCTGCTGGCCCTCGGCATCCCGCTCGCCGTGAGCGTGGCCGCGGGCCGGCAGCAGAGGGTGGTCGTCGACCGGATCGACGACACCGCACGCTTCGCCGCCCTCGCCCAGTTCGTCGCCGACCGGCCCACCGGCTCCGAGTCCGTCGTCCCGGACGAGCGCCGCGAGACCCTCGGCCGCGAGCTCGCCAGCTACTACGAGGTCTACGGCATCCGGGCCGGCGTCTTCTACCGCACCGGTACCCCCATGGCCAACGCGCCGGCGAACTGGATCCTCCCCCAGGAGGGCGAGGTGCGTGCCGCGTTCGACGAGGCGCTCCTCAGCCGGCGCAGCCACGACCCCGAGCAGGTCTGGCCCTGGCAGCGGCGGCGCCTCGTCGTCGCCTCCCCCGTCATCCGGGACGGCGACGTCGTCGCGGTCGTCGTCACCGACTCGCCGACCGGGGAGCTGCGGTCGCGGACGCTGCACGGCTGGCTGGTCATCGGCGCGGGGGAGATCGCCGCGATGCTGCTCGCCGTCGGCGCGGCGCTGCGCCTGACCGGCTGGGTGCTGCGGCCCGTGCGCATCCTCGACGCCACCACGCACGACATCGCCACCGGCCGGCTGAAGTCCAGGGTTGCGGTGGCCGGCGGGCCCCCGGAACTGCGCAGGCTGGCGCGGTCGTTCAACGAGATGGCGGACCACGTCGAGGACGTGCTGGAGCAGCAGCGCGCCTTCGTCGCCGACGCCTCGCACCAACTGCGCAACCCGCTGTCGGCCCTGCTGCTGCGCATCGAACTCCTGGCTCTGGAACTGCCGGAGGGCAACGCGGAGATCGCCTCCGTGCGCACCGAGGGCAAGCGGCTCGCCCAGGTCCTGGACGACCTGCTCGACCTGGCGCTCGCCGAGCACGCCGAGGCGGACCTGCGGCTGACGGACGCCGGCGCGCTGGTCGAGGAGCGGGTGGCGGCCTGGGCGCCCACCGCGGAGGCCAAGGGGGTGCGGCTGGTGGGCACCTGCCCGGCCACCACGGCGTGGGCCGACCCCGTGGCGCTGTCGTCCGCGCTGGACGCGGTCATCGACAACGCCGTGAAGTTCACGCCGAAGGGCGAGTGCGTGGAGGTGACGGTCTCCTCCAACGGCGACACCTCCACGATCGTCGTGGCCGACCGCGGTCCCGGGCTCACCGACGAGGAACTCGCACGCGTCGGGGACCGGTTCTGGCGCAGCGGCCACCACCAGAACGTCAAGGGCTCCGGCCTCGGCCTGTCCATCTCCCGGGCGCTGCTCGCGGCGGGCGGGGGTTCGATCGTCTTCGGCCACCACGAGCCGCACGGCCTGAAGGTGACGGTCACGGTGCCGCGGTCGGGACCGGGGGTGTCCTGAGCCGTACCGGGCCGGACGTGGCTCGTCGCCACCGGCTCGTCAGTACCTTCCTGGGACCCGTCGCTGTACCGGGGCCGCACCGGCCCTTCGTGTTCGACCGCGGCCGGGCGGTGCCGAGCCGTACCGGTCCCTTCGTCCCCGGTCGGGGCCGGGTCCCTGAGCCGTACCGGCCGCCTTCGCGTCCGGTGGGTGGGACCGGTCCCGTGTGCCGGTCGCGGGCCCGGTCGGGGCCGGCCGCGCGTCGGCGGCGCCGGCCCCGTCCCGCCCGCTCTACGGCTTGACCGAGCGGTAGTAGCGCTTCGCGCCCTCGTGCAGGGTCAGCGGGTCGGTGTAGATCGCGGTGCTCAGGTCGACCAGCTGGGCGGAGTGGACGTGGGCGCCGATGCCGTCGCGGCTCTTGATCACCGTACGGGTGATCCACTCGGTGAGCCTCGGGTCCACGTCCTCGCGGGTCACCAGCACGTTGGAGACGGCGATGGTCGGCACGGTCAGACCGTTCTGCACGGTGGGGTAGGCCGACTCGGGCATGTTGGTGGCGCGGTAGTAGCGCGTGGCGCCGCCCGCGGCGTGCAGCTTGGCCACGAGGCCGGCTTCGATCGGCACGAACCGGATGCGGAGCTTGGAGGCCAGCTGCTTGATGCCGTCCGTCGGCAGCCCGCCCGACCAGAAGAACGCGTCCAGCTCGCCGCGCCGCAGCTGCCCCGGTGCGGCGTCTATGCCGTCGGGCATGGGCCGTATGTCCGTCTCGGGGTCGATGCCGGCCGCCTTCAGCACCCGTTCGGCGATGAGCCGCACGCCCGACTCCGGCGGCCCGATCGCCACCCGCTTGCCCCGCAGGTCCGCGATGGAGCGCACGCCCGCGTCGCGCGGCACCACCACCTGCACGTAGTCGTCGTAGAGGCGGGCGACACCGCGCAGCCGGGTGGCGCCCGTCTGGCCGTTCAGCTCGTAGGTCTCCACGGCGTCGGCCGCGGCGATCGTGAAGTCGGCCGTGCCGGTCGCCACGCGGGTGACGTTCTCCTGCGAGCCGTCGCTGGGCAGCATCCGCACGTTCAGATGCGGCATGTCCTTGCCGAACTCGGTGCGCAGGAGAGTGGCGTACTCCTGGTAGACGCCGCGCGGCGCCCCCGTGCTGAAGGTGACCGTCCCGGCGGGCGGGTCCTCGCCCAGCGGCAGCAGCCACCACAGCAGCAACCCGAGGGCCACGACGCCGGCGGCCGCGCCCTGCAGGGCGCGGCGCCCGCCGGTACGGGGGAGCAGCTTGGACATGCGCGCGATCCTGCCAGCCGGGACGCGGGCTGGCCAGCGCCGGGGCGCGGGCGTTCACCTGCCGGTGACGGACGCGGGGGAGCGGGACGGGGCGGAGCGGTCGTCCGGCGGCGGGCCGGGGACCGTCCCTGCCGTTCCCGCGGTGCCCGGGCCGGTCGCTACATTCGCCGTATGAGCTCTTCCCCCGCCGATCTCGTCCGTGAGTTCCACCGCGCCTTCGGGCTGGACGCCCGCGGCACGCCGGCGGAGGTGTCGCCGGAGCTCGCCGCGCACCGCGGTGAGCTGCTCGCCGAGGAGGCCGCGGAGGTGGCCGAGGTCTCCGTCACCGGCCCGCTCGACCGGCTGGCCCATGAACTCGCGGACGTCGTGTACGTGGCTTACGGCACGGCCCTCGTGCACGGGATCGATCTCGACGAGGTGATCGCCGAGATCCACCGCTCGAACATGACCAAGCTCGGCCCCGGCGGCCGGGTCGCCCGCCGCGCCGACGGCAAGGTGCTCAAGGGCGAGCACTACCGCGCGCCGGACGTGTCGGCGGTGCTGCGGCGCCAGGGGTGGGCACCGGAGGGCGCCTGAACCCAGCCCCTCCCAGCCGCCCGCGCGGCCGGGGAGCGCGCAACCCTCCTCGCCTGCCCGCCGGGCGCGGAACCGGCCTCGTTCTCCGGAGCGTGCCCGTGCGGCAGCGGCCGCTCGCGCGACAGCACCTGGTCAGGGCGTGGGCGGCCGGTCGCCGGACTTCCGCTCAGCTGGAGCGGGCGCCCGCTCCGGGGCGGGCGCCCGCGCGCACCGCACGGCCAGGGCCGCCGCGAGGACGGTCAGGGTGAACGCGTCCTTGAACGCCCTGCGTGTCGACGCCTCGAGATGGGGAAACGCGAACTCCGGCACCTGGGGGACGAGCGCGGTCCAGAACCACGGCGACCGCGCCACCGAACCCGCCTCCAGGGCACCGGCCAGCAGGAGCGGAACCACGGCGACCAGGTAGTGCTCGTAGGACGGGCGGGACACCAGGTAGGACGCCAGCATGAGCATCGCGGCCGTGTCCGCGAGCCGCGCCGGTCCGGGGTCGGCGCGCCGCCAGCGCAGCCACGCGCAGACCACGCCGGCCGCCGCCGCGGCGAGACCCACCAGGCGCGCGAGGGCCGGCGGCACCCCGAGGCGCGGCAGCACCGCGAGCAGGGAGCAGTCGAACGGCCGCATCAGCGCGTCGCCGCCCTGGAGCAGGAAGGGCAGCGTCCGGGTGAGGAACCCGGCCGGGTCCGGCATCAGCAGGGCCATGCCCAGGGACAACGCCGCGGGCAGCGCCACCATCCAGGCCAGGGCGCGCCAGCGCCGGGCCAGCACCAGCAGCAGGGCCACGGGCAGCAGCAGCGGCTTCACCGCCACGGACAGTCCGAGGACCGCCCCGGCCGCGTCCCACCGCCCCCGCTCCGCCAGCAGAAGCGCCGACGGCAGGGCGAGGGCGCCGATCACGGTCCAGTTCCCGAGGGTCAGCAGATGGCCCACCGGCGCCCACACCAGCACCAGCCCCAGCAGGCCCAGCACCGCGAACCGGCTGCGCGCCGGCACGCGGAACAGCCGCACGGCGCACCACCAGCCGCCGGTGACCAGCGCCACGCACACCACCGGCGCGGCCACGCGCAGGACGAGCGGGGGCAGCGCCGCCTGCGCCGCGGCGAACAGGACGGCACTCGGGAAGTACAGGAAGCGCCGGTCCGCGTACGGGGCGCGGCCGTCCAGCCAGACCTGCCCGGCGTGCACCACGAAGGCGTTGTCCATGCCGCCCTGCCGGAACGCGACGGCCACGTACGCCGCCCGCGCCAGCAGGACGGCGGCGAGGACCGCGACCGCGACCGGCCCGGCGGGTCGCAGCAGCCACGCGCCCACCGCCGTGGCCGGAGGCGTCTGCGGGGCGGTCGTGCGGAAGGCGTCACGCAGCTGCATCACACGTACCTCTCCGGGAGGGGGTGCGGTGTGCGGGACGGCGCCACCGGCCTGGTGCGCAACCATTTTGAGGTCTGGGCCCCGGCAGGGGAGTCAGGGCGGAGCCGACGGCCGGTCGTGTCGCGGGTGCGGGTGGATTCCGCCCGGGGCCGGGGCCGGGGCCGAACGGCCCGCGTCGCGTTCACCGGGGTGCCGGTTGAGGCGTCTCACCGTGCGGACGTGACCGTGGGGCAGTGCTCCGGTCTCCGGCCACGCCGCCGAAACCGCCCCGCCACGCCACCGCGCTGCCGAAACCGCGCCGTCATGCCCCCGGAAACGCCGCGCCGTGACGGACGACGGGCCGGGCCGGGGCGTGGCGTCCGGCGGAGCCGGACGTCAGGCATCTCACGCTCGCCGGGCCGCCGCCGGCCGGAGGGGCCGCCGTCCTGGCCGGCCGGGGAGGCGACCGAGGGCGGCGGGCCCGCGGGGCGCGTCAGTTCCCGGACGCGGCGGACGCGGCGGACACGGCGGGCACGGCGGGCACGGCGGAAACGGCAGGTACGCCGGCTGCGGCAGCGACGGACACGACGGTTGAAAAAACGTTACTTCCCTGCTGTTCGCCGGTGACCCGCACCCTGCGGCGGCCGTCGGGGCCGTCGGGGAGGACGGAGGCCTCGATCCAGCAGGGGGCGTCGAGTTCGGCGTAGCGGGTGAACACGGTGTCCATGCCGACGACCGTGCCGGCCCGCGTCTGCGTCACGGCGAGCGCGGCCTGGCGTGCGGCTTCGAGCAGCAGCATGCCCGGCGCGTGGTCCACGGGGTGGTCGAAGAGGACCGGGTGCGACGTGTCGACCCGCAGCTGGAAGCGCCCGGCCGCGTCCGTGGGGGAGAGGGCGACGTCGTCGAAGCTGTCCCGGCCCACCTGCCGGGGCGGAACCGGCGGGGTCAGCGGAATCACCCGCAGACCGGCGATGTCGGCGTACTCGCGGCGCAGCCGCTCGTAGACGGTCCGGTCCTGGACGGTGAAGCTCGTCCGGGCGGTGCCGACGAGGACGCCGTCGCGCGCGGCCTCGACGCTCATCGCCACGGCGGACGCGCGCTCCTTGCGGCGCCTCACGTCCGTGCAGGTGATGCGCAGTTCGATGTCGGACCCGTCGCGGCGCAGGCCGGCCGGGTCGAGGTTCCAGTCGAAGTCGCGCCAGAGCAGCTGGTGTCCGAGGGGGACCTCGTAGGCCCCGTGCGACAGCAGGGGGAGGGTCTGACGGACCGTCTCGCACAGCAGCAGCGGGTCGTGCATCCCCGGTCGGCCGACGTAGAAGGCGTGTTCCGCGGGCCAGTGGGCCGACACCGTGAACGAGTCCTCGCCCGTGCGGCACCAGTGGCGCAGGAGGACCTCGGACGCGTCGAGCTTGTGCGTGTACACCTGAGGGACAATCACCGGTATTTCGGACAAGCGAACGTGTGCGAGGTCAACGGACATGCGGGCTTTCCTCCAGCTGCTGAGATGCAAACGGCGCCGACGTGGCCTGATGGGAGGTGCTCGGATAACATAGAGGTCGTTCTTTTTGTTTGTCGAGAGATTCCGAGGAAGTCGGTGGCGCAGCGCAGGCAGGAACGTGCTCTCCGTACACGGGAACAGCTGCTCAGAGCGGCGGCGGAGGTCTTCGATGCGACCGGGTACTCCGGGGCGAGCATCAGCAAGATCCTCGACCGGGCCGGCCTGACGGCCGGGGCGATGTACTTCCACTTCAAGTCCAAGGAGGACCTGGCCAGAGCCGTCATCCTGGAGCAGGCCGCCGACCTCGACTTCCCGCAGACCGAGCCGGGCCTGCAGCAACTCCTGGACTCCACCGGGTATCTGGCGGTCCAGCTGCAGACCGACATCCTCCTGCGGGCCGGCGTCCGGCTGGCGGTGGAGCAGAACGAGTCGGGTCTGCAGGAGTACGCGATCTACGAGTACTGGATCGAGGAGTTCCGTCAGGAGCTGGTGCGCGCGCGGGAGAAGGGGCAGCTGCACCCCTTCGTCGACGTGGCGGACTTCGCACGGGTCGTGGTCGCCAGCTTCACCGGCACGCAGATCATGTCCCAGGTGGCCAGCGACCGGGCCGACCTGCCGGAGCTGATAGCGGCCCTGTGGCGCTGCCTGCTGCCGGCCCTCGCGCCGGCCGAGGTCGTCGAGCGGCTGGTCATCCCCGGCGACGAGGCGGCGGTGGCCGTGTGAGGCCGCCGCGCGTGGTGATGACGGGGGCCACCGGATTCATCGGCTCGGCCGTGCTGGACGGGCTCCTCCGGGCCCGAGCGGCCGGACGCGTCGGCGCCGTGCGCGCCCTGGTGCGCACACCGCCCGCACAGTGGCACGGCACCGGAGCAGGCCCGTCGTGGGTCCCGGCCGACCTGGCCGAACCGGGTTCGACGGCCGGGGCGCTGGAGGGTGCCGACGTCCTGGTGCACCTCGCCGCGCGCACCTCGGGCGACGCGAGCGTCTGCGAGGCCGTCAACGTCCGGGCGTCCGAGGCCCTCGCCGCCGAGGCCCGGCGCTGCGGCGTCGAGCGCGTCATCCATCTGTCCACCGCCGCGGTCTACGGAGCCGGCCCGCACAGCGGGCTCAGGGTGAACGAGATCGAACCCGCGCCGGTCTCCGCGGCCAGCGCCACCCGGCTCGAGGGTGAGCGTCACATGCTGGCCGCGGGCGGCACCGTGCTGCGGCCGGGTCTGGTGCTCGGCAGAGGGGACCGATGGGTCGTCCCCGCCCTGGCCGAACTGGTCGGGCGGGTGCCCGCCCGCTGGGACGGCGGGCGCGGTCTGCTGTCCCTGGTCGACGTCGGCGACCTGGCCCGGCTCATCGTGACCATGGCCACCGCGCCCGGGGCCCCGCCGCCGGGCGTTCACCACGCCAGTCATCCCCGGCCGGTGAGCAACGCGGCCCTGATGGCCGAGCTGGCCTCGCTCGGCGTACTCCCGGAGGTGACGGAGGACCTGCCCTGGGAGGACTGCCTGCGGCGGCTGCGGGAGGTCCCCGGCCGGATGAGCGAGCGTCAGTTCTCCCTGCTCGCCCTCGACCACTGGTACCGCAGCGAGGACGTCTGGCGTCTCACCGGCTGTCCGGAGGGCCCCGGGCCGCTCGCCCGGCTCGCGGATGCGGCGTCCTGGTACGTCTCCCACCTCGGCGGGCGGGACGAGGGCGCCGCCAAGGTGTGACGGCGGGTGGGTGGGGGCGCCGCTGCGGTACGGCGAGGACGTGTGAGGGCGCCGCTGCGGTCCGGCGGCGTGTGAGGGCGGCACCGTGGTCCGGCGGTGGGCAGCGGTCCGGGAGGACCGCCCGGCGGCCGGTTCCGGTGCGGCACCCCTCGCCCGGTACGGGTGGCGTGTGCCGCCGTACCGGGCGATCGCTGCGGCCGGGGCACCCGGGCGGTGCGTCCCGCGGGGAGGGGTGAAGCGTCAGACGGCCTGCGGCAGCGACTCGACGGCGGATCCGACGGCCGGTGTGACGGCGGATCCGGCAGCCGATCCGAGGGCCGGGGCGTCGGCCGGCGCGGCGAAGAGGCGGCCGTAGGAGTAGGCCGCCGAGACGAGGGTCATGTGGTGGTGCCAGCCGGGGTAGGAGCGGCCCTCGAAGTCGAGCAGGCCGAACTCCTCCTCCAGCCGGCGCATCGCCGCGTCCGCCCCGGAGTCCAGACCGGCGAGAGCCGTGAGGCGGCCCATGCGCTCGTCGAGGAGGTTGGTCATCCATATGCGGGCGGGCGTCCGGCGGGTGGGGCACCACTGGGCGAACAGCCGGTAGGTGTGCGTGCCGTCGGGAACGCGGACCCGGGCGGACAGGATGCGGGCGCTGCCCTGGCCGGGGTGCGAGCCCGCGGCGTGCAGGTGCCGGGTGCTGTGCCGTTGCAGGAGGCGCTGCACGCTGACCACCCCCGCGCCGGCCCCGGCCGGCCCGGCCGGGGCCGGCGCGGACCCGGGGGCCACGGGGAGCACCTGGAGGCTGGAGGGCACGGACACGACGAAGTCCCGTCCCCGCCGGCTCAGGCCGTTGATCAGCTGGGTGGCTCCGGGCTGCCTGCTCATGTCGACCACCGCGGGGACCGGCGCCCGGGAGGTGCGGGTCGCGAGGGCGTCCAGGAGGTCCAGGACGTGCCTCCAGAAGGGCCGGTGCCGGGCGGATCCGGGAATCCTGGCCCGCTCGCGCAGCCGCTCGTCCTGGCACCACTGCTCGGGCAGCACGAGGTCCCAGTCCACCGGCAGGTGCGTGCCGTGGGAGGACAGGAACACCCCCACGCCCAGCTGGCAGTTGATGGTGCGCCCCACCTGCGGCACGAAGCGGCGGTGCACACCGCACGAGTGGGCGCCGCGCTTGGGCAGCACGGCGGTGGTGACGGTCCAGGCCGCGGGTGTCATGCGGTCCTCCGCCACCCGGGTCAGTTCCTCGCGGGCGGGGTCCCAGTCCCACGGGCTGGCGTTGATGAACTGCTGCAGGGACTGCGAGGCGGTGGGCGAGGTCGAGATGGCCCCGGCCAGGCGCCGTACCGACTTCTTGCCCGGCGTCGTGAGCAGCCCCCGCAGGTAGCCGTGGGCCCACCGTCGCTGGTCCGCGCGCGGCAGGTGGCCGAAGAGGGCTTCGGCGAAGCTGGTCAGCGGGTCGTCGCTCAACTGCGGCGACAGGCTCAGGTGCTGCTCGGCCATGGTGCGTTCCCCTCCGCTACGTACCGTCCCCCAAACCATAGCGAGCGTTCTCTTTGTTTTTGAAGAGGGGGGCAGGTGCGATGAGACTTCGGGAAGTTGCCGGAGTGCGCGCCGGCTTTCACGCGAAGCGCCGTCAAACGGGTGAAGGCGGTGGGAAAGCCCGCGCTTCTATAGGAAGTTGACGTGGTGACGGGCTTCAGGCCGTCAGAAGCTGAACCGGGGTGGTCCGGGCCCTCCCCTCGGGAGGGGACCGCCGGAGGGCCAGGCGGGACCGCGACCCGTGCCGGCCGGTCGACCCGTGACGGCCGGTCGGCTCGTGCCGGCCGGGGCTCCGCCGGGGGCGGCGGTGGTCCGGGCGACCCCCGGACCCGGGTGGCCGGGCGGTACGGGGCGCCGCCGGGCCGCCGTGGTCACGGGCGCTGGTTCCGGCATCGCGGGGTCACACGACAGCCGCCCGGCCCACCCACGTTTCCCGGGAGGCGACTCGGGTGCGCGGACACAGGAGGCTAGGAATGGTGAAGCAGGAAAGAGCGGCCAGGACCAGGGAGTCCCTGATCCAGGCCGCGGGTGTGGCGTTCGACGAAGCGGGCTTCGACGGTACCTCGCTCGGGCGGGTCAGTGCGGCGGCGGCGATCTCCATGGGAGCTCTGACCTTCCACTTCCGCACCAAGGCGGACCTCGCCGACGCGGTGCAGCTGCGCGGGCTCGCACTCACCGGTGAGGCGGTCCAGCGGGCCGTCCGGGGCCGGAAGACACCGCTGGACTCCGTCATCGCGGTCACCGTCCGGGTCGTCGGACTGCTGGAGGACAGTCCGGCGGTGCGGGCCGCCGCGCGGCTCAGCCGGGAGCGCACGGAAGGCGCCGCCTCCTGGCCGGACTCCTGGGTCCCGGTGGTCGAGGACCTCCTCGCCCGGGTGCCCGGCCACGGCCTGTGTCCGGGCACCGATCCACGGGTGCTGCTCTACCTCGTCTCCCACCTCGTGTCCGGGGCCGAGGTGCACATCCGCAGCGGTCTGAAGAGCACCGACCAGCAGCGCACGCGCCCCGCGGCCCAGGTCGCCGAGGTGTGGCGGCTCGCCCTGCGCGGCATCTCCCCGGCGGTGCACCTGCCCGCTCCGGTGAAGGCCGAAGGCCGCCTCAACGGCCGCCCCGAAGCGGCCCGCACCGGCGACGACAGCGACGTCTAGAGCCTCACACAGCTCCTTGGGGGAGTTGCCAAGGTCGGACGCGGGCTGGAGCAGAAGCTGGGTCGGCGTTCCCCGAGCCGCATAGTGTCCGCTGCGACTGTCGTGGAGCCCAAGGAGAGGGGAACCGTGCACATCAAGGACGTCCGTCGTCTGGACCGGGTGATCATCCGGTTCGCGGGTGACTCGGGTGATGGTATGCAGCTCACGGGGGACCGGTTCACGTCGGAGAC
>NZ_JBEYXZ010000044.1:0-50627 GCF_040645305.1 Streptomyces sp. NPDC046831 | reverse complement strand
CCTCTAACCCTAAATAGTCCCTGGTGACCGATAGCGGATAGTACCGTGAGTGAATGGTGAAAAGTACCCCTCCCGGCTCCCCGGGCGCGGCCGTTCCGCGGCGGCGCTCCTCCCGCCGTCAGGCGGCCACGACGCCGCCGTGTTCCCCGTCGTGGTGGATCGGCGCCCCTGATCCGGTCAGCGGGAGACCCGTTCCGCCGCGCCGGGTGGCGACGATCTCCGCGGCGATCGACAGGGCGGTCTCCTGTGGCGTACGGGCGCCGAGGTCGAGGCCGATCGGCGACCGCAGCCGGGCCAGCTCCCGCTCGCCCAGGCCCGCTTCGCGCAGCCGCCGGTCGCGGTCGGCGTGCGTGCGGCGGGAGCCCATCGCGCCGACGTACGCGACCGGCATCCGCAGGGCGGCCGTCAGCAGGGGCACGTCGAACTTGGCGTCGTGGGTGAGCACGCACAGCACCGTGCGCGCGTCGGTCGCGGTGCGCCGCAGGTAGCGGTGCGGCCAGTCGACCACCACCTCGTCCGCCTCGGGGAAACGGGCCCTGGTGGCGAAGACGGGGCGGGCGTCGCACACGGTCACGTGGTAGCCGAGGAACCGGCCCGCCCGCACGAGGGCCGCGGCGAAGTCGATCGCGCCGAAGACGATCATCCGGGGCGGTGGCAGGCTCGACTCGACGAGCAGTGTGAGACCGCCGCGGCAGTGCGACCCGTCCGCGGAGAGTTCCACCGTGCCGGTGCGGCCGGTCTCCAGCAGGGCCCGGGACTCGGCGGCCGCCGTCCGGTCCAGCTCGGGGTGCCCGCCGAGCCCGCCCTCGTACTTCCCGTCGGGGCGGACGACCAGGGCGTGGCCGAGGAGTCCGGCCGGGCCGCGGGCCACCCGGGCGACGGCCACCGGCTCGCCGCGGACCGCAGCCGAAACCGCCGAGCGGAGCACTCCCCGGGCGGGTTCGTCGGCGCGGACCGGTGTGACCAGGACGTCGATCACCCCGCCGCAGGTCAGTCCGACGGCGAAGGCGTCCTCGTCGCTGTAGCCGAACCGCTCCAGGACGGGGGTGCCGTCCTGGAGGGCCTGCAGGCACAGGTCGTACACGGCCCCCTCGACGCAGCCGCCGGAGACCGAGCCGATCGCGGTGCCGTCGCCGGCGACGGCGAGGGCCGCGCCGGGGTCGCGCGGCGCGCTGCCGGAGACGGCGACGACCGTGGCGACGGCGAAGGAGCGGCCCTCCGCCATCCAGCGCTCCAGTTCCGCAGCGAGGTCAAGCATCCGGTGCCTCCGCGGCCGCCGCGAGGATCCGGTCGGGGCGGATGGGCAGATTGCGGTGGCGGACGCCGGTCGCGTGCCACACGGCGTTGGCGATGGCCGCCGCCGCTCCCACGATGCCGATCTCCCCGATGCCCTTGATGCCGACCGGGTCGTCCGGGTCCGGGTCGTCGATCCAGTCGGCCTCGACGAGCGGGACGTCGGCGTGCGTGGCGACGTGGTAGCCCGCGAGGTCGGCGCCGACGTGGCCGCCGGAGGCCGCGTCCCGGACCGCCTCCTCGTGCAGGGCCATGGAGATGCCCCAGGTCATGCCGCCGACGAACTGGCTCCGTGCCGTGAGCGGATTGACGATCCGGCCCGCGGCGAAGATGCCGAGCATGCGCCGCATACGCACCTCGCCGGTCGTGACGTCCACGGCCACCTCGGCGAACTGCGCGCCGAACGAGTGCCGTTCGCTCTGTGCCAGCGCGGCGACGGCCGCCGAGGTGTCCGACCGTACGGTGATGCCCGCTGCCGGAACGGCGGCGCCCAGATCGAGCCGTTCGCGCAGTTCGCGGGCGGCCGCCGTGACGGCCCACGCCCAGGAGCGGGTGCCCATCGAACCGCCGGCGATCATGGCCGGCCCGAAGTCGCTGTCCCCGATGCGCACGAGGACCCGGTCCGGTGTCACCGCGAGCGCGTCGGCGGCGACCAGGGTCAGGGCGGTGCGTGCCCCGGTTCCGAGGTCGGCGGCGGCGATCCGCACGGTGAAGGTGCCGTCCGCCTCGGCCGTCAGGGCCGCCGTCGACGGGCCGGCGCCGGCGGGGAAGGAGGCAGCCGCCGTGCCGGTGCCGAGCAGCCACCGTCCGTCGCGCCGCACGCCCGGACGCGGGTCCCGCTCGGCCCAGCCGAACCTGCGGGCGCCCTCCCGGAAGCAGGCGAGCAGGTTCCGGCCGGTGAAGGGCAGCCCCGAGACGGGGCCCCGCTCGGGCTCGTTGCGCGCCCGCAGCTCGATCGGGTCGAGGCCGCACTCGGCGGCGAGTTCGTCGAGCGCCGACTCCAGCGCGAACGAGCCCGGCGCCTCGCCCGGCGCGCGCATCCACGTGGGGGTCGGCACGTCGAGGGGCACCACGCGGTTGGCCGTGTGGTGGGCGTCGGCGTCGTACATGACGCGGGCGACTCCGGCGCTCGGCTCGACGAACTCGTGCACGGTGGAGGTGAGACTGAGGGAGTCGTGCTCCAGGGCGCGCAGCCGTCCGTCGGCGTCCGCGCCGAGCCGGACGCGCTGCGCCGTGGGGCTGCGGTAGCCGGTGAGCGAGAACATCTGACGCCGGGTCAGGACGACGCGGACGGGCCGCCTCAGTACGGTCGCGGCCATCACGGCGGCCACCTGGTGGGCCCGCAGTCCCTTGCTGCCGAAGCCGCCGCCGACGTGTTCGGAGCGGACCCGAACCGAGGAGACGTCCAGGGAGAACATCTGCGCCAGTTCGCCCGCGACCCAGGTGGTGCCCTGGTTGGAGTCGACGACCTCGAGCCGGCCGCCGTCCCAGTGGGCGGTCGCCGCGTGGGGCTCCATGGGGTTGTGGTGTTCCTCGGGGGTGGTGTATTCGGCGTCGACGACCACGGCGGACGCGGCGAGCGCGGCGTCGAGGTCGCCCTTGGCGGTCACCGCCGGCATGTGGCCGTCGGCCGTGTGGGCGCCGGGGCGGCCGGCGGCGAACGCGACGTCGTGCGGTTCCTCGTCGTAGTGCACCACCAGCGCCTCGGCGGCCTCCCTGGCCTGTTCGGAGGTGCCGGCGACGACCAGCGCCACCGGCCAGCCCCGGTGGGGCACCCGGTCGTGCTGGAAGACGGCGGCGGTCGGGTCGGGCGGCACGCCCAGCAGGCCCACGAAGTCGGTCTCGACGCGGGGGGCGTTGCCGTGGTGCAGGACGGTCAGGACACCCGGCATGCCGAGGACGGCGTCGATGCCGATCGAGCGGATGCGGCCGCGGGCGACGGTGGAGAGCACGAGCCAGCCGTGCGCGAGACCGGCGAACGGGATCTCCGCCGCGTAGCGGGCCGCTCCGGTGACCTTGTCGCGGCCCTCCACGCGCGTGTGCGCGCTGCCGACGGCGCCCTTGGCCGCCACGGCGCCGGTCGTGCGGGTGGTGGCGGTGGTCATCGGACGGCCTCCTCGGCGAGTTCGGTCAGCACGGCGACCAGGAGGTTGCGCATCAGGGCGACCTTGTATCCGTTCTCCGGCAGGGGCGTGGCCGCGGCCAGCTCGGCGTCGGCGGCCGCGGCGAAGGTCGCGGCGCCGGCGGGCGCGCCGGTCAGGACCCGTTCGGCGGCGCGGGCGCGCCAGGGCCGGGAGGCGACGGCGCCGAGGGCCACGCGGGCCTCCTGGACGACGCCGTCCCGGACGTCGAGCGCGGCGGCGACCGAGCCGATCGCGAACGCGTAGGAGGCGCGCTCGCGCACCTTCCGGTAGCGGGAGCGGGCGGCGACGGGGGCGGGTGGCAGGGTGACGCCGGTGATCAGGGCTCCCTGCGGCAGGGCGGTCTCCCGGTGCGGGGTCTCGCCCACGGGCCGGTAGAACTCGGTGAGCGGCACCTCGCCCGGTCCGTCGGCCGTCCGGTAGGAGACGACGGCGTCGAAGGCGGTGAGCGCCACGGCCATGTCCGAGGGGTGCACGGCCACGCAGTGCGGGGACGCGCCGAGGATGGCGTGATGGTGGTGGTCGCCCTCGACGGCGGGGCAGCCACTGCCGGGGACGCGCTTGTTGCACGGCTGGGTGACGTCGGTGAAGTAGCCGCAGCGGGTGCGCTGGAGCAGGTTCCCGCCGACCGTGGCCATGTTGCGCAGCTGGCCGGACGCACCGGCCAGGACCGCCTGGCTGAGGGCCGGGTAGCGGCGGCGGACCTCGGGGTGGGCGGCGAGGTCGCTGTTGGTGACGGTGGCGCCGACGCGCAGGCCGCCGTCCTCGGCCGGTTCGACACGGTCCAGGGGCAGGTGACGGACGTCGACGAGCCGGCCGGGGCGTTCCACGCCGGTCTTCATCAGGTCGACGAGGTTGGTGCCGCCGCCGAGGAAGCGCGCGTCCGGATCGGCGGCCAGCAGCGCCACCGCTCCGGGGACGTCGGCCGCCCGCTGGTAGCCGAACTCCCTCATGCCGGCGCCCCCTCGGTCGCGGGCTGTGCGGCGGCCGCCCGGGCGACCGCCTCGACGATGGACACGTAGGCGCCGCAGCGGCACAGGTTGCCGCTCATCCGCTCGCGGATCTCCTCCGGGCTCAGGGGCGGGGGTCCCGCCTCGGGCCGGACGTCGCCGGTGACCGCGCTCGGCCAGCCGGCCGCGTGTTCCCGCAGTACCGCGACGGCCGAACAGATCTGACCCGGCGTGCAGTAGCCGCACTGGTAGCCGTCGGCGTCGAGGAAGGCCTGCTGCACCGGGTGCAGCCGCTCGCCCTCGGCGACGCCCTCGATGGTGGTGATCTCGCATCCCTCGGCCGCCACCGCGAGTTGGAGGCAGGCCACCGCCCGGCGCCCGTCGAGCAGGACGGTGCAGGCGCCGCACTGGCCCTGGTCGCAGCCCTTCTTGGTACCGGTCAGATCGAGACGCTCGCGCAGTGCGTCGAGCAGGGTGGTGCGGTGGTCGACGGACAGCGGATATGTCTCGCCGTTGATGGTCAGGGTGATGGCGCTGGACGTCGAAGGGCCCATTGGTCAGCCTTCTTTCACGTGTCCGGACGTTCCCGGGCGGACCGTCCGGCGGACAGGCGAAGCAAGAGACAGTCGGATGGCGCTGTACCTGGCGGACGATGTCGGAAGCGGGCAGGATGCGGGGGGCGGGTGTGCCGGGGCGACGGCCCCTGCTGCCTGAGCCGGCCGCGTCCGCCGTAGGGTGAGGTCGAAGCGGACAACTGTCCGCTACGAGAAACCTAAGGGACAGCTGTCCGCTCAGCAAGACCGGTCTCGGCCACGAGCCCGCGAGGAGGACGGGTGCAGCAGAAGAAGGACGCGCCCCTGCGCTCGGACGCGCAACGCAACCGCGAGCGCATCCTGGAAGCCGCGCTGGCCGAACTGACCTGCTGCGCCGACGCGCCGCTCAGCGTCATCGCCAAGCGGGCGGGGGTCGGCCAGGGCACGTTCTACCGCAACTTCTCCAGCCGCGAGGCGCTCGTCCTCGAGGTGTACCGCTACGAGATGCATCAGGTGGCCGACAGCGCACAGCCGTTGCTCGACAGCCGGGAGCCGGACGGGGCCCTGCGGGAGTGGATGGACCGCCTGGCCCAGTTCGCCATGGCCAAGGCGGGCCTGGCGGACGCCATCCGCCAGGCCACCAGCGCTCTCGGCGGCCCGGCGAAGCCGGGACACACCCCGGTGCTCTCCGCCGCGGAGCTCCTGCTCCGCGCCAACGAGGAGGCCGGCACCATACGCCCGGGGGTGACCGCGGAGGACTTCTTCCTCGCCATCGCCGGCCTGTGGCAGATCGACCCGCACGGCGACTGGCGGCCGCGGGCGAAGCGCCTGCTGGACCTGGTCATGGACGGTCTGCGCGCGGGCGCCCCGGGCCGCTGACCCGCCACGGCGTCATGGCGGCCCCGGCGGCGTCCGTGGTGACGGGCGGCCCCGCCGCACCGTCACCTCCCACGACGGCCCCGCCCCAGCCGCGGCCCCGGTGCCGGCACCGTGACGGCACCGGAACCGGCCGGCACGCTGCGCATGAACCGAGCCTGGGGCGGTCGGCCCGGGAAGCCCAGCCGCACCGGGCGGTCCGGGCCGTGCATCCGCAGGCTGGTCCTGCGGACCTCAGTAAAGGTGGGCGAACGACCGCACCTGGGACGCGGTGAGGGCTCCGCCGAAGACCCGGACGGTGTCCGCCCCTCCGTGGAAGTACTCGCCCCAGCCGCCGTCGGCAGTGTGACCGCGGCCGATCTGAAGCGGGCCGCCGGCACTCCAGGAGGCGTCGGGGCGCGACAGGCGCGACCCGCTACTGCGTCAGGCCGCGCCCCCGCAGCCGAGGACCGGGACCGCATCGGCGTGGTCCGGCGGTGAACGTCCACGAGAGAGCCGCCGCGCGCCGAGCAGTCACTTGCCGCATGCGTCGAACGGCGTTCGGTCGCTTCGAGATCCGCATCCCGCAGCGGTTCTCTCCGTCCGAGCACGCAGGGTACGGCGCATGGCGGCGGGCCTGGGCGGACCGCTTGGTCAGCCCAGGAAGCTCAGCCGTACCCGGCGGTCCGGGTTGTCCCTGTTGGTGTCCACCAGGCACACCGACTGCCAGGTGCCCAGTTCCAGGCGTCCGCCCACCACCGGGAGCGTCGCGTGCGGGGGGACCAGGGCCGGGAGGACGTGGTCTCGGCCGTGGCCGGGGCTGCCGTGGCGGTGCTGCCAGCGGTCGTCGGCCGGCAGGAGGGTGTGCAGGGCGGCGAGCAGGTCGTCGTCACTGCCCGCGCCCGTCTCGATGACCGCGATGCCCGCGGTCGCGTGCGGGACGAAGACGTTCAGCAGGCCGTCCCGGCCGGCGGCGGTCTCCCGCAGGAAGGCCTCGCAGTCGCGGGTCAGGTCGACGACCGTCTCCCGCGAGCCGGAGGCCACGTTCAGCACTCGGGTGGTGAAGGCATCTGGCATGTCCTTCATCCTCACCCCTCGGCCGGTGTTCACACGCGACCGTCGCCCCGGCAGGTCGCCCGGTCCGGGGAAGCGCGGGCACCCGGGAAGATCCACGCCCGGGGCGCCGTTGGCACGGGCGTGAACAGCTCACGTGAGGTCGAGGTCGTCGTCGTGGGGGCCGGCCAGGCCGGACTGTCCAGCGCCTACCACCTGCGCCGCGCCGGCTACGTGCCGGACCGCGACGTCGTGGTGCTCGACCACTCCCCCGGACCCGGCGGCGCCTGGCAGTTCCGCTGGCCGTCGCTCACGTACGGCAAGGTGCACGGCATGCACGCGCTGCCCGGGATGGAGCTGACGGGCGCCGATCCCGGCCGGCCGTCGGCGGAGGTCGTCGGCGCGTACTTCGCCGAGTACGAGCGCGCCTTCGGCCTGCGGGTGCGGCGTCCCGTCGACGTGTCGGCCGTGCGGGAGGGCCCGGACGGGCGGCTGCTCGTCGAGACGTCGGACGGCACCTGGACCACGCGGGCGCTGATCAACGCGACCGGCACCTGGGACCGGCCGTTCTGGCCGCGCTACCCCGGCCAGGAGACCTTCCGCGGGCGGCAGCTGCACACGGCCCGGTACACCGGGCCGCAGCAGTTCGCCGGGCTGCGGGTGATCGTGGTCGGCGGGGGCGCCTCGGGCACGCAGCACCTGCTGGAACTGGCGCCGTACGCGGCGGCCACCACGTGGGTGACCCGGCGTCCGCCGGTGTTCCGGGAGGGGCCCTTCGACGAGAACGCGGGCCGAACCGCGGTCGCCCTGGTCGAGGAGCGGGTACGGCGGGGCCTGCCGCCCAGGAGCGTCGTCTCGGTCACCGGCCTGCCGCTGAACGACGCCGTCCGGCAGGGCCTCGCGGACGGGGTCCTGGACCGGCAGCCGATGTTCGACCGGATCGTCCCGGACGGCGCGGAGTGGAAGGACGGGCGCCACGTGGCGGCCGACGTCATCCTGTGGGCGACCGGTTTCCGGGCCGCGCTCGATCATCTGGCCCCGCTGCGGCTGCGCGGACGCGGTGGCGGCATCGAGGTCGAGGGCACCCGCGTGGTGGCCGATCCGCGCGTCCATCTGGTGGGGTACGGACCGTCGGCGAGCACGGTCGGCGCCAACCGGGCCGGGCGGGCGGCCGTACGGGACGTCAGGCGGCTGCTGGCGCAGGATCCGGCCACCGCCGCCTGAGGCCGCCCGGCACGTCATCGCCCGCCGGCGCGTGACCTCGCCCTCTGCCGCACGCGCGCCTCGGCGCTCGGCGTCCGGACCGTGGGCTCGGCCGGGCGGCG
This sequence comes from Streptomyces sp. NPDC046831, assembly GCF_040645305.1. Lineage (NCBI taxonomy): Bacteria > Bacillati > Actinomycetota > Actinomycetes > Kitasatosporales > Streptomycetaceae > Streptomyces > Streptomyces sp. NPDC046831. Next base: position 42,477 of record NZ_JBEYXZ010000044.1, on the reverse strand, counting down.
GCTCGTGACGCCGGGGGCCGTTCCGGCCTCGTCCCTTCGGTCCGGCGGCAGCTCCTTGGCCCAGTTGTTCGCCGGCGGGCGGGCCCGGTGACCCGCGCGGACTCACAGACCGGCGTGCGGTCGGCCGACCGGGTCCAGGAGCGCGTCCCGGCGCACCAGTGCCGCGTAGCGCCCTTGGCGTTCCAGCAGTTCCTCGTGCGTGCCGTGTTCGACCACGCGCCCGGCGTCGAGCACGACGATCTGGTCGGCGCCGCGGACGGTGGACAGGCGGTGCGCGATGGTCACCGTGGTGCGGTTGGCCGACAGGGCGTCGATGGCCTGCTGGACGGCGGCCTCGGTCCGGGTGTCCAGCGCGCTGGTGGCCTCGTCGAGGACGAGGACCGGCGGGTCCCGCAGGATCGTCCGGGCGATGGCCAGGCGCTGCTTCTCGCCTCCGGAGAAGCGGTGCCCGCGCTCGCCGACGACCGTGTCGTAGCCGTCCGGCAGGCCCGCGATGTGGTCGTGGATCTGGGCCGCCCTCGCCGCCGCGTACAGCTCCTCGTCGGTCGCGTCGGGCTTGGCGAAGCGGAGGTTCTCGGCGACGGACGCGTGGAAGAGGTACGTCTCCTGCGAGACAATGCCGACCGCGCGGGCGAGGGTGTCGAAGTCCAGATCGCGGACGTCGACACCGTCCAGGGTGACCCGGCCGCCGGTCACGTCGTACAGCCGCGGCACCAGATGCCCGAGCGTGGACTTGCCGGCGCCGGTCGGGCCGACGACCGCCAGGCTGCCGCCCGCCGGGACCGTGAGGTCGATGCCGTCGAGGATCGGGGCGCTCTTGCCGTCGTAGCGGAAGGTGACGTCCTCGAAGCGGACCTCGCCCTTGACACGGTCGAGGTGGACCGGCCGCTCGCGCTCGGTGATGTCGATCGGCAGGTCCAGGTACTCGAAGATGCGCTGGAACAGCGCCAGGGAGGTCTGGATCTGGACGCCGGTCGACAGCAGGCTGACGGCCGGGCGGAACAGGCCCTGCTGGAGCGAGACGAAGGCGACGATGGTGCCGAGGGACACCTCGGGCCCGCCGAAGTGCAGTGCCAGGCCCGCGGTCCAGTAGATGACGGCCGGCATGGCGGCCATGACGATCGTGATGACGGCCATGCGCCACCGCCCGGCCATGTTCGACCGGACCTCGAGGTCGACCAGGCGTTCGGACTCGTCGGCGAAGGACGCGGTGAGCGAGGTGGAGCGGCCCATGGTGCGCCCGAGCAGGATGCCGCTGACCGACAGCGACTCGGTCACCGTGGCCGCCATCACGGCCATCTGCTTCTGGCGCTGGGTGGTGATCCTCTTGCGTTCGTTGCCGACGCGGCGGCTGATCCAGACGAACACCGGCAGCAGCACCAGGGAGACGACGGTGAGCCGCCAGTCCAGGGCGACCATCGCCACGATCGTGGCCACCACGCCGGTGAGGTTGGAGACCAGGGAGGTCGCGGTGGACGTCACGGTGGCCTGCATGCCGCCGATGTCGTTCGCGATGCGCGACTGGACCTCGCCCGTGCGCGTGCGCGTGAAGAAGGCCAGCGACATCCGCTGCAGCCGGCCGTAGACGGCGGTGCGCAGGTCGTGCATGACGCGCTGTCCGACCGTGGTGGAGATCAGGGTCTGCAGGACGCCGAAGACGCTGGTGAGGACGGCGCTGAGGATCATGCCGAGGGCGAGCAGGCTGAGCAGGCCGGTGCGGCCCTGGGGGATGGCGACGTCGAGGACGGCCTTGAGCAGGAAGGGCGTGGCGACCGAGACCAGCGAGGCCGCGCCGACCAGCAGGCCGACGATCGCGAGACGGCCGCGGTAGGGGCGGAAGAGCCGCAGGATGCGGCGTATCTGCCGGGGCTGTTCCCCGGCGTCGGCCGGTGGGGTCCAGGAGGGTGGGCGGTCGGGATGCATGAGCTCCTACGGAGGTGGACGGGCGTCGACGGCGAGCGCGGTCGACGGCGGCCTCTGGATCCTAGCTCATTGTTACCTATACTCACAATGAACTACATCCTGATAGGGTACCCGTATGACCAGCCCCGACCCCGACGGCCTCCTCGCCGAAAAGCTGCTGCGCCTCACCCGCCGCGTCCACCGCATCCAGAAGCGCCACCTGCAGCAGCGCGAACTCGGCATCACGCCGGCCCAGTCCCGGCTGCTGCGCGTGCTCGCGCACTTCGGGCAGCCGCCCCGCATGGCGGACCTGGCGGACTCGCTGGAGGTCGTGCCCCGGGCCGTGACCACGCTCGTCGACGCGCTGGAGGCGAGCGGCAGGGTGCGCCGGGTGCCCGACCCGGCCAACCGCCGGGTGATCCGGATCGAGCTCACCGACGACGGGCGCGCGGCGCTGCACGAACTGCACGGCGCACGGCGCGCCGCGGCGGAGGAGATCCTCGCCCCCCTGACGGACGACCAGCGCGAGACGCTCGGAGGGCTGCTCGACACGCTGGTGGGCGCGGCGCCCGAGCGTGTACAGCGCTGCTGAGGAGCGGGCCTGCCACGCCGGCCCGCGTCACCCGCGCGCCGTGAAGGCTGGAGGCGGGCGCCGGGGCACCGGGTCCGCGCGGACGACGGTCCTGACGCCGGGCGTGCCGCGTCACGCCATGAGGTTCGCCTTGTCCCCCATCACCACCACCGGGTTCTGCTTCGGGTCGAGTGTCCGCAGCAGGCGCTCCATCGCCTCCTTGGGGACGCTCACGCAGCCCAGCGTGCCGTTGCCGTGGTCCAGATGGAGCCAGATGCCGCCGCCCTTGGCCTCCCCCTGCGGCCGGGTCGGGTCGTCCGGCGGCACGCCCCTGCGGCGGTTGTAGTCGATGGCGATGACGTAGTCGAAGTCGTGCCAGTGCGACTCGTCCCAGTAGTACGGGGAGGTGAAGGCCTGCTCGTCCTGGAGGTAGGGGAACCGGGTGCCCGGATCGGGGAGCACGCCACCGGCGTCGGAGAGCGTGAACACGCCGACCGGGCTGCGTTCGTCACCCATCCGGTGGTCGGTCGTCCAGCCCTGCTTGCCGTTGTGCGCCGGCCAGCCGGCCGTCAGCTCCCATTGGGACCCGCGCTTCTCGTACAGCACGAGCGTGGAGTCGGGCGAGTCCTCGCTCTCGCCGTACACCGCCACGACCTGGCGGGTGTCGGCGGGAACCCGCTGCCACAGCCGGGCGCCGACACCCGGCACCCGGGGCGGCTGGGACGGCTGGGAGGGACTGGGCCGGATGGTCGCCGCCGTGCCGCCGGCCTTCGGCTCGGCGCCCCGGCTGACCTCCTCCCGCTGATCGCCGCACGCGGCCAGAGATGTCAGGAGTAACCCGCAGGTCGCCGCGGCGACCGTCGCCCGCTTTACACCACAACTCTTCATGGCCTCATCGTGACATGCCAATACCGCCCAATCTCTTCGAGATGGGGCCAACCGGCCCCAGATGCGGACAGGTGATGCCTCATGGGATCCGAGGTCCGGGCGACGTGCCGGCACCGCCGGACCCGCCCTCCCGGCCGGCGCCGACAGGGGTTCACATCCGGCCGCCGCTGCGGAAAACCAGTTGCCGCCCGCCACGCTGCGAGGCCAACCTGTCACGACTCGTCGCCGCCGCCGCGGCCCCCACCCACCCGCTGACACGAGCCCCTGGGACGTCATGCAGATCCAAGACCTTCCGTATCCCGACCCGGGCGTGCCGGACACCCGTTCGGGTCCCCGTTTCCTGTGGTGGCTGGGGCGTCATCAGCTCGGCGGACAGGTGAAGGCGTTGGCCTGGGGGCTGCTGCACTTTGCCTCCGTCGCCGCGCTGCCGTTCTGCGTGGGCCTCGCGGTGCAGGCGGTCGTCGACCGCTCCGGTGCCCGCCTCGCCCTCGCCGGCGGGCTGCTGGCCCTGTGCGGCGCGGGCAACGCGCTCGGCGACACCTTCCTGCACCGCGCCGCGGTCACCAACTGGATCACCGCGGCGGCCCGCGTCCAGCAACTGCTGGCCCGTCAGGCCGCCCAGTTGGGATCCGCGTTGACCCGCAGGGTGGCCGCCGGCGAGGTCGTCGCCGTGTCCACCGGCGACGTCGAGAAGATCGGCTGGTTCGTCGAGGCCGTGTCCCGGTTCACCGCGGCGGCGCTGACCATCGTGCTGGTCTGCGCCGGCCTGATGGCCTACCAGCCGGCGCTCGGCGTGGTGGTGACCGCGGGTCTGCCCGTGGTGGCGCTCGCGGTGCTGCCGCTGCTTCCGCGCGCGACCCGGCGCGCCGACGTCCAGCGCGACAAGGCCGGACGGGCCACCGAGCTGGCGTCGGACACGGTCGCCGGGCTGCGGGTGCTGCGGGGCATCGGCGGCGAGGACCTGTTCCTCGACCGCTACCGCCGCGCCTCGCAGGAGGTGAGGCGGGCCGCCGTCCGCAGCGCCCGCATGTGGTCCCTGATCGCCGCGATCCAGGTCCTCCTGCCCGGTCTGCTGCTGATCGCGGTCGTCTGGTACGGCGTGCACCTGGCCCGCGCGGGCCGCATCACCGTGGGCGAGCTCGTCACGGTCTACAGCTCCGTCATGCTCCTCACCTACCCCCTGCGGCACTTCGAGGAGATCGCCATGGCGTACTCCTTCTCCCGGCCGTCGGCCAAGCGGGCGGCGCGGGTGCTCTCCCTGCGGCGCGCCACGGACACCGCGGGGACGCGGGAGGCCGAGGTCCCGGCCGGGGACTTGAGCGACCCGGCGACCGGCCTGGTGGCCCCGGCCGGCCGGCTCACGGCCGTGGTGTGCGGCGACCCGGACGCCGCGGGCCGGCTGGCGGAACGGCTGGGCGGGCACCCCGCCGAACCGGGCCCGTCGGTGCTGCTCGGCGGCGTGCCGCTCGACGAACTGCCGCTCGACTCGGCGCGCACGGCCGTCCTGGTCCAGGACAAGGACCCGGTGCTGCTGTCGGGTTCGCTGCGCGAGCTGCTCGACGTGCCGGCGTCGGGCGAGGTCGCCGCGCGGGACGCACTGGAGGCCGCGCAGTGCGGGGACGTCCTGGAGGCGCTCGCCCAGGCGTCGCCGGGCGCCGAACAGGCGATGGACGTGCGCATCACCGAACGCGGCCGGTCCCTCTCCGGCGGCCAGCGCCAGCGTCTGGCACTGGCCCGGTCGCTGATCACCGACCCCGAGGTGCTCGTCCTGGACGAACCGACCTCCGCCGTGGACTCGCACACCGAGGCGCGCATCGCGCAGGGCCTGCGGAGCCTGCGGGCGGGACGCACCACGGTCGTCCTCACCTCCTCCCCGCTGGTCCTGGACGTGGCCGACCGGGTGGTGCTGGTGCACGAGGGCCGGGTCGCGGCGGTGGGCACGCACCGGGACCTGGTCCACACCGACTCCCGGTACCGGGCCGTCGTGACGCGCGAGACGGACGAGGAACGCGCGGCCCTGGACGTGCTGGAGGCCGAGGCCGCACTGCACGGCAGGCCCCGATCCACCCGGCCGGTCCTGCATGGCGGCACCTCCGAACACACCCGGCCCGCCCTGCGCGGCGCGCTGCGAGAGATCGAGGAGAAGGCATGATCGGCGTGGCGCCACCGGCGTACGACCCGGCGGCCCCGACGACGGCGACCACCCTGCCCGTCGGCGCCCCCGCGACCGTGCGCGCCTATGTGGGCGAGCTGTTCCGCCGGCACCGCCGTGCGTTCCTGTTCCTGATCGCCGTCAACACGGCCGCCGTGCTCGCCTCGATGGCGGGCCCGTGGCTGCTGGGCGGCCTGGTCGAGCGGGTGTCGGACGGTGCACGGGACATCCACCTGGGGCGCACCGCGGCACTGTTCGTCCTCGCCCTGGTGGTGCAGGCCGTGTTCGTCCGGCAGGTACGGCTGCGCGGGGCCATGCTCGGCGAGCGGATGCTGGCCGACCTGCGCGAGGACTTCCTCGTGCGGTCGGTCGGCCTGCCGCCGGGCGTACTGGAGCGGGCGGGCACCGGTGACCTGCTGTCCCGTGTCACCACGGACATCGACCGGCTCGCCAACGCGATGCGCGAGGCCGTGCCGCAGCTGGCCATCGGTGTGGTGTGGGCCGGGCTGCTGCTCGGCGGCCTCGTCGTGACGGCGCCACCGCTGGCCGCCGCCGTGCTGCTGGCGCTGCCGCTGCTGGTGATCGGCTGCCGCTGGTACTTCCGGCGGGCGCCCGCCGCCTACCGGTCGGAGGCCGCGGGGTACGCCGCCGTGGCCGCGGCGCTCGCCGAGACGGTCGACGCGGGCCGCACCGTGGAGGCGCACCGCCTCGGCTTCCGGCGTGTCGAGCTGTCGGAGCGCCGGATCAGGGAGTGGACCGCCTGGGAGCGCTACACGCTGTGGCTGCGGTCGGTGCTCTTCCCGGTCATCAACGTCACCCACGTGACCGTGCTCGGCTCGGTCCTGATGGTCGGCGGCGTGTTCGTCCTGCAGGGCTGGACCGGGGTGGGCCAGCTGACGACGGGCGCGCTCATCGCGCAGATGCTCGTCGACCCCGTGGGACTGATCCTGCGCTGGTACGACGAGCTGCAGGTGGCCCAGGTGTCGCTGGCCCGGCTGGTCGGCGTGCGGGACATCGAGCCGGGGGGCGGGGACGCCGCCCTGCACCCCGACGGTCGCGCGGTGGACGCCGACCGGGTGCACTTCGGCTACCGCGAGGGCGTCGACGTGCTGCGCGAGGTGTCGCTGAAGGTCCCGCCCGGCACCCGGCTGGCGCTGGTGGGGCCCTCGGGCGCGGGGAAGTCCACCCTGGGCCGGCTGCTGGCCGGCATCTACGCGCCACGGGAGGGCCGGATCACCCTGGGCGGTGCCGAACTGTCCCGGATGCCCGCCGAACGCGTCCGCTCGCACGTCGCCCTCGTCAACCAGGAGCACCACGTCTTCGTGGGCTCTCTGCGCGACAACCTCCTGCTGGCCCTGCCCCACTCCCGGCTCGGCCCGAACGGGACGGCGGCGCCCGCCGACGCCGTCGACGCCGAGCTGTGGTCGGCGCTGGCCGCGGTCGACGCCGACGGCTGGGCCCGCGCCCTGGACGACGGCCTCGACACCGAGGTGGGCTCGGGCGGTCTCGCGCTGACTCCGGCCCAGGCCCAGCAGATCGCGCTGGCCCGCCTGGTCCTCGCCGACCCCCACACGCTGGTCCTGGACGAGGCGACCTCCCTCCTCGACCCGCGGGCGGCCCGTCACCTGGAACGTTCCCTGTCGCGCGTTCTCGACGGGCGCACGGTCGTCGCCATCGCCCACCGGCTGCACACCGCTCACGACGCGGACGTGATCGCCGTGGTCGACAACGGCCGCATCAGCGAGCTGGGCAGCCACGACGAGCTGGTCGCGGCGGACGGCGCCTACGCGGCCCTGTGGCGCTCCTGGCACGGCTGAGCACGGCGCACAGGCGCGAGGCGCGGCGGCGGGGCGGGGCCGTCCGCCCGGGGCGGCCCGCCGTGGCGCCGCCCTGACCGGACCGTGGCGCACCGCGACGGCCGGCCGGTGTCGGGGCAGGAGGGCGGGCACCACCGGCCGGAACGGTCCGCCACCCGTCCGCCGCCCGCGGCCGCGGGCCACCCGGACGGGCGCCGGGAGAGCGCCGCACGGATGAGGGGCGCAGGATCCGCCGCGCCTGCCGCCGCGCGGTGCCGGACAGGGGTGGAAGGCCGGGGAGGGGGAACTCCTGGACAACGAGGCGGCGCCGCCCGCTCCGGCCGCCTCGCCGCACCCGAGGCGGGCACGCACGAGCACGAGCAGCCCGCGCCGGTCGCCGCGCTTGCCGGGACCGACGCCGCGGCCGCCGCCGAGGCGGCCGCGGCGCACCTGGACGACGCGGACGTACCGCACGGCCGGACCCGCCGGACGCCCGCCCTCAGCCTGTCCCCCGCCGTACAAGGAGTTTCGATGCAGCAGGACAAGCACCCGGACTACCACCCCGTCGTCTTCCGCGACCGCGCCGCCGGATACGCCTTCCTGACCCGGTCGACCGCCACCAGCGAGCAGACCATCGAGTGGGACGACGGCGAGACGTACCCGGTCGTGGACGTGGAGATCTCCTCGGAGAGCCACCCGTTCTACACCGGCAAGGCCCGCACGGTGGACACCGAGGGCCGCATCGCCCAGTTCGAGCGGCGCTACGGCAGCACCGGGCAGGGCTCCGCCGGAAGCGGCTCCTCCTAGCCGGTGCCCGCTCAGGAGCCGGGCGCCCGGCCCGGGAGGGCGCGGGTTCGGCGAGCGTCCCCGGCCGGCACCGCGGGTGCGGGGGCGCCCGTCGCGAATCCTCAGATGAAGTTGAGCGCGGCCGCGCAGCCCACGCCGCCGAGCAGCATGAACACCGGCATCAGCACCTTCAGCTCGACCCAGCTGCCCGCCCGGAACCGCATCGCCTTCGGCGGGCCCACGGGGTACCAGCGCTTGCGGCCCACCGGTATGGGCCACAGGATCGGGCAGCCGGACACGGTCAGCGCGTCGCCGATGTCGTGCACCAGCGCGCCCAGAAGGATCGGCAGACCCAGCCACAGGTAGTCCTGGCCCGGTGCGGAGAACAGCCAGTGCGACCCGTTGCCCGGGTGGTCCAGGATCCCGGCGAGGATCCAGGCACTGGTAGCGGCCAGCAGCCACACCAGGACGTCGCTGCTGGAGCCGCGGGCCGCCCGCCACAGCAGGCCCTCGATGGCCAGCACCATGTGCACGAAGAGGAGGGCCAGCACCGCCCAGCGGCCGCCGGTGACCGCCGCGGCGGAGGAGCCGGCGCCGATCAGCACCGCCCACAGCCAGGTGTGCGTCAGCGTGCGGTGTCCGCCGGAGCGGCGTGGGTCGCCCTGCTTCCTCGTCGCCTTGTAGACGGTGTAGGAGAGCTTGTCGACGATCTCGCACAGCCAGCGCGAGAGCGGTCCGAAGGCGCGCGATATGGTGGCGGCCTTGTGATCGAGGTCGGGGGCGAGCGCGGCGCCCGCGCAGATCAGCGCACCGGACAGCAGGACGGGCCAGGGCATCGCGTGCCCGGCCGCGGCGGCCGCCGCTCCGACGCCGAGCCAGGCCGCGGCGCCCGACAGTGAGTGTGCTGGTCCCATCATGACCGTTCCCCGCCCCGTTTCTCGTGCGCCGCTGTCCAGTTGGCCCGGTGCGCTCATGCCGTACCGGCGACACAGCGTAGCGGTCGTGATCTTCAACCGGGCATCCGATTCCCGCCGCGGTCCGGTCGCCAGGCAAGATGGGGGCGTGACCCTCATCGATCAGCTGCCGCCGACCGCCGACCCCGACGCCCTGTACGAAGCCTTCGAGTCGTGGGCCCAGGAGCGCGGTCTCACGCTCTATCCCCATCAGGAAGAGGCGCTGATCGAGGTGGTCTCCGGCGCGAACGTGATCGTGTCGACGCCCACCGGATCCGGCAAGAGCATGATCGCCGCGGGGGCGCACTTCGCCGCCCTGGCCCGTGACGAGGTCACCTTCTACACCGCTCCGATCAAGGCGCTGGTGTCGGAGAAGTTCTTCGAGCTGTGCAAGCTCTTCGGCACCGAGAACGTCGGCATGCTCACCGGCGACGCCTCCGTCAACGCCGACGCGCCCGTCATCTGCTGCACCGCCGAGGTGCTCGCCTCGATCGCGCTGCGCGACGGCAGGCACGCGGACATCGGCCAGGTGGTCATGGACGAGTTCCACTTCTACGCGGAGCCGGACCGCGGCTGGGCCTGGCAGATCCCGCTGCTGGAACTGCCGCAAGCACAGTTCGTCCTGATGTCGGCCACGCTCGGTGACGTGTCGTTCTTCGAGAAGGACCTCACGCGCCGTACCGGCCGCCCGACCGCGGTGGTCCGTTCCGCGACCCGTCCGGTGCCGCTGTCGTACGAGTACCGGCGCACCCCGCTCACCGAGACGCTCACCGACCTGCTGCAGGCCCGGCAGGCGCCGGTGTACATCGTCCACTTCACCCAGGCCCAAGCCGTCGAGCGGGCGCAGGCGCTGATGAGCATCAACATGTGCTCGCGTGAGGAGAAGGACCAGATCGCCGAGCTGATCGGCAACTTCCGCTTCACCACGAGGTTCGGCCGCAACCTCTCCCGCTACGTCCGGCACGGCATCGGCGTGCACCACGCCGGCATGCTGCCCAAGTACCGGCGCCTGGTGGAGAAGCTCGCGCAGGCCGGTCTGCTGAAGGTGATCTGCGGTACGGACACGCTCGGCGTCGGGGTCAACGTCCCGATCCGCACGGTGCTGTTCACGGCCCTGACCAAGTACGACGGCAGCCGGGTGCGCACGCTGCGCGCCCGTGAGTTCCACCAGATCGCCGGCCGCGCCGGGCGTGCGGGCTTCGACACGGAGGGCTTCGTCGTCGCCCAGGCCCCCGAGCACGTCATCGAGAACGAGAAGGCGCTCGCGAAGGCCGGCGACGACCCGAAGAAGCGCCGGAAGGTCGTCCGCAAGAAGGCGCCGGAGGGTTTCGTCGGCTGGACGGACCACACCTTCGACAAGCTGATCGCGTCCGAGCCCGAGCCGCTGACCTCCCGTTTCCGGGTCACGCACACCATGCTGCTGTCGGTGATCGCCAGGCCCGGCAACGCCTTCGAGGCGATGCGGCACCTGCTGGAGGACAACCACGAGCCGCGCAAGCAGCAGCTCCGGCACATCCGCCGCGCGATCGCCATCTACCGCTCGCTGCTCGACGGCGGCATCGTGGAGAAACTCGACCAGCCGGACGCCGAGGGCCGCATCGTCCGCCTGACGGTCGACCTGCAGCAGGACTTCGCGCTCAACCAGCCGCTGTCGACGTTCGCGCTCGCCGCGTTCGAACTGCTCGACCCGGAGTCGCCGTCCTACGCGCTCGACATGGTGTCGGTCGTGGAGTCGACGCTGGACGACCCGCGGCAGATCCTCGTCGCCCAGCAGAACAAGGCGCGCGGCGAGGCCGTGGCCGCGATGAAGGCGGACGGCGTCGAGTACGAGGAGCGCATGGAGCGCCTCCAGGACGTCACCTACCCCAAACCGCTGGAGGAGCTGCTCTTCCACGGCTACAACACGTACCGCAAGAGCCACCCCTGGGTGGGTGATCATCCCCTGTCGCCCAAGTCCGTGGTCCGGGACATGTACGAGCGGGCGCTCTCCTTCACGGAGCTGGTGTCCTTCTACGAGCTGGCCCGCACCGAGGGCATCGTGCTGCGCTACCTCGCCAGCGCCTACAAGGCCCTGGAGCACACCGTCCCGGACGACCTGAAGTCCGAGGACCTGCAGGATCTGATCGCCTGGCTCGGGGAGATGGTCCGCCAGGTCGACTCCAGCCTGCTGGACGAGTGGGAGCAGCTGGCCAACCCGGAGGAGATGACCGCCGAGGAGGCGCAGGAGAAGGCCGACCAGGTCAAGCCGGTCACCGCCAACGCGCGTGCCTTCCGCGTCCTGGTCCGCAACGCGATGTTCCGGCGGGTCGAGCTGGCGGCCCTCGACCAGATCGAGGAGCTGGGCGAGATGGACGCCGAGTCCGGGTGGGACGCCGACGCGTGGGGCCAGGCGATGGACAAGTACTGGGAGGAGTACGAGGACCTGGGCACCGGTCCGGACGCGCGTGGCCCCAAGCTGCTCGTGATCCAGGAGGAGCCGCAGAACGGGCTGTGGCGGGTGCGGCAGATCTTCGACGATCCGAGCGGTGACCACGACTGGGGCATCAGTGCCGAAGTCGATCTCACGGCCTCCGACGCCGAGGGGCGTGCGGTCGTCCGCGTCACCGATGTCGGCCAGTTGTGAGCACAGGAGAAGCCGCCGCATGACGAATCCGGCCGAAAGCCTCGTCGACCTGCTCGACCTGGAGCAGATCGAGGTGAACATATTCCGCGGCCGCAGCCCGCAGGAGTCCCTGCAACGGGTCTTCGGCGGCCAGGTCGCGGGGCAGGCACTGGTGGCCGCCGGCCGCACCACGGACGGCGAGCGCCCGGTGCACTCCCTGCACGCGTACTTCCTGCGTCCGGGCCGGCCGGGCGTGCCGATCGTGTACCAGGTGGAGCGCGTGCGCGACGGGCGGTCCTTCACGACCCGCCGGGTCACCGCCGTGCAGCAGGGCCGCACGATCTTCAATCTGACCGCCTCCTTCCACAAGCCCGAACAGGGCGGCTTCGAGCACCAGTTGCCGCCGGCCCGCACGGTCCCGGCCCCCGAGTCGCTGCCCACGGTCACGGACGAGATCCGGGAGCACCTGGGCGAGCTGCCCGAGCAGTGGGAGCGCATAACACGCCGCCAGCCCTTCGACATCCGCTACGTGGACCGGCTGCGCTGGACCCCCGAGGAGATCCAGGGCGCCGAGCCGCGCAGCGCCGTGTGGATGCGCGCGGTCGGGCCGCTCGGCGACGACCCGCTGGTGCACACCTGCGCGCTGACGTACGCCAGTGACATGACGTTGCTGGACGCGGTGCGCATTCCGGTCGAGCCGCTGTGGGGCCCGCGGGGTTTCGACATGGCGTCGCTGGACCACGCCATGTGGTTCCACCGGCCGTTCCGCGCGGACGAGTGGTTCCTGTACGACCAGGAGTCGCCGATCGCGGTTGGCGGCCGGGGCCTTGCCCGGGGCCGCATCTACAACCTCGAGGGGCAACTGATCGTGTCCGTGGTGCAGGAGGGGCTGTTCCGCAAGGTGGACTGACCTGCGGTTTCACCGATCATCGGTCGGCCCGCCCCGCGTCGTCCGACGCTGCGCGGGCCGGCCGTTACGACGTTCTCGCCGAGAACGAAGCAGGGGCCGTGGCCCGAGGTGCCCCCACCGCGTCTCATTGCGTTTCGTTGCACCCCACAGCGATTGTGCCCATAGTGTGCCAGCGAAGACACGTGGTCTAGTCCACTTCGCCCGATCCCCGCTCTCCCGATCGTCACTGAGGGCGTCGATGATGCGCTGCACCATCTGCTCGGCGATCTGATCGGCGACTACGAGCTCGCCACCAGCGGACACTGAACAGGGGCACACGAACACAGCGCGTCAGCCGCTGACCCCAGGCATCTGCCCGGGGTCGGCGTCGCCACTGAGTGCTGGGACCAGGCGCATACAGCCTCCGCCCCTCCACGGCGCTTGACACTCACCTGCCGAAGGGCGGGATCTGCTGCACGGCGAGGTCGTCGCGCAGCCGCAGGAAGCGCACTGGGTGACGGTACCGGGCCTCATCGATCGCGGTGTCGGCCTCGAACTTCGCCACCAGGTCGGGGCGGACAGGGTGGTACTCCAGCTCACCGCGAGTACCCCAGCCCGCGCTGAACCGTCGCCCGTGCCAACGTGGTCGGGGCCGGCCGGACGCAGTTGCCGGGCGAGGTCGCGCCGTTGGGCGGTGGCCAGTGGGGTGGTGCGGGGGCGATCAGCCGCAGGGTGCCGACGGCGTCGTAGCGGGCCAGCAGCAGCGTGGCCGGTGATGTCAGCGACCCGGTGACCCCGCCGACCGGGGCTTCAGCAGTGACACGCGAACGCATCTTGATCCAGGCTCGTTTGTCGGGCAAGTAGTGCTGCTCGCTGCCCTTGACCCTGCTCGTCCAGGGGCAGGGTCATCTCATCCCGCTGACGACCGGCTGGCCCCGGGCAAGGTAGCCGGGCTGAGTGCGGGATGGTCTGCCAAATCCTGTCATGGAATGATTGGTTATTGTTGTGACCGGGGGGTGACGGGGCGGTGGAACAAGACTTCCTCGCTGATATGGAAGCGCGGTTGCAGCGCTTCCGGACCAGTGGTGATCCTGCGCATCTGCTGGACGAACGCGCCCAGTGCGAGGCGACTGCGTTGGCCGCTCTCCTCCATGCCGATGCCGACCTCAGGTGCCACTTCACGCTGGGGTTGTTCCACTGGTACCGCAGTCGCCTCCTTCCTCGGCGCGACGCCATGGAAAACGCCGCGAAGGCCCATGACTTGCTGTTGCCCTGCTACGTCGCTGGACGGGAAGACCTCCCGGCATCCGTGGTGCCGGTCCTGGCCGCGCGCGTTCTCCGGTCGGTGACCGGCCGGCTGGAGGAGACGATCGCCGGTTCGGCCGGTCCTCCGCCCAGCGAGCTGGTGTCGCTGTGGGCGCGCAGCTTGGCGCTGGCGGCGCCTGGGGCTCGGGAGGAGATCATCGCCCGGGTGCTGCCCGCGGGCGGAACGTATACGCCGGAGCAGTTGGACCTCCTGATCGACGTGGGCCGCGCCGTCGTCAACGCCACTCCGCGGGGCCATGGCCACGAAGCCCCCGGCATGTCCGTACTGGCCAGTTGCCTGATCGAGCGCTTTCACGCCAATAACGCCACAGCGGACCTCGAAGCGGCCGACGAGGCGTTCCGCACGGCTCAGGGGATCACACCGCCAGACCACCCGATGGCCACCCAGCTGGAGCTCCAGCGTCGCCAGACACGGCGCCTGCGACTGGCGCACATGGCAGGGAAGACAGAACTCGACGAGGCCGTCCGAGCCGCGCGCAACGCCTTGGCGGCTGACGAGTCCGCCCCCGATCGACAGTCCCGGCTCCACGACCTCGCCACCGCGCTGCACAGCCGTTACCAACGATTCCGGTCTGCCACCGACTTGCAGGACGCCATCAACGCATTCCAGGAGCTGAACGACCGTACCCCGGTCGACCACCCGGACGTCCTGCGCATCGACGAGATCAGCTCCTTGGCCGAGTTGTTGTCCGCGCGGTACCAGCTTCACCAACGGTTGCCCGATCTGGACCAGCTGATCGACGCACTCACCGCGCTCGTCCACACCGTCCGCATCACGTCCCCGCTGTACATTCCCTCCCTGCGCCATCTCGTCACCGTCATGGCGGGCCGCTCCGAGATCACCGGCCAGCCAAAGGACCTCGACGCAGCAATCACGCTACTCGAGACCATCGAGCGTCACCTGCCCGCCAACGCGCCGCCGACCGCCGACGTTCTCCTGCTCCACGGCCGCATCCTGCAGACACGGGCGAGCCGCCTGGCATTACCAGCGGACCTTGACAAGGCCATCGAACTGTACGGGTCGGCTGCGGCGGCTTCGGCGCCCGGTCGGACCGTACGACTCGACGCCCTGAAACATCTGGGGGCGGCCCTGGGCCAGCGGGCGCAATGGTCGGGACGCCGGCCTGACGACATGGATAAGGCGGTGGCCGCCGCCCAGACGGCCGTCGACGAAGCTCCGCCCGATCACCCCTTACGTCCCTCGCTCCTGCACGACCTCGCCGGCGCCCATCATCTCCGACACCACCTAACGCGGAGCACCGCGGACCTCGACGCGGAGATCCGCATCAACCGGCTGCTGCTGGATGACGGCGGCACGGAGGACCCGGAATACCCGCTGCACGCCCAAAACCTTGGGATCGCACTGCTGTTGCGGTCCGAAGCCGTGAACGACCCGTCCGACGCGAACGAGGCGGTGGACGTACTGAGCGCGGCCCTCCAGCGGGCCGAAGAGGGCACCCCGCAGGTCGGTGTGCTGGAGCACATGCTTCGTGGGGCATACCGGTGGCGCTTCACATTCACCCGGGACTGGCGGGACGCGTGGGCCGGGGCCACGGCCACGGCCACGGCCACGAAAGGAAAACCGTCCCCTGATGAGTCATCCACCGACCGGCTCTTCATGCAGGCGGACAGCCGGCCACAGTCTCCCTACCCCGTCCTCGTCGATGGAGTGGGGGTGGCGCATACGAAGACGCCCGGCTGGAACGAAGGTCTGATTCCCTTCCTGACCCAGATGGGTGAAACTCTGGACAACGTGCCTCCAGGGACCCCCGGATGGCTCTACGCGCAGCGCTTCAGGCAAGTCCTGCGTGAGTCGCCGGCCGCCCTCGGCAGCCTGGCCGGGGTAGAGGAGCTGATCAACGCCTACAGAGCGGTTCTGCAGCCGATCAACCTACCAACCACGACCGCCGGCCACTTGGACTACGACGCCTCACTGGAGGCGCTCAGGCACGAGCTCCGTGACCCCGCCGCCCGCCCGTACGGCGCGCTGCGCGTCCAGACGCTGATCGACGCACAGCACAAGGCACTCGAGGAACCGGAGCCATCCGTGCCTGCGCGCTACACACACCAACTGCTGGCCTGCGCTCTGCTCACCACCTACGAGCGCTCCGGTGACCTGCACGAGCTCGACGCGGCCGTACGCGCCATCCGCACTGCACTGGCGGCCACCCCTTTCAACAACCCGGAGCGGGCCGCGCACCACTGCTTCCTGGCCGATGCCCTGTGGCAACGGTACGAGCGGACGGGCGAACAAGAGGACCTCACCGGCGTGATCGCCTCGCTGAGACACCTGAGCGAGCTGCTTCCACGCGGCGGCTGTGGGCAATGCCGGCGGTGCCGCCTGCGGGGCCGGCTCCACTTCAACCTCGCCTGCGCGCTGCGGCGCGTCTTCGAACAGACCGGGCGTGAGGAGGACGGGGCGACGGCCCTCCTGCAGGTGTACCTGGCACGGGCCTACGTGCTCCCGGGCCATCCCGACGCCGACCTGTACGGGGCACTGATCAACTGGTGGTCCCCGGACTCCGCACAGTCCACCGAGGACTTGAAGGAACTGATCCGTGCCTACCGCGCCGTGATCGACGACCTGCCCGAGGGAGATGCCGATCGGACAGTGTGTCAGTCAAGTCTCGGAGAACTGCTGCGACTGCTGCACCTACGTACCCAGGACAGCACGACCTTGGACGCGGCCATCGAGGCTACCCAGTGTGCCGTAGCGGGAACCGTGGTACCGCGGGCGGCACACGCCTGCGACCTGACACGGCTGGCCGCACTGCTGCTCCAACGCCACCAACAAGAGCGCGATGAGGCCGGCCGGGAAGCGGCGATCCAGGCGTACACGCAGGCGGCGGCCGTCCCCACAGCGCCCCCGTCCCTGCGCATTCACGCCGCTCAATCCGCTGCCGCACTCTGCGCCCCCGACCGCCCCAGGGATGCCACCCAACTGCTCACCCATGCGATGCGACTGCTGCCCGACACGGCCCCTCGGCATCGGCCGCGCGCGTTGCAGGAAAGCGCCCTGTCCGCTTTCCCCGGCCTGGTGGCCGACGCCGCGGCACTCACGCTCCGCACCGCGGATGCGGACACGCAGGAGCCGCCTGCCTACCAGGCGTTGACCCTGCTGGAGTCGGGCCGTGCGGTACTGATCGGCCAGGCCCTGGAGGTCCGGGGCGACATCGCCCTCCTGCGGCAACACCATCCACAACTGGCCCACCATTTCGTAGAGCTGCGCGCCGCACTCCATCTCCCCGACGGCGAAGGCGAGGTGGAAGGAGAAGCAACCAGCTCAGCGACCCGAGCCTCCCAGCACAGTCGCCGCCTGACCGAAGAGCTCACCGAGGTGCTGCAGGAGATCCGCAGGCAGCCCGGTTTCGCCTCGTTCGCGCGGCCGCCGACCCTGCGGCAGCTGGCAGCCCAGGCAGCCCAAGGTCCCATCGTCGTCTTCAACGTGAGCGACTACCGCAGCGATGCCCTGATCATCACTGAAGACGGCATCACGAGTCTGGCGCTGCCGACGCTGACTCCGCATGCCGTGAGACATCAGGTGCGGGCCTTCCAGCATGCACTGAGGCAGGCCACCGACCCGCAGCTGAGAGCCGTGGATTGCACAGGCGCCCAAGGGCGTATGCGGACCGTTCTCGCATGGCTCTGGGACAATGCGGCCGGTCCCGTGCTGCACCGCCTCGGCATCGACTCCGTGCACCGCACATCAGCCCCATGGCCCCGAGTGTGGTGGATACCGGGCGGTCTGCTCGGGCAGCTCCCCCTGCACGCAGCCGGCCATCACGACGAGGCCCTCGATGCCCCCGATCGCCGCACCGTACTGGACCGGGTCGTCTCCTCCTTCTCGCCCAGTGTCCGGGCACTCGACCACTCCCGCACGCGCGACAGAAGCCAGCACCGGCCACTCGACAAGGCGCTGATCATCTCCATGCCGACGACCCCCGGCATGAACGCCCCGCTCAGCTGCGCCGATCAGGAAGCCCACGTAGTGAAGTCCCGGCTTCCCGCGTCCCTCCGACTTACGGACGCGACGAGCGTCCAGGTCATGGAGTACCTTGCCGACTACCCGATCGTCCACTTCGCCTGCCACGCCGTGTGCCATCCGACGGATCCCTCGCAGAGCACGTTGCTCCTCGCCGACCACGCCTCCGCTCCCATGAGCGTGCGACGTCTGAACACCCTCCATCTCGGACAGGGCCGGCTCGCCTACCTGTCCGCCTGCAGTACGGCCGTCACCGCCGCCGATACCCTGCTCGACGAAGCCATCCATCTCACATCGGCGTTTCAACTCGCGGGCTTCCCTCATGTCATCGGCACCCTGTGGCCAGTGAACGACAGGACCGCCCTCCGGATCGCCACGGCCTTCTACGGCCATCTCGCTGAGTCCGGCCCCCAACCCGGCGACATGGCTCTGGCACTGCACAAGGCCCAGCGCGCCCTCCGCGATGCCTATCCTCTGTTGGTCAGCACCTGGGCCGCCCACCTGCACACCGGCGCCTGAGAGGTCGTTTTCGTCTTTATCGCTCGCGTTCAGGGCGGTTCTGGAGTGTGAGACTGCGGTACGAAAGAGGTAGCCGGCTGTGGTCGGGGCCTGTGTGCCGGGCGGGGTGACTGGTGGGGCGGTATGTGGCTTGTTCCTGTCTCATCCCAGGACGCCCGGTCTTCCTGGCTGTGTGCTTCTGTCGCCACTGCTGTGCGCCTGGTCGCACTCGGGGCCGTGGCGATACGCCGGAGGCATGCCGACGCGACGCCCGTATCCGAGTAATCTGTCCGATGCCCGCTGGAAGTTGATCGAGCCGGTGCTCTCGGCCCGGCGCTTTGAGCGCCGCGGCAGGGCCCTGGGCTTCGGCCGACCGCCCGAGCACGATCTGCGCGACATCATGGACGCGATCTTGTATGTGGACCGCACCGGCGTGCAGTGGCGCCACCTTCCGCACGACTTCCCGCACTCGAACACGGTCTACGGGTACTTCGCCAAGTGACAGCAGGAAGGCGTGTTCGCTCAGCTCAACGGCCTGCTCAGGCGGCTGCTGCGGGAGAAGGAGGGACGGGACGCTGAGCCATCGGCCTGTGTGATCGAAGCCCAGAGCGTCAAGACCTCCACCGGCGTGCCCGCCGCCGGCCAGGGCGTCGACGCCGGGAAGAGGATCGTGGGCAGAAAGCGGAACATCATCACCGACCCCCTCGGTCTCCTGCTTGCCGTGCTGGTCACCGCTGCGAGCGCGCAGGACTCCGTCGCCGGCACCCGGCTCCTGGACATGGATGGTGTTCGCCAGATCATGCCCTCACGCACCACTGTGCAGATGGGCGGCCCAGACGGACGGGGTATTCTCGGCGTTCGTGCGGCGTCGCAGGAGCGCCTTGTGGAGGGCGAGCGCGGCATTGCGCGCATCGGGTGCCAGCGCGGTGTAGACGTCCGTCGCGATACGGACCGCCGACCCGTCGCCGATCTCCCAGAGCGTGCCGATGGCGTGCCGGTAGCCGGCCAGCTGAAAGGCCGATACGAGTTGGATGGCCTCGTCCGCCAGGGCCGTTCCGGAGCGCGCGGTGGAACAGGCGGAGAGGAACGCCAGTTCCGCGTGCCCGAGCCGAAGGCGCGCTACGTCCGTCACGGTGAAGGGGCGCTCGCTGTGGTCGTACAAAAGGAGTCGGCTCCTGGAGGGGCTCTGAGCGTCACTGACGCCATGGCAGCTGAAGTGTGCCCAGGGAAAGCGCGGCAACGCGCTCAGCACCGCTGCATGGAGATTCTCTGCTCCTTCGCGAATCTCCGCTCGCGTCCCGAACCTCTCTGTCAGCAGACGGGCTTCGCGCCGGGCCCCGGGGATGTTCGCCTCAGCGGGGGTGCGGGGCATAACGACGGCGAAGACACGGCCCGCCCAGCTCGGTTGTCCCTGTGCGGCAGGTCGGCGTGCGTGGAGGAGTGCCCTGATGGTCGGCGTGTACGAGGAGACCGTCCTGTCCATCACCGTCATGGGCACGGCGTCGGACCGCGTGCGGTGGTGCCCGGCGGCGTGCAGGGGCAGCAGCGAGAGCAGTCCGGTAGGGCACCACCAGAGCCTGCTGACCGGGTCGGTCGCCGAACCCTCCGGGACGGCGGCTGCAACGATGCCGGCGGCCTCGAGCACAGGGCCCGCCACCGTGTCCCACAGCCAGCCCAGCATGCCGAGGAGCCGTTGTTCCCGGTCCTCGTCACCGGAAGCGAGGAGTGCTGTGACCCACTGCCTCACCGATTCGGGTGTCAGCCGTGGCAGGGAAACGTGCCTGATGCCTTCCGGCTTGACGACGAGCGCGTCGGATCGAATGTGATGCACATTCACCATGGCAATCGGTCCGTGGACAGCGGCGGCCGTGATCTTTTCCAGAGACAGAGGTTTGAGGAAGTCCCTGAATCCGGGGACTTCCCGGATCCGTTCCAGAATCTGATCCCATGCCCCCGCAAGATGGTGACGGTGGTCCGCGAGGTCGGTACCCGTGCCGGACCAATGCTCCCGGCCTCCCGTGTCCAGTGCGCGGCACAGCGCCGCGAACTCGGCAGCCAGCCCCTCGTCCCGTTCCCGCAGCGCCGTGAGATCGGTACGGGCGTCCAGCGCCCTGGAGAGCAGAACGCCACGGCCCTGCTCCAGCATCATGGCGGCCGCACCGACGTCACCGGCCTGCAGGGCCACTGCAGCGGCGGTGGACGCGAGTCCGGACTGGGCGGCGAGCTCCTCCTCCTGGTCCTTGCGCAACAGCTCGATCCCTGCCAGCCGCGGAAGGAGTTCCACGGCCGTGGCGGCGGCGTCGAGGGCATCCGGCCAGTCGCGGTGTGCGATCGAGGCGTCCCGCCAATGCTGGGCGGCCCGGAGCCGGATGGACGTCGTCGCCGCGGTGATGTTGGCGGCCTTCCGGAAGGCCGGGCCCCCATCCCGCCCCGTCCGTTGCCGTACCTCGCCCAGGCCCACCAGGGCGGCGGCCCTTGCCGGATCCGCAGGCCCGAGCAGTTCCAGCGCACGCTCGTAGGTGTGTGCCGCGGTGTCAGGCTCGCGCACGCGAAGTCCGTGGGCGAGGCTGTTCAGTGCCGCGGCCTTTCCCCTCGGGGTGCCCTGCGTCTCATCGCAGGCGAGTCGCGCGAGCCGGAGGGCCTCGTCGAGATCGTCGCCGTCGTGGCGGCGTTCGTGCCTGCGCCGAAGGGCGATGCCCAGTTGGTGCGCGAGCAGAGCCGTCTGGTTGCCTGCCGACCCGAGCTCCTGTGCGGTCCTTCCGAGGGCGATGGCCCTGTCCAGGTCGCGCGGATCCCCCGCCAGGTCATGGCGTAGGCGCAAGGCCATCAGCAGGCCGTAGAGGTACCGCGTGTGGCGCCGCTCGCCCGGGCGTGACAGCCGTACGGCCTTCTCGCCCACGTCGATCGCCTCGTCGAGGGTTTCCGGGTCGCCGGTCCGTTCGAAGCGGGCTTGCAGCGCGAGGGAAAGCCGTTCGAGCATCTCGGTGCGTTCGGGCTGCGCCGGCTCGGCGGCAGCGAGGGCTCGCCGGGAGTGGGTAGTCGACTCGTTCAGATGTTCCACTGCGCCTGTCCGCTCGTACTGGGCCAGGTGTAGCGCCGCCAGGGACGACCGGTACATGGCGTGCGAAGCCCCATCGGAGCCGTCCGTGGCCAGCAGGTGTTCCAGGTGTTCCTTGGCCTCGCCGACGTCGCGCTCGTCGGCAGTGGTCTCGTACTTGAGTTGGAGGCACTCGGCGAGCAGGCTCCGGTGGCTTCGGCCGACAAGGTCCCCTTCAGGTGATTTCGCGTGGCCGCGGCAGATCGCGATGGCCTCGCTGAGGTCGCCCATGGTCCTGAACTCGTCGAAGCGCTGCTCCAGGGCCGACGCCAGAGCAAGGGAGGCCTTCCGTCGGAGAAGGACGTCCTCGGGTGCGGCGCTGACCGCGTTCCTCGCTTCCGCCACGGCTTGGTCCACGGCTTCCCTGCCGCCACCGGCCCTGAACATCCAGGCACAGGCGAGCGAGACACGGATGAGGATCTCGGCCCGGCCCGGTTGGGTCTCGCCGAGGCCGTCCAGGCACTGTTTCGCCAGACGCACTGCCTGCCGGGCCATGCCGGCGTCGCCTCGCGCGGCCGCGCCGTGGAGGAGGTGGTCGATAGCCTGGACGCGCACATCGAGCGGCGGATCCGTGCTGGGTTGGCTCCTGCGGGACGCGAGAAGGTGATCCCGTACGAGTGCGGGTAGTCCGCCGTCAGACAGCACGGCCTCTCCGGCGGCCTCGAAGCAGCTCAAGGCGGAGTCCAGGTCCGCGTTGCCCGCCGGGTTCGGGGGCACCGCGCGGTAGCAGGCCCAGTGGTACCAGCCCAGCAGTTGGGCGACGTCCGGCGGAAGGGGATGCGCGGCCGCCAGGATTCTCGCGGCTTCCCGGACCTCGTCGTCCGGTCGGGCGACGCCGGCGGCTCCGGCTCGAAACCGTCGCACGAAGGAGGCGACGACGGCGAGCTGCCGGGGATCAGGAGGCGTCGTCATCGAGAGGTACGGCCGTGTCGCCGATGATCATCCCCTGTCCTGGGCCCGCCTTGACGAGTGACGCGGCCAGGTTGAGACCGAACTGGTCGGCGAGGTCGAGCAGTTTCATCACCTGCTCCACGCTCGCTTGGAGGCGGTCGTCTCCTTGCTGTCGGGCGTGGCCGTACATCCCGCTGAGCACAGGGTCGCGGGCGGGAGTCTGCAGGGCCGGGTGGGTGCGTACGAACTCGGCCTGGTCGTCCACCGTTGGAAGACGCACCAAGGTCGTCAGCATGACCTGCAGGTCGTGGAAGTCCATGGGTTCCCTCTGTTGTCCCATCCGCTCGTGTCCTGTCCCCTCGTGTCCTGTCCGCTCTTGCCTCACCCGTCCGAGGGTGGCCCTGGCGTCCACCGCGCTGGATCTCCGGTGCGTTCGGATTCCAGGCGGAGCACGACGGCGAGCGTGCAGAGGGGCCATCCGCGACAGGGCGCACCTAGGTGATCGGTCAGTGGCTGTCCGTCGTGGGTCCCCAGCCCCCCGCGTCCACGACTTGGCGAGCTGCTCGTCCACACCGGCTTCTTTCGAGTGCGGAGGCGAGTGCCGCGCCCGACGCCGCCATGTCGGCGCCGGGCTCGAGGCCGGATCGACGGGCGCTCTCGGCGCCGCGCACAGCACAGGCCGCCGCCTGGCTCGTATCCCCGAGCAGCAGAAGCAGCCGGGACTGGTTCCACAGTTCTTCGGCATACCGCAACCGGTCCTGTGGGCCGCGGCGCATGGCGAGGCCGTCGCAGATTGCCCGGGTGTCCTCCAGGTCCCCGGGGGCGTCGACAATGACCCGTGCGAGATGGCGCAGCAGGTCCTTGGACTGATAGGTGCTGAACGTCTCCATGAGTGAGTCGACGATCCTGGGCATCGAACCCCAGTGGTTGGAGTCGAAGTCCGCCACGAGCTCTCCGCCCGACTGTGTGAAAGTGAGCGCCAGCCGGCCTTTCACCGCGGAATCACCGAAGGCCGAGACCGTTCGTTCCCGCTGTGTGAAGATGCCCTGGACCTGGGCGGACCCGCTCTTCCCCTGCTTGGTCGCGGTGCCCGTCACCAGGGGTGCCAGGACAACCAGGTCGCAGATGTAGTGATGGGGCCTATGGAACGGCCCCACCCCGTGGTCAAGGGTGAATTCCCCTCGTACCGGAGCGATCGATCGCCGCCGACCCGTGCTCGGACTCAGCCCGTCAGCCACCAGATCGCCCATGCCATCGCCAGTGCCAGGGTGACGGCCAGGATGAGGAGTTGCGGTCTGCGATACGTGCTGGGGTCCCGGCGGCCCACCGGGGCCGGTACTTTTCCCCCGCTCACCGCCGTCTCGGTGTCGGAGCCCTGCGAGAGGCTCTCGAGTCGTCCCATGTCGCTGTCGTGCAGCAGGACGGCCACCTCCTGAGGCAGTGCCCGGGCCATCCGCCGTGCGCCTTCGGCGGTTCCGATGGCGTGGGTGGTGAAGGCCATGCCGGGCCGGGGGTCCTGGAGCAGGCGCTGTGCTCGTATACGGAACGCTTCTCGCGCTCCTGGGTCCTGGATACCGCCCACCCAGGAACCGCGCCGGTCACTGCCACCGGCTGTGTCGTTCGGTGCCGCGGAAGTCCGTCCACGCAGCGCGGTGAGCAAGCGGCGCTCGACCTCCTGCGGGGAGCCGTCGAGGGCTGCGCCATCCGCGCCCCCGGTACCCGCGAGCCAGGCATCGACATAGTCCGCGTCGAAGCCTTCGTCGAGGGCACGGCCCAGTCGCTCCCGTTCCTCGTCCTCGAGACCGCATCGGATCAGCCGTGTGGCGAGTGCCTGATCGTCGTGCACGTCGTCCACCACGACGGTGTAGCGGATCCGGGTCCCGATCACATCCCGCCGTTCCGACGGAATCCCGCTCAGCAGCAGCCCTGCCGTCCGCTCGTCCCGGCGGCTCACAACGAGTTCCTCGGCATCCAGGAAGAGCCACTTGCCGACGGTTTCCCACCACCAGTGGGGCGGTGACTGGGCGAGGAAGGAATAGTCCATCCGCCGCAGCGTGCCCCTCGTCATCACGTAGGCGTGCATCCCCCGGCTCACCACACTTCCACTCGGGGATCGGCCGGGGTCGCGGCGATCCTGCGCAGTGCTCCGGCCAGTTGTTCCCTGTGCAGTTCGGCCTGCGTCAAGGCCCGTCGGCTGTCGATCAGGGCCATCCTGTTGGTCCGGGCCTCACCGGAGAGGTAGAAGTCGACCGCTCCCCAGAAGCCCTTCCTCTCTGCCTTGCGTGCCAGTGCCGTGTCGTACGTGGAGCGGGCGAGGGCCGCCTGTCGACGTTCCGCGCGATCCTGGCCGGAGATCACACACCGGCACAGTTCCTGGATCACGGTGCCCGCGGCCTTCACCTTCACCTTGGGCGGTAGCTCACGGAAGCGGTAGTGCCCCTGGAAGTCCAGAGTGTGCTCCCCGTCGGCGCCGGTCCTTTCGATCCACTGGCCTTCCATCAGGTCCACGCAGCCATAGGTGTCGACGGGGGCATAGATCACCCGGATCGTGCGGTGCTTGGACTCCTCGTGCACGATGTCGAGCATCGACCGGTACTTCTCCCGCACCAGCTGCCGCAGCCGTGCCGCGTCACGGCCCTTTCCGCCGTTGTCGTCGAAGTACTTTTCGCACTTCAGTGGGGCGATCACCAGCACGGCCGGCTCGTCGCGGTGAGCGGGCAGGTTGCGTGCCCGGGCCCATTTGCGGGCCATCGCCTCGACGTCCTCGAAGCCGAGCAGATCGGCCACCGCACGGCGCTGGGCGGGAGTGACCGCCTCCATCAGCACGGCCGCCTCCACCGGTACCAGGAGCATGAGGCTCTCGGTGATGTGCGCTTCGCAGTCCGGCCAGCTCTCCTTCGCTTTGGGCCTGCTGCTGCGTTCCACGGGGTCCAGCCATGTCCCCGGGTAGTCAAGGATGCTGAACGGGATGCCCGGCAGGCTGTCGCCCGCGGCTCTGAGCCCCACCTCGTAGAGCTGTATGTCCTGGCTCCCGCCCAACGAGGCGGCGTCGAACTCGCGTGCTTCGATGGCTCGTCGCAGATCCTTGCGGTTCCTGCGGACCTTCATCTCGGTCTGTTCGTCCAGGATGAGGCTGATCTCCGTGCCGGACAGCATGGTTTCGGTCTCAGCCAGGATGGCGGTGATCAGGGTGGTCTTGCCGACCCTGCTCGGACCCACCATGGACGCCTTGAAAGACGGTGTCACCGCCCAGTCCTCTCTGCCGCGATGCGCGGACGTTCGTCGGCGATCAAGGTCCGCAACTCGGCGGCCAGCCGATGCACTCTTCGCAGCACCTCCATCACGGCCTGCGGTCCGGTTTCCTCGTCCGGCCACAATCGGTCCTGGAAGGCGGCCGCGAGGCGCCGGAACTCGGCTTCGGAGGAGTCGGAGCGCACGAAGGCGTCCTCGAACTGCTCGCCGTAGGCGAAGAGCACCTGAGCCGTCGCGCCCGGCTCCTGTGCCAGGACCGCCTGGGCGTCGTACGCGGCCTGACGGGCCAACTGGGTGATGCGGTTGAACAGTTCGGCGGCCCCCTCGGCCGTTCGCGGCACCGCGAGAAGGGGGGTGGCCGCGTTGCCGTCGCGGGGGTCGTCCTCCTCCGGGAACAGTACGTCCAAGGCGCGGCGCAGCCGGGGCAGCACCCGTGTGCGGTAGTCGAGGCGGACGTCGAGCGCGAAGTCCAGGCTCTCGGCCAGCGACGGACAGGGATCGGGTGCCTCCCGAAGAGCCTCTGCCATGGCAGCCATCGCGTCACGAGGGCTTGGTCCGTGGCCGTTGGTCAGGCGCACCATCCGGGTGCCCAGCCCGGCCACCAGGCCGGCCCAGTACTCGTCGCGGCGCTGGAGGAGCAGATCGTCGACCGCGGAGAACCGGCGGGCCATCTCCACCCGTACCCGGTTCAGCTCGGCGGACGCGAAGGGCAGGGATGCCCGGTCGACCCGGAAGCGGCTCAGCGCCCGTTCCTGCCATGCCTCCGGGCCCTCGCCGAAGCCGCTGAGTATCCATTCGCGGACGTCGGTGTGCACCTCGGCGACCCGCTCGAAGAACTCCTCGTCCTCGTAGTCCTTGTCGGCGCGCCCGCGCAGCCCTTCCACCCATGTCTGCAGCGAGGCCGCGACCTGAGCGCGGAGCGTTTCGGCGCGGGCGATCATCTGCTCTGTCAGCGTGGGAACGGCGAGCGCGCGGAGCGTCTTCGACAACTCGTGCAGGTCCGACCAGATCCGCTCCCCCCGGTCACGGCAGACGGCGATCGCATCCTCGATGACCACCTCGTCCATACGCGGCAGTGCCGTCGCGAGGTGGTGGAGGACGGGATTCAGCACCTGTTCCCGGACGGCGTCCCGGTCGGCTCCGTCCGCCACGATCACCCAGTAACCGCGTTCTCCGGCGGCGTTGAGTCGGTCACGGATGTCGTCGTGGAGGGCCGTGACGTTCTCCGGAAGGCAGGCGCCCGTGTTGACCAGAATCAGCGTGAAGTCCCGCACGTCGGCCACCGTGCAGGCCTGGCCGATCAGTTGCAGTGCGTCGGCGTCCTCCCTGGCCCACATGGCGTTGGTGTCCGTGGGGCGTTTGACCACGATGGCGAAGTCGATGTCGTTGCGCAGGCCCGCCAGGTGGTGTTCCTCTGCGTTGGGGGTGAGTTCGCCGAGTCCCGGCAGATCGACCAGCCCCAGCGCAGTGACGTCCTCGATCGGGAAGGCGCACGTGATGGTCGCCTCGCGAACCGCCAGATAGGGCCGCCGATCAGGCTCCGCATCGGCCTCCGGATAGGCGACCCAGTCGCGGATGTCCGCCAGGTCCACGGCGCGGATCTCGCCGGTGAGGTGGGCGCGGTACGACGGCAGCGCCTGCTGTGCCTCACGCAGGCGTGCCAGCATCGGCGCCAGCGTGGGCCGGGCCGCACCCTCCCCGGCTTCATCGTCGATCACTCGCGGATAGGGGTGACGGGCGAAGGCCGACAGATCCCTCGGCACCGGGCCGAGGCCCAGTTCCCCATGATAGGGAGCGATCACCTCCTCAAGGAACGACCGTTCCGTGTGCATCGTCAGACGCGCTCCAGGGTCCGTGAGGGAGTGGTAGATCTTGCTGCGAACAGCCGTGACAGGCTGTCCCCGGCCGCTGGGTATCTGCCGATCGTCCAGTCCCGACAGGGACTGAAGCAAGGTGCTCTTCCCGTTTCTGGCACGGCCGCTCACGCCAAGGTTGACCGTCTCGCGGTCGACCCTGCTTCGCACGGTGCTCAGGGTGTCCAGGCAGTCCCGTGCCGCCTTGGCCATCCCCGCGGGATCGGGCGTTTCGAGGAGGCCGGCAACAGTGCCGCCGGGCTCGGTCGCCCGGATTCCGGCGACCGCGTCGCTCAATTCCTCGGTCAACCTCAGGATGTGCCGCCATCGATCCAACTGGGCGTCGACGGCCGGAAGATGTTCACGCCGCCTGCGCAGGACCGCATCAAGGCGTTCCGCGTTGTCACTCACCACTCAACAACCCCCTGGTGCCCCGCTCTTGCCCTCGTGCGTGCCCGCCGTCAGGTGTGCCTGCCCCCCACGAACGAGACTTCCCCGGAAAGTTCGATTCGAATGACCAAGCTACCCAAGAATCCGGGCATCTGATCGTGATTTCAGCGCTTCATTTTCTTCCAGGCCGATCACCCCTCCACCACACCCTGAAAGTGATCTCTATAAGCGCCAAAAAACGACTCACCCGAAAGATTTGTCTACCCAAAGCACCTTTCTTCAACCAACCGAAGGAGCCCTCACACCGAACCTGACGTAGATGATTATCCGCAGCTCTCTGGTGGAGCCCTTGGCACCGGAGCCGAATTCCAGCACCACGTCCTGGGCCAGGGCTCATCGGGGGGTGAGGGACATGGACACGCCTTGATCTCGGCCCTGCTCGCGTAACCGGTGGCGCCCTGGTCGCGGGTATCGGTGCGCTGCTGCGGACACGGGACTGCATCCGTTCGTCCGCCCGGCTGATCTACGCCGAGCTCACCAGGGAATCTACCGCTGTGGCGTTCTTCTGGAGTCACGGACAATGGGCGTCGCCGGCGCCGCGCCGTGACGCGTGGGACAGCAACAGTTCCGCGTTGGCACGCCGCCGGGCCAGTGCGACCTTCGAGGCTGTTCTCCGAGGCTACGAGGCCCTGGAGTCCATGCCCTTCATTGCCGGCGACTCCATTTCGCCGAAGCGGGCTGGGAGGCACCCCACCGATCCGGCCGTCACCGGCCGATGTGCACCAGGTTCGCCCACAGAAGTGGGCTGGCGGGGGCGCGCCGATGCGCTTCCACCACAGTGTGGTGAAGGGCGTGTGCCGGGCCGCTTCCGTCGGACAGCTGCCGGTAGAAGCGTCGTGCCAGCCATCGCCCCGTCGCGTCCGGCATGGACCAGAGCGTACCCACGACGTCGGGGTATCCGGCGATCAGGAACGCTCCCGCGATATGGACCGCCTCGTCGGTGATCTCCGCACCGGGCCGTGCAGCCTCACACACCGACAGGTAGGCCAGCTCCACGGACGACAGGTCCAGGC
Source organism: Streptomyces sp. NPDC046831 (assembly GCF_040645305.1). Lineage (NCBI taxonomy): Bacteria > Bacillati > Actinomycetota > Actinomycetes > Kitasatosporales > Streptomycetaceae > Streptomyces > Streptomyces sp. NPDC046831. The sequence goes on along the minus strand of NZ_JBEYXZ010000044.1, from coordinate 13,576 downwards.
GGGCGATGTTGTCGACCGTCAACTCGTCATCGTAACCGTGCAGGACGAGTCGGCTCAGCGAGGGCGAGCGGGTGTCGGTGTGAGCGTGACAGGTGAAATGCACCCGCCGGTAGCCAGGAAGTTCACGCAGCAAGCTGGATTTGGTTGCCTCGGCGTCGACCAGGATCCTGGCGGCAGGGTGGGCCTTGGCTACTTCGGCGGCTTCGGAGAGTGCGCCCGGAAGCGGTGCCTCGTCTCCTTCGGTACGGCTGACCGCCACCGCCAGCAGACCCCGGTCAGCAGCCGACGGGTCGGCCCCCCGGGCACGCACCCGTCGCAGTGCCATGATCGTTGGAATGTAGGAGGAGACCACCCGTGCCGCAACAGTCCGCCCGTCGCCCGAGCGATAGTGGCCGGCGGCATGCAGGGGCAGAAAGCTCAACGGCCCGGTGGGGCACCACCACAGGCGCGGCAGGGAACCGCTGTGGTGCTCGGCCGGCGCCGCGACGGACAGCACCGGCTCGGCCAGGTTGTCCCAGAGCCAGGCGAGCCCGTCGAGCATCGTGTCGTTCGCAGCGGCGTCGGCCTGCGTCACGGCGTCCTGGAACGCAGCGACGAGCGAGTCGACCGCTGCCGGAGTGACGGCGGGCAGGGGGACCACCGTGACGCCGCTCGGCTGCACCACCAAGGCATCCGATCGCAGCCGACTGAGGTTGACCACGACGACCGGTCCCCGACCGGACGCCGCCAGCAACTCATCGTCCGAAGGCGGTTCCAGGAACCGCTCATGGCCAGGGACTTTGCGTACCTCTGCGGCCAGCAGCTTCAGATTGCGTGCGGCGATCCGCCGCCTGTCGCCGATCCGCCCGTCACCCGGCAGACTCGCTCCCGCGACGATCAGTCGGCTGCCCAGCATCGCCGCCGCCTCGTCGCGGTCCTTCAACTGTTCGGACAGCCGACGGCTCAGCTGCGGTGCGGAGTGTTCCAGGGCCCGTATCTCGTCGTAGAAGTCGAGGTCCTGAGTCATCATCACCCCGCGCCCGAGCTCCAGGACCATGAGCGCATTCATCGGCTTTCCGGCCTGTAGCAAGCAGGCTGCGCCCGACGAGGCCATTCCGGAGAAACGGTGGAGGGTGCTTTCCTGGGACTCCCGGCTGACTTCCATGCCGGTCATCCGCCACATCGCGCTGAGCGCGGAGAAGTGGGCCATCCCGGCTTCCAGCCATGACTCCGCCGCGATGGCGAGGTCCGCCCACCGGCCACCAGCCTCGGCCAGCACATGAGGTTCCTGACCGTCGATCTTCACGCACGCGGACAACAGGTTTCTGGCGGCCTGTCGCAGTTCGTCGTCAGGGTTCTGATCGGTGTAGTCGATCAGCAGGGTGGCGGTCTGCAACAGGTACGACGCTTCGAGGTCCTTGGGCAGGTCATCCGTCTTCAACGCTTTGGTGGTGGCGCGGACACCCCGCTGAAGGTGCGAGGCGTCCCCCGAGCTCTCGAAGGCCAGCCGTGCTCCCCTGCCGTACCGAGCCAGGTGGCGGTGGTGATCAGGTTGTTCCTTGCTCAGCCGCATGGCCACGAGGGTGGCCTCGAACGCACCGTCGAGGTCTGCAGACTCCTGGGTCTTCTCGAACTGCGCCAGCCAGGTATCGGCGAGCACCCCGATCGCGGCGACGCGGCCGGGGTGGCCCTCGGGCATCGAGCCGATGGCAAGGCGCTGCAACGGCACGGCCACGTCGATCACTCCCCGGCCACCGTGTGCCGCGTGGCTGAGCAGCCGGGCATGCGCCGCCTGCTGGAGGTACCGGTATCGCGTGGGGTCCGCGGGGCGAGCCGCGGCAAGGGCACGCCGTGACGTCTCCACGGCCTCCCGTATGAGCCGCTCGTCCCGGTTCGTCGGGTACATCAGACACAGGGCCCGGGCCAGGGCCCGCAGGGACTCCGGGTGAGGCTCAAGATCCACCACCTGCCGGAGAGCGGTGACGGCGTACTCGATTTCTTCCATCGAGCCCGTCGCCTCGTAGGACGTCAGGAGGGCCGCCCCGAGCGCGTACCCGCACTCGGCAGGTACGGGTTCACCGTTCAGGGCCGCCGCGGAGGCCGCCTCGCCGAGTGCCAGCTTCCGGACCATGTCCTGACCGGTACGTTCGAAGAGGGCACAGAGAGCGCGGCTCAGACCGCACATGTACGTCGCTTTGCGTCTGTCGGTGGCGGCGTAGGACAGGGTCGCCTCTTGTGTGTGACGGACCGCGTCGGTCAGATGCGCGATACCGCCCTCGTAGGCGGAGAGGTCGATCAGGGCGGCCCCGAGGTCGTGGCGGACAGCGGGGGAAGCAGCATCGACGGTCACGGCCCTCTCCCACAACCCGACAGCGCGACGCAGCGATGCGACGTCGTCCGTCTCACGGTGCAGCGCCTGAAGGCAGCGTGCCATCAATGCCAGAGTGCCCGGCTGCTGGACGTGGCGCTCCACCACCGGATCCAGCAGGGCGATCGCCTCGGCGAGCAGACGGGTTCGGCCGGTCTCCTGTTCCGGTGTGGGCAGGGCGACACCCAATGCGCTACGGGGATCGACCCGGTGACAGACACCGGTGACGATCGCTTCCATCGCCACGTCCTCGAGCGTCGATCGCACGGTCGGCGTCGTGTTCAGGAACCGCTCGTACAGGCGGGTGGCCGCTTCGACGCGGGCTGCCTCACCCCGATGAGGTCTCCGGGATCGGAACATGTCAGGGGGCGGCCGTGAGCGATGTCAACTGGTCGCGCCACTCCTGCTCCAGGTGCCGCTTGGTGTTCGCGAGGCTTTCGCGCTCCGCCGGGCTCCGTGCGGCTGCCGGGTCGGCCTCGGCCAGCAGCCGCAGAGCCTCCCGCCAGCGACTGGCCAACGCGTCATGGTCAAGCCCCAGGCCAAGGGCGAGATGCCCGCTCACGTAGACGGCCTGGGCGTGGTCAAACTCCCGGTACGGCGAGGGCTCGAATCGCCACAGGACGTCGAGCACGCTGATCAGGTTGCGCACACTCTGCTTGTCCTTGACCACTGTCACCGCTTTCCAGGCACTGCCCATGCCGGCGGCTGCGATGAATTCCGTCAGCGACTCTCCGAGGGGCTCCTTCGCCCATACACGCCCAGCCGTATGGAGCACACTTGCAGCACAGAACGCCGCAGTGACAGGCGGCATGGAACGCAATGGTGCGGCAACCGCCTCGAGTTCATCCACCGACCTGAACCCGCGGTCCCTTACCGCAACGTACAGCTCCACGAGCAATGGCTTCAGCGCCGTCTCCAAGTACTCGTCGTCCGGAGAGAACTTCTCGAACACCGAGTTGGCCCTGCGGATCAGCTCCTCGATCGGCTGTCGCTTCCTGCTGAACAGCGGCACCGCTTACTCCGTCCGACGGCGTGGACCTGATGACGCGATGAGGCTCGGACCAGTATGTGGCCAACCGCGCGACACCACGCCGGCGAGCAGGCAGGGGGTGAACACCCTTGCAGCAGCGTCGAGTTCCCGTTCCTCCGCGGTTGGGTCGTCGGCGATGGCATGGTAGCGGTACCAGTGGAGCCAACCGAGGCGGCAACGGGCGGTGAGTGCGGCCTTCCTTTCTCCCTCGCCGCCATCCTCGGATTCGCCGGCGCTGCGGTCGCCTTCCTCGTAACTGTGCGCGTCCAGCAGGCCGGCGAGCCGGAGTGCCTCGTCCCGTGCGCCGGGCTCCAGGACGGGGGCAAGATCCCGTGCTTCGGCCACTCTGCGCAGCCGTTCCGCCACCGCCGCGCTCAGCTCGTCCCGTGTCAACGCGTCCCACCCCTCTTTGCGATGTCCCATACGCAGTCCTCGGCGTAGGCCGGTGGTTCAACCCTCGCCCGACCAGGACGAAAGCCGCCCGGTGAGACGGCCGTTCGGTGTACGTGGCGCGCGTCCGACGCAGGCCCACGGACGCGGCGAACCTGTTGAATTCGGCTGTGTCGGCGTCGCGCAGCCAGGCCTGGGCCCCGGCCAGTGCCACCGCGGGCGGCATCGGCGGCTCGTCCTGTCGAACAGGTCCGGCTCCCCCGTGTTCGTGTCCATGCCCCTCCCCCGGGTCGGCGATCACGTCGTTCCGTTGTTCCGACCCACGCACGGGAACCGGAGCGGCTGCCCCGACGTATAGATCTGTGTCGTGACGGATACGCTAAGTAAAGCGTACGGGGTCGAGGGGGATGGGTGACCGGTCGGCAGATGATCGACGAAGAGACGCGGACCGACGTGGTGGAGGTCCTCGGCGATCTGCTCGAATGGCAGCTCTCGCCCCAGCGTTGGGACCGCGTGCAGGCCCTTGTCGACGCACTCGCCGACGCCCTGGCGACCGGTGACGGCGACGGCGTACGCGCCGTCACCGCCGAACTCGAGCTGTCCGGGCCGGTGCGGATCACCAGGATCGGCGCCGACCCGGTGATCCCGGCCCCGCCCCACACCCGGGACCAGGCAAATCATCTGGTCCACTCGCTCGGCGTCCCGCCGCCGCAGGATGCGAAGCGCGGTGGCGGCACCGTCACCCCGGGAGGTGACGATGACGACGGACCTGGCCAGGACTCCCATTGATCAGGAACTCGTCGTCCACCTCTACACAGCACTTGACGGACCGCAGGCCGCACAAGGGTACGAACAGATCCGCCGCATCTGGGAGCGCTGCCGGGACGAGCTCGGCATGGACCTGCCGATCGCCGGCACGGGCCTGCCGGCCACGCTGCCGCCCGACTCCAAGTCCCTCGTTCCGGGAAGGCCCGCGGCGGCGCAGGAGCATCCCACGGCAGACTTCCAGGCGGTCGTGCGGCGCGAGCACGACGTGGTCAACCTGTCGGTCGCGCTGGCCGCGCCGCTCGGGGCCACCTCCAGGCGCCTGCGCATCGGCTCGGCGTCGCCCCCCGGCTGGGTGGAGTTCGACCGGTGGTGGGCCGGGCTGACGGCCGACGGCACCGAAGCGGTGCTGGGCGAGACGCGTGTGTACCAGGCGAAGTTCGTAGGCACGGACGTCCCACCGCTCGACCTGGCGGCAGCCGAGGTCCGCCGGGCCCTTCCCGACGGCGACAACGCTCCGTACTGGTGGCAGCGGGGCTGGACCACCGAGCAGGGCTTCGCCGTGTGGGAGCTGTCTCCGGACGACAGCGAGGCCCGACGACGCATCGTCGTACTGGCCTCCGAGAATCAGGACGCACAGCTCAGCGCCTGGACGTGGAGCCAGGGGCAGCCCGACATGCCACCCTTGTGCCGCTACTCCATGCACGCGGCGAAGCTGCGCTACCAGGCGCGGGTGCGGGACGACGGAGATGTGATCGGCACGCTGATCCGACAGGTCGTCGAACGCGGCGATCAGCTGCTCGAGTTGTCTCGCCGACGCCCAGCCGACGTCCCCGCCGAACTCGGTGCGCTGCGCGACGACGAGGCTCGTCTGGCCCTGGTCCACGCCAATGTGCGGGACATGCTGCAGACCGTACGCATAGCTGTCGTCAACATGACCAAGGCCCAGTCCGCCTTCTTCCCCACCGACCGGGAACTCGCCGAGTGGCTGCCCCGCCAACTCGGGGCCGACGCCGACTACCTGACGAGCGCCCGGCTGCGCGCCGAGGACCTGCGCCGCCTGCTCGGCCCCGCAGCCGATGCGGCCGGCCCTCCGCCCGACGGCGGCACCCGACCGGAACCGTCCCAGCCGGACGGCGGTTCCGTCCGCTCGTCGGCGACGCCGGACGAACCCCGCTCTGCCCGCCCCTTCGTCGGCGACGCCTCAGGGGCCGTCAAACTCCGCATGGGGTTCGCCGTGGACATCGAGGGATACAGTCGCCGTACTTCCCTGGAACAGAGTGATCTTCAAGTCCGGCTCGCCCTTCTCGTCAGGCAGGTCCTCGGAGGGCTGGACATCTCCCTGGAGGGAGCCGACCACCAAGGGACGGGAGACGGGATGAACGTCTTCCTCCCGGCCGGGGCGGAACTACACCGGGCGCTGCCCCACGTACTCCGTTCCTGGCAGGACCAACTCGGTGCCGACAACCGCCGCTTCCGTGACCGGATGCGCCTGCGCCTCGCCACCGTCGTAGGACCGGTCGGAATCGCCGCCCTTGGCTACTCGGGCAGCACCATCGTCAAGGTCAGCCGGATGCTCGACAGCGCGGTGCTGCGCACTGCTCTCCGGGACAATCCGCACGTCGACTACGCCGCCCTGGTCTCCGAACCCCTCCACGAGTACGTCGTCGGGGAAGGCTGTCCGGGGCTGGATCCGGAACAGTTCCGGCGTGTACTGGTCGAGTTCAAGGAGTACGAGGCACACGCGTGGCTGTGGCTTCCCGCCTGATGTCGGAAGTATCACCGAGGCACGAAGGGACCAACATGGCGCGCAGAACGCGACGTCCCCAGACATCCATACCGCGGATTTCGCTGCCGCAAGAGTCCGGGGTGGACAACGCCTGGCGAACGCTCCAGATCGTCACCGACTGGATCAAGCATGCCGATGCCAAGGCGGCGGTGATGCTCACCGCGGCGGGAGTCATCGGCGGCATCCTGTACAGCCTGGTCAGCACTGCGCCCTATCGCAGCCTCCCCTTCGACCTCGCCGCGTCCCTGTGCGCTCTGTTGACCGCGGGCTCGGCGATGGCCACCGGCATGGCCTTGCGCCCGCGGAGGAAGAACATCGGACAACCACCCAACCTGCTGTTCTTCGAACATGTGGCCCGCGCCTACCGTTCCCCTGAGGACGGCTACACCGAGGCGCTCTCACGCCTCCTAGTGGACGATAGGACACTGACCGCCGCCGTCGCCGAACAGATCTGGGCCAATGCGCACGTCGCCCGCCGAAAGTACTACTGGAGCGGTGTCGGTACCATCCTTGTGCTGTTTGCCCTCGCGGCCGTGGCCCTGACCGCAGCCCTCAGTGTGCTCGGCGATGCGACGTGAGCTGATCGCCAGGACGGCATCACGACGTCGAAGCGTGCCCTGCCTTCACAGCGGAGCCAGCTTCGCGTCCGTGGGCGGTCAGCACAGCCAGTTGTCCCCCAGGCTAGCCACTATCTCCCCCTGATCGCCCCCCGTCCTGCTGTGGGCCGTGTCCTGCTCGGTGCTCCTGCACACCGGCCGGCACTGGCCACTGCCCGGCACGCCGTTCGCCCTCGGCCTCATATGTATGCCGCTCGCGATGGTGCGCGGCCACGGCCGGCGTCACCAGGATCGGGTGGCGATCATCGGCGACACCCTGCTGGGCACCAGCTGGATTCTGTTCGCCTGGTCCGTTCCGCTCGGCGTCCTCCTGCGGCTCGCCCTGACCGTGGCGGCGCCGGCGAGAGCCAGGAACGGGCCCGCATCGTCACCTGGGCCGTCCTCGGCGTGACCGCCGTACTGCGGCTGGGGGTACGCCGAGGCCGCCGCGTGCCACGCGTGCGCCCGCTCGACGTACAACTCCCGCGGCTGGGTGCCGACATGGACGGCGTCCGCGTCGTCCTCATCGCCGACGCCCACTACGGCCCGCTCGATCGCGCTCGCTGGTCGGCACGGGTGTGCGAGAGGGTGAACACTTTGGAAGCCGACCTGGTCTGCCACACCGGCGGCATCGCGGTCGGCACGGCCGAACTCCGCCGCGCCCAGGCCGCCCCACTCGGTACCGTGCAGGCAACCCGAAACCGCGCTGTCCATCGCGGCGGAGATCATCGCGGCCCGGCACGGCGGGACGGGCGGCCCGCTGACCGAGGCGGGAAACCCGGTCCATCACGGCGGCAAAGCCGGGATGCAGTTCCTCACGCAGCCGGGAGGACCGGGAACGCGTGGGACCGGCATGACCTCATCCCCGTGCGCCGACGCAGGGCTGCCCCAGGAGCACGACGTGACGCCCGGCTTGTCCTCTCCGGCCACGGAGCGGTCCGACACGGCGCGCAACCGGGTCCGGGTGTCGAGGCGGCCGATCGACCGGTCGGTGAGCGATGGGCCTGGCAGTGACGGAAGTCAGTAGAGGCCTTGTCACCCGCTCTGTTACGGTCCTGTGGCCGGCCGCGGGACTTCGGCGCGACTTCCGGAACCTGCCTGTAAAGCAATGATTCGCAGCTCGTGCCCCCATTCCCCGGCCGGCATCGCACCCATGAGGAAGATTCGGATGGATTCGTACGGGGACCTCATCGCGGCTGACGATGTGCTGCTCTTCGTCAACGCGGCGATCACCTCCACCGGCCAGCGCGAGTTCCACAGCGACGCGGGCGAGCAGCGGCTGTCCTTGGACTTTCTCCATGCGTACATGCTGGGTAACTACCGTGACCTCTACGCCGGAGTCCTTGCCCTCGACATCAACGACTACAACGCGGTCCTCATCATCCGGCGTCTGCTGGAGACCGCCCATGAGGCCACCGCCGACCAGCGTCGCAGCGAGGGCCGTCTGATCGCGTGCCGTTTGGCGATGCTGCCGCCGCAACGCGTGTACGGGCTGTTCGACGCACTGCGCCGGGCCCGGGTGAACAACCGCCGCACCCGCGCGATCATGCGTGACTGGCTGTCCGCCCGCCCGGACCTGGCGTTCGATGCCGTGAAGTACCGCAGCGGGCTGAAGCGGGCGCTTCGCCACGCACACCTGGCCCCCTCCGGGAAAGAGCTGGGACCGTTCGTCTTCGCGCCGCTGACCCGCAAGCGCTATGCGACACCCCTCCTGGAGACATGGCGTCGCGCACACTACGAGAAGGATGCGCTGTACAAGCTGCCCTTCACGGCTGCCGAGGGCTTCGCCGCCAAGCACGGCATCCCCCGGGACGTCTTCCTCCAGCGCATGGCTCCACGCATGACCCGTCTGGAGACCCTGCGGCTGCAGGAGTCCGCGTACCGGCACGGGGCCGTAGGTGTACAAGCGGACCTGACCCGAATGCCCCTGACCAGACTGGCCGCCTTTGTCCTGTCGCTGCCGGTCGAAGACCGCCTGCGCCGACGCCATGAGCTGACCCACGCCCTGGAATCGGCCGCAGCTAGGGTGGCTGGCTCTCACAGGGGGAGCTGGGGCAAGGTCGCAGCCGTCCTCGACGACAGCTTCTCCGCCTTCGGCTCGGCTCACAACCGTCGCCGGCCGCTGGCTGTGGCCTTTGCCTGCCACTACCTGCTCGCAGCCCTTGCCGGCGACTACACCGGGCTGTGGACCTCGGGGCGGACCGACGCTCTGCTGACCTATCCCTACGGGCCGACGCCGCTGGGGCGGCGGATCCTCCACGCGCTGGACACCACCCCGTCCAGGCTGGTGATCGTCTCCGACGGCTGGGACAACGCACCCCCCGGCCTGGCGGCCGAAGTGCTGCGCATCTGGCGGACCCGGCTCGACCCCGAACGTCGTACCAGCATCGTGCACGTCAACCCCGTCTACGACGCGGCCGGCTTCGACGTGCGCCGACTGTCCGCGGCGGTGCCCACGGCGGGCATCCGTGACGCCGAGGACCTTCCCCCACTCGTAGAACTCGCCCAGTTCGCGGAAGGCCGGACCGGCCTGGCCGAACTGATCACTTACATGGACACCCGTGCGGCCCGAATGATGAGCGGCCACAACCACGAGCAGGCGCGATGACCACGCTGGACCTGACCGGACTGGACACCCGCCCCTCCCAGGTCTGGGGCGCCGTCCGTCTGGTGCCGCTCGTCCGTGACGAACCTGTCCACGATCTCCGTCTACGCCCGGAGCTCTACGGTGACATGGCAGGTCTGATCGAGGTCAGCCCACGCCATGCCTACGTCTCTTACATCCCGCACGGATTCGTCGCCACGTGGACCAATGACAGTACGCCGGCAGCCGCCTACGGCACCCAGATGTCCACCGACGGCAATGCGGCTCCCGCTGCCACGATGGGCCTGCGTTTCCATCGCAGAATGGCCCGTCGCCAGGCCAAGGACCGGCTGCGGTTCCTCCCCGTGCACCTGGCGCTGGAAGGTTACCTGGCACTGCACTTCGGTGGCCCCTCGATCGCCTGGGAGGAGTGGTCGCAGCGTGCGATCCGCCAAGGGCTCTCCCCTCGCGTCGAAGAAGCGTACGTGGGCGCCGAAGTACACGGACTCGGTGACGCACTGCGCATCTTCGAGATCCACCCCGACCAGTGCGGCGTGATGCTCTATGTAGCCGACGCACTCGCGGCCGTGTTCGCGGTCCCGCACCCCAACGACTACCGCGCGCTCCACCCGACCCTCCTGCAGGATCTGTACGGCGAAGTCATCCATCACTACGCCACGCTCATGCCGCCGGTGCAGGAGTTCCGGGCACGCATCCCTGACGCGCAGATCCGCTCCCTGGCCCACCTGCGCACGGCAGTTGCCGATCAGGAACGCACCTGGACGCATTTTCACGACACGACCATGGCCACTGGCCTGCTGGAGCACACGTACACCTGGCAGACGGTCTACCGGATGGAACGCTTCACCCTCTCCCGCTTCCTGCCGACGTTCCGTCCCAAGCGGGAGAACCACATCGGTGAGGCCATCACCGACGACTGTGGCAAGATCGCCTACCTCAAGACGTTTCGGCTGTCGGAGAACCAGGTCCGTCGCGGCCACCTTCTCAGCCGACTGGCGGCCAAGGACTGGAATCTGGCGGCCACCGCAGCCGACTTGGGTATCGATGAGGCTCAACTGGGCCTGCGGTTGGAGTCTGCGGGCTTCGGCTTCCTGCTCCGCCAGGATGTCCTGGACGCATACCGCAAGCAGGGACGAACCCGAGATCAACGGTGAGTGAGCGCGCGGCCTGCGGTTCACAGATCCGTCTCAGCCACCAACCGCCACGGCACGCTGCCTCCGCGTGGAACGGTTCCGCGACGAGCCACCCGATCGGCCACTCACATAGCAGTTCCCGCCCCTGGTGCCGAGAACCCATTCCTGAGCCCTCCGCCTGACCTTTCCTCGCGTGCTCGCCGTCGGCACCAGGATTCGGGCCACAGACGGACCCATACTCGGCGATCGAAACGCCGGACCGTCATTCTTGCCGGTCAGCGAGATGTTCCGCCAGAACCACCAGCGGGCGAGGGTCGGCTGCGAGTGGCCTGCCTGTGCTTCCGTCCCTGAACACGTGCTCCCTCCACTGCGTACTCAGGGCATCAGTAGTGGTCAGCCCGATACGGAGGGCAGCAATGGGAAGTCCGGCCCTGACCTGGTCGCTGGTGGCGGTCTCGGTGCTCGTCGCCATGGTGAGCCTGGCCCGGCTGGCGGCGGCCGACAGCAGAGAAGTCCGGTTCGCCGCAGGAGGCGATTTGGTCATGGCCGGGGGCATGGCCGCCATGTTCCTGCCCGCCACCTCGGCGTCCTTCGGGGACCACGGCCTGTTGTGGGTGACGGCGTTCGCCGCCGTCGGCCTCGGCGGAATCGCGCTGTCCGGACATCACACACGGCGACATGGCTGGCGCCAGGGCCGACACTGGGCACACCACATCATCGGCAGCGCCGCCATGGTGATCATGACGCTTGCCATGCCCGGCAGCACATCCGGTCCCGTTCTCGCCCTGGGCACGTCCGGACACGGTCACGGAGCAGCGAACACGGAAGGTTCCCCGGAAGCGATGGACTCGGCCGGAATGGCGGGGATGGACCACTCCATGACGGGGATGTCAGGTGCCGGCCATTCGGGGATGGCCGGTCACGACATGGCCTCCGTCGGGACGCAGGCAGCAGCGTCCTCAGGCTCCGCCTCGGTCTGGCGTCTGGTCCTGGTCGGACTTGCCGTGTACTTCGCACTCTCGATCGCCGCGTCCCTGTGGACACGCTTCCGCAGCGCCGACCAGTCCGCCGCGGCAGCAGGCCGCCGCAGTGGCCGATCCCGCTGGACGCACCACGTTCTGGCCCTGCCCGACGCCGTGGTCGTGTTCATCGCGTCGCTGGCCATCTCCGTGTGGGACCGGACCCGGGTGAGGAGCGAAAAGCACCGTTCCCACGCGGCCGTCGGCGGCCGACGCCGCCGGCGGGCGCCGGGCACCTCACCCGGTGCGGCACTGCTGGCCCACATCGGCATGGGCAGCACGATGTCCGCGATGCTCGTCATGATGGCCGCCTGACGGGCCGGCCGGCCGCCAGCCTGGCGGTCGGGGCCGGGACCGCCGTCCCGCGACCGAGGGCCTATTGCCACAGAATGCACGAACCGATGCTGAGATCTGCGGAGCATCGGCGCAGGTCAATGTGCACGAGGTGGGGACACGGTCTGAGCGGTCAGGGCCCGCAGCCACCAGTCCGCCACGGCATGATCAAGTCTGTTTCGGTAGTGTCGGGAGCGGAGGGCCGCGGCGGCCCTCAACGGATGTCCTGGGAGTGGCTGTGAGCCGGTACGTACGAACAGGAGGCGCCCTCGGGCACCTGCTGCTCGTGAGCGTGCTCGCGTTCGGCGTGTTCATCATGCACACCCTCGGGCATCCCACCGAGTCGCATGCCGCAGGAATGAGTCCGGCCTCCCATATGCCGGCGTCGACGGCCCATTCGGCCCCGGCGACGTACCAGGACGCCGCGGATCATGCCGCGGCGGAATTGAAGCACGCGGCCGCCCCCGAGCAGGCACCGTTCACCGACATGCCTGTCATGGCGATGGACATGCTGTCCCTGTGTCTGGCCGTCCTGCTCGCCGCTTGGGTGCTTGCGGCGCTCGTCCGGTCGGCACTCGCCCGTCACCTGGACTGGCTGGCGAACCTTCGTGCCCAGGTCGCCGCCGTGCTGCACCCCAACCCTCCACCGCGCGGTCCTGATCTCACCCTGTTGTCGGTCCTTCGGCTGTAGGCCGAGACACCCTCGCGGGCGCGCAGCGCGCGTTCCCGCTGTCTCGTACGCCCGAAAACCGCCAGATGAACCAGACAACACCCGAGGTGAAATCGATCATGACTGCCTTCACGCGTGCCCTTCGCGGCAAGTCCACTCGTCGTATCGCAGCCGCGAGCATCGTCGCGACGGGAGCCCTGCTGCTGACCGCCTGTGGCGGCGACGGCGACGACATGAGCGGCATGAGCCACGGCAGCGGCTCTTCGTCGGCCGCGGCGACCACCGGGGCCGGAGACAAGGCCGGGGACTTCAACGACGCGGACGTCACGTTCGCGCAGATGATGATCCCCCACCACGAGCAGGCTGTGGAAATGGCCAAGCTCGCCGGCGGCCACGCATCCGATGCGCAGATCAAGGACCTTGCCGGGAAGATCGAGCAGGCTCAGGACCCTGAGATCAAGACGATGAAGTCCTGGCTCACGTCGTGGGGCAAGCCGACCGTCGGGATGGGTGGGATGGGGTCCATGCCCGGGATGGACCACGGAAGCATGAACGGCATGATGTCCGACACGGACATGAAGGAACTCCAGGCCATGAAGGGCACGGAGTTCGACAAAATGTTCGCGGAGATGATGATCGACCACCACAACGGCGCGATCGCCATGGCCAAGGACGAGCAGAAGAACGGCGAGAACGCCGACGCCAAGAAGATGGCCGGCGACATCGTCAAGGGTCAGTCCGCCGAGGTCAAGCAGCTCCAGGGCATCCTCGGCCAGCTCTGAGGCGACTCACCCGGGCCGTCCGCGTCGGCGTCCTTGCCGTCCCCGAAGAACACGCCGACCGGCGCCATGTGGAAGGTGTCGCCGACGCCCATGCGCTCCGCCGCCGCCTTCAGGTGC
>NZ_JBEYXZ010000043.1:28404-51044 GCF_040645305.1 Streptomyces sp. NPDC046831 | reverse complement strand
CTTCCTTCGTACTCACCCTCTCGGGCTTTCCTCCGGGCGCTTCCCTTCGGTGTTTCCGACTCTATCAGATCTTTCCGATCCGATTTCCTCGGCGCTTTCCAGGTTCCCGCTTCCGCGTTTCCCTTTCCGGCGGTTCCGACTTTATCAGAAGCTTTTGGCCGGTCAGACCAGCCGTTGTTTCCGATTCATCGGGAGCGACTTCTCAAGAATCATCGTTCTTCGGAAGCCTGTAGATGTTCACCGTCGCCGGGCGGACCGTGTCCGTCTCCAGGCAACTGTTCGAATCTACCTCCCCTCCGGCTCCGTGTCAACGGCTCCGGTGGGGCGAAGAGGACAGTAGCAGCTCGGAGGGCCTGAACGCACATCAGGCGGCGGTCGGCACACCGGCGCTTCGCTCGGCCGCCGCGAGATCACCCGTTTCGCCTGCCCGCACGGCACGACCGCCGAGGACGTAGACGTAAGCGAGGAAGGCCAGCTCCGCGACGACTCCTGTGCCGATCCGCGCCCAGGTGGGCAGGCCGGACGGCGTGACGAAGCCTTCGATCGCGCCGGAGACGAAGAGGACCAGGGCGAGGCCGATCGCCATGCCCAGCGCGGCCCGGCCCTCTTCGGCGAGCGCGGTGCGGCGGGATCGGGGGCCGGGGTCGATCACGGTCCAGCCGAGACGCAGGCCCGTACCGGCGGCGACGAACACCGCGGTGAGCTCGAGCAGGCCGTGCGGGAGCACGAGCCCGAGGAAGGTGTCGAGCCGGCCGGCGGAGGACATCAGGCCGGCGCCCACTCCCAGGTTGAGCATGTTCTCGAACAGGACCCACAGCACCGGCAGGCCCAGGAAGACGCCCAGGACCAGGCACATGGCGGCGGCCTGTGCGTTGTTCGTCCACACCTGTGCGGCGAACGAGGCCGCGGGGTGGCTCGAGTAGTAGGTCTCGTACTCACCGCCGGGCCGGGTGAGGTCCCGCAGTTCGCTCGGGGCGCCGATCGCGGCCTGCACTTCGGGGTGGGAGCCGATCCACCAGCCCAGGAGCGCGGCCACCGCGGTGCTCACCAGCGCGGCCGGCACCCACCAGTGGCGCGACCGGTACACCGCGGCCGGAAAGCCCGCCACCAGGAAGCGGATCGCGTCCCGCCAGCCTGCGCGGCGGGTTCCCGTGACGGCGCTGCGCGCGCGGGCGACGAGCTGGCTGAGCCGCCCCGTCAGCTGGGGGTCGGGGGCGGCCGACTGGATCAGGGAGAGGTGCGTGGTGACGCGTTGGTAGAGGGCGACGAGCTCGTCGGCCTCCGCTCCGGTGAGGCGGCGCCGGCGGCGGAGCAGTGCTTCCAGGCGGTCCCACTCGGCGCGGTGGGCGGAGACGAAGACGTCGAGGTCCATCGGGTCTGCCTGCTCCTCGGCTGGTCGTTCGACTGCTCGGCGTAGGTGTCAGCTTTTCGTACTGCGGCGCGAATGTGCTCAGCTTGGCAGACTGGCGGTTCTCGGGGCAGGTCGGGGAAGGGACGGCGGGCGTGAGTGAGCTGGTGACGGGCGAGGCGGTGGCGCTGGAGCTGCGCCCGGCGAGGCTGCCCAGCAGGGCGCTGGCCGTGCTCATCGATCTGGCCGCGGTGCTGGCGGTGTACATCGGGGTGAGCGTCGGGCTGGTGTTCGCCTCGGCCTCTCTGGACGACGCGGCGCAGGCTGCGGTGTCGATCGCGGCGTTCCTGCTGGTGCTGGTCGGCGGGCCGATCGCGGTGGAGACGCTCAGCCACGGGCGGTCCCTCGGGAAGCTGGCCCTGGGGCTGCGCGTGGTGCGGGACGACGGCGGGCCGATCCGCTTCCGGCACGCCCTGGTGCGCGGTGCGATCGGCGTGGTGGAGATCCTGATGACGTTCGGGGTCGTGGCCTGCGTCGCCTCGCTGGTGTCGGCGCGCGGGCGCCGGCTCGGTGACGTGTTCGCGGGCACGCTGGTCGTGCGGGAGCGGGTGGCGTCCGGGCGACTGGACTTCGTCCCCCCGCCGCCGCCGTGGTTGGTGGGACGTTTCTCCACGCTCGATCTCTCGGCGGTGCCCGACGGGCTGTGGCTGGCCGTGCGGCAGTATTTGACCCGGATGCACCAGCTGGATCCGCAGGTCGGCTGGGCCATGGCGCAGCGGCTCGCCGACGACGTCGCGGCACGGACCGGTGCGCCGGCTCCGCCCGGAGTCCCGCCGGCCATGTACCTGGCGGCGGTGGTGGACGAGCGGCGGACCCGCGAGGCCCGGCGCGCCTTCGGCGACGGCCCCGGCGGCGGCGGGAGCGCCGGTGCGGACGGCGGGGCGGACGTGGGCGGCACTGCGGCCCCTGCTGGGCAGGAGCCCTTCACGGGTGCTCCGGCACACGGCACGGCCGAGGCCCGCGGCTGGTCCGCTCCCCGCGGCTGGGCGACGCCGTCGCTGCCGGACCCGGCGGCCGCGGGGCCGTCCGGGTCGCCGTATCCGGCCGCGGAACCGAGCGGGTCTTCGCCCACGGACGCGGCACTGCCCGAGATGCCGTCGCGGGCGCCGGCGCCCGTCGCTCCGGCCGCCGTGCCGGAGGACGCAGCGCGGGCCGGGCGACCGGCCACCGGCTTCGTACCGCCGGCGTAGGCCTGTCCGGCGGCCGCCCTGCGGCAGGTCAGGGGCCGAACACGGACGGCGGTGACTCCAGGTCCTCCAGCTCGATCCCGGGGGCGGCGAGGACCACGTCCCCGGCGATGTGCACGGCGTGCCGCTCTCCCGTGTCGAGCTCGGTGACCTGGTACTCGTCCACGGTCAGGGGGCCGTTGTCAGTGCCGTGTGTTTCGCTGTCGACCAGTGCCCAGGACTGGTCCACGGTGCGGGGGGCGAGGACCGGGTCGGTGAACGCGACCAGGCGTACGCGGGTGGCGGAGGACGAGGGGGTGAGGCGCAGCAGACGGGCGGTGGCGACGAGGAACGCGGGGGAGGTGCCGGTGAAGGCGTGGGCGCGCACATTGCCTTCGGTGGCATGGGTGCCGGTGGGGTCGGTACGGACCCAGGTGACGCCCTCGAGCGCGGCGCCGCGTACCTGCCAGCTCCCGCTGTGCAGTTCCAGGCGGATCGGGCGGCCCAGGTCGTCGAGGGCGAGATCGACGGAGCCGCGGTGCTCGCCCGAGGGGGTGGTCACCTGTGAGACGTAGCGCCAGCCGGAGGGGCCGGGGGCGCAGTGGAAGTGTTCTTCGGCGAAGGGGGTGTGATCGTGCGGATCGTGGAGCGCATAACGGCCGCGGGGCATGGGGGTCCTGGGTGGTGACGGGCTGGTCGGGCCGCCTCGGTGAGCCGGTCCGGCGCGTGTGACGGCCGCTGCGGCCAAAGGGGCAGGCCCCCGGCACGGGGGTGCGGGGGCCTGCCTCGGCGGACTCGGCGTCCCGCCGCGCGGCAGCGCGGCGGGAGGCGACGGGTGCTGCTCAGTAGCGGTAGTGGTCCGGCTTGAACGGGCCCTCGACGTCGACGCCGATGTACGCGGCCTGCTCGGGGCGGAGCTGGGTGAGCTTCACGCCGAGCGCGTCCAGGTGGAGGCGGGCGACCTTCTCGTCGAGGTGCTTGGGCAGCACGTAGACGCCGGTCGGGTACGCGTCGGGCTTGGTGAACAGCTCGATCTGGGCCAGGGTCTGGTCCGCGAAGGAGTTGGACATCACGAACGACGGGTGACCGGTGGCGTTGCCCAGGTTCAGCAGGCGGCCCTCGGACAGCACGATGATCTTCTTGCCGTCCGGGAAGGTCCAGGTGTGGACCTGCGGCTTGACCTCGTCCTTGACGATGCCGGGGACCTTGGCGAGGCCGGCCATGTCGATCTCGTTGTCGAAGTGGCCGATGTTGCCGACGATGGCCTGGTGCTTCATCTTGGCCATGTCCGACGCCAGGATGATGTCCTTGTTGCCGGTCGTGGTGATGAAGATGTCGGCCGTCTCGACGACCTCGTCCAGGGTGGTGACCTGGTAGCCGTCCATCGCCGCCTGCAGGGCGCAGATCGGGTCGATCTCGGTGATGATCACGCGGGCGCCCTGGCCGCGCAGGGACTCCGCGCAGCCCTTGCCCACGTCGCCGTAGCCGCAGACCACCGCGGTCTTGCCACCGATCAGGACGTCGGTGGCGCGGTTGATGCCGTCGACCAGGGAGTGCCGGCAGCCGTACTTGTTGTCGAACTTCGACTTGGTGACCGAGTCGTTGACGTTGATCGCCGGGAAGAGCAGGGTGCCCTCGCGCTGCATCTCGTACAGGCGGTGGACGCCGGTCGTGGTCTCCTCGGTGACGCCGCGGATCTCGGACGCCAGCTGGGTCCACTTCTGCGGGTTCTCACCCAGGGTGCGGGTCAGCAGCTGCAGGATGACGCGGTGCTCGTCGGACTCGGCGGTGTCGGGCGAGGGGACCTTGCCGTCCTTCTCGTACTCGACGCCCTTGTGGACGAGGAGGGTGGCGTCACCGCCGTCGTCCAGGATCATGTTCGGGCCGCCGGTGGGGCTGTCCGGCCAGGTCAGCGCCTGCTCCGTGCACCACCAGTACTCCTCGAGGGTCTCGCCCTTCCAGGCGAAGACGGGGACGCCCCGCGGGTTGTCGGGGGTGCCGTCCGGGCCGACGGCGATGGCGGCGGCCGCGTGGTCCTGCGTGGAGAAGATGTTGCAGGAGGCCCAGCGGACCTGCGCGCCCAGGGCCACCAGGGTCTCGATCAGGACGGCGGTCTGCACGGTCATGTGCAGGGAGCCCGTGATGCGGGCGCCGCGCAGCGGCTGCGCCTCGGCGTACTCGTTGCGGATCGCCATCAGGCCGGGCATCTCGTGCTCGGCGAGGCTGATCTCCTTGCGGC
The DNA here is from genome assembly GCF_040645305.1 of Streptomyces sp. NPDC046831. Lineage (NCBI taxonomy): Bacteria > Bacillati > Actinomycetota > Actinomycetes > Kitasatosporales > Streptomycetaceae > Streptomyces > Streptomyces sp. NPDC046831. Next base: position 46,231 of record NZ_JBEYXZ010000043.1, on the reverse strand, counting down.
CGAACTCGGCCAGGGAGAGGTCGGCGACCTTGAAGTCCTGCCGGTTGTCGACAGTCGTCATGGAGAGCTGCTCCTCGGATTGGGTCGAGGGTGGGTACGGCTGACCTGCGCGGCGGCGGACACAGAGGTGCCCCAGGAGGGCACAGGCATGCCCGCGTGCGCGCAGCGCAGTCCGTCGGAGGCCCTCTCTCCCTCGGCCGGTCCGCGCTGGGACCGCCCGACCGCCATCAGCAGCGACGTCTGGCTCCGTCCCAAGCTACACCGCGGGGCCGCGCGGCCCCCAGTCCGCCGCCGGACACATCGGGCGGACGACGCCGAGGTGGTGGCGGTCCGCCGGGGCTCTGGCCTGCGGGGAAGCGCGGGCGGGCGCCGCTCGGGCCGTCGTTGTGCCGCTGACACGGATGTGCCGGTATGGGGAGGGACACACGGCAGGCGAGGGCCGGGGCCACCATCCGGCGCCAGCGGTGGGCCTGGCCGGGCTGGTGCTGGAGCGGCGTGGGCGGCGGGGAGGGCGGCGCCCACGCCGCTGCCGCCGGGGCCGGAGCCGGTCCGAACACGGGACGGGGCCCACCGGGAAGTCGGTGGGCCCTCGTCGTCGCAGGGTTCGGTGACCGGCCGGCCGCGGCTCAGTGACCGGTCGGGTGCGGCGCCGGGCCGCCCGGGGTGGCCTCCCGGTCCGGCCCCTTGTCGGCCTCGGCCTCGCTGTAGATGTCCGGCTCCAGGTAGATGACGCGGGCGATCGGCACGGCCGCGCGGATGCGGGCCTCGGCGGCGTCGATGGCGGAGGCGATCTCTGCGGCCGTCTCGTCGTGCCGCACCGCGATCTTGGCGGCGACCAGGAGCTCCTCCGGACCGAGGTGCAGCGTGCGCATGTGGATGATGCCGGTGACCTTGTCGCCGTCGACCACGGCGGCCTCGATCGCCCGGACCGTTTCGGTGCCGGCGGCCTCGCCGAGCAGCAGCGACTTGGTCTCGGCGGCCAGGACGAGGGCGATCAGCACGAGCAGGACACCGATGCAGACGGTGCCGACGCCGTCCCACAGGCCGTCACCGGTGAGCAGGGAGAGACCGACGCCGCACAGGGCCAGGACCAGGCCGACCAGGGCGCCGAAGTCCTCCAGCAGGACGACCGGCAGCTCGGGCGCCTTGGCCCGGCGCACGAACTCGGTCCAGGAGAGCTTCCCGCGCAGTTCGTTGGACTCCTTGATGGCCGTGCGGAACGAGAAGCCCTCGGCGATTATCGCGAAGACGAGGACACCCACCGGCCAGTACCAGTGCTCCAGCTCGTGCGGGTGCCTGATCTTCTCGTAGCCCTCGTAGATGGCGAACATGCCGCCGACCGAGAACAGGACGATCGAGACGAGGAAGGCGTAGATGTACCGCTCGCGGCCGTAACCGAAGGGGTGTTGCGGGGTCGCCTCCCGCTGGGCCTTCTTGCCGCCGATCAGCAGCAGGAACTGGTTGCCGGAGTCGGCGAGGGAGTGCACGCCCTCGGCGAGCATCGACGACGAGCCGCTGAAGGCGAACGCCACGAACTTCGATACCGCGATCGCGAGGTTGGCACCGAGTGCCGCCACGATCGCCCTGGTGCCGCCTGACGCGCTCATGTGTCCGCGTTGTCCCTTCGCCTTCGTGCCTACGCCGTCCGGGGCACTCCCCTGACGGGTGGGTGCCCGCTCGGGCTTTGCCCGTCCTTTGCCGGTGCGCCATTCTTGCAGCCCCGGCCGAACAGGGTTCCCCGGACCACCGTCCTTGACGCCTCGGGCGCCTCAGACGACGACCGTGGCCCGGAAGACGGTGCCGCTTCCGCGCAGTTCGACCTGTTCGCCCGCCCGGACGAAGACGGACCGGCCGGGGCGGAGTTCGTGCTCGCCGGCCCGAACGGAACCGGCCGTGCCGAGCAGGATCTGCGGGGTGTCGAGGGTGAGGTCGTGGGCGGCGGCGCCCTCGGGGAGGACGTACCGGGACAGCCGGAACTCCTCGACCGAGGTGTGGTACACCTCCTCGCCGTTCGGGCCGGCCTCCGGACGCAGGACTCCGGGGTCGCCGGCCTCGAAGCGGACGACGCGCAGGAGTTCGGGAACGTCGACGTGCTTGGGGGTCAGGCCGCAGCGCAGGACGTTGTCGGAGTTCGCCATGATCTCCACGCCGAGGCCGCTGAGGTAGGCGTGGGGGACGCCCGCGCCGAGGAACAGGGCCTCGCCGGGCTGGAGCCTGACGTGGCGCAGCAGCATCGCGGCCAGGACACCGGGGTCGCCCGGGTAGTGGCGGGCGATCTCGGCGTAGGGGGCGTGGTCGCCGCCGAGGCGGGCGCAGGCGGCCGCCGCCTCGGCCACCGTGCGGGCGGTCTCCGCCCGGTCGGCGGTGAGGACGGCGGTGAGCACCTCGCGCAGCGCCGCCTCCTCGGGACGGGCACGCAGCAGGTCCACGTACGGCTTGACGGAGTCCACGCCGAGGGCGTCGAGCAGGTCGGCGGCCTGCCGCGGGTCGCGGAAGCCGCACAGGCCGTCGAACCCGGTGAGGGCGCAGACCAGTTCGGGCTTGTGCTGGGGGTCCTTGTAGTTGCGGTGCGGGGCGTCGACGGGGATGCCGCGGCGTTCCTCGTCGTCGTACCCCTGCCGGGCCTGCGCCAGGTCGGGGTGGACCTGGAGGGAGAGCGGGGCGCCGGCGGCCAGGAGCTTGAGCAGGAAGGGCAGGCGCGGACCGAACTTCGCGACGGCCTTGGCGCCCAGCTCCCGCTCCGGGTCGGCCTCGATCACCTCGACGAGCGTGCCGCGCGCGGTCCGCGAGGGCGCGCCCGGGTGGGCGCCCATCCACATCTCCGCCTGCGGCTCGCCGGTCGGCTCGACGCCGAGCAGCCGCGGGATGGCGGTGGTGGAACCCCACGCGTAGGGGCGGATCGTGTTGTCGAGGCGGTCCATGGCCTTCTTCCTGCGGGTCGTTCGGCCGTACGGGCGCGTCGCCGTACGGAGACTGTCGGTTGTCCCGTGTACGGCTGTCAGAGCGCCGTGGTCAAGACCAGGCCCGCGAGGCGAGCGCCAGGTAGACGGCGGTGAAATCGGTGACGGCGATCAGCTCCGCCAGGGACTCGATCTCGTCGCCCGCCTCCGGCTCCAGCTCGCTGATCGGCGTGTCGTGACTGAGGGCCAGGTCACGGGCGGCGGGGGCGGCGGTCAGTCCGCCGATGGGGCGGTCGCGCAGCAGCACCACGCGCGCGTGCAGGGCGGGCGGTTCCTCGACCCGGTCCCGGAAGAAGTCGTCCGGGTTGGCGCGGGCGGCCAGCGGTCCGGCGAGCAGGGCGCTGTGCGCGGCGAGCCCCTCGGGCAGTTCGGCGACGACCGCGGGGATGCCGGACAGCTCGGCGAGCCCGGCGGCGAAGCGGCGGCCCGCGGGCCCGGCCGAGGTGCCCTCGGTCCAGATCAGCGGCAGCGCGTCGGCGAGCTCGGCGGCGAGGGTCTTGGCGGGGTTGCTGTAGGTCGCGATGGCGGGCCCGCAGCGCTCGGCGACGAGGTCGAGCCGGTCGGCGACCTTGTTCAGGGCGTCGGGCGGGGCCGCGAGCAGTCCGACACGGTCGAGCAGCGCGAGCAGCGGGGTCAGCAGCGCCCACAGGACGCCGGGGGCGGAGGCGGCGAGGGGTTCGTCCTGGTCGTAGGGGGCCGTGGCCATCGGCACGAACAGGCCGTGGGCGCCCGCGACCGCCTCGGCGAGCGGGGTCTCCGCGGGGGCGACGGCCACGACCGTGCAGCCGCGCCGGTAGGCCTGCTCGGCGAGCAGGGACAGGCTCGGCTCGCTGCCGTCCGGGGTGGCGACCAGCAGCAGGTCGACGGAACCGGCCCAGCCGGGCAGTTCCCAGCGCAGGGCTCCCGCGGCGGGGGCGACGCCGGAGGGGGCCAGCCGGATGACGGGGCTCCCGGCGCCGGCGAGCGTGCCGAGGAGGTCGGCGGCATGGGTCGCGGCGGCGCCCGGGCCCGCGATCAGCACGGCGCGCGGGCGGCCGTCGGGCCTGAGGTCGTTGATGCCGGACTCCACGGCGTGGCGCGCCGCGGTCCGGACCCGGGCGCCTGCCTCGGCGGCCCCGCGGAGCAGTCCGCGGCGGTCGGCCTCGGCCAGCCCCTCCGGGGTGTCGAGCAGCGATTCGTCGAGCATGGGCGGCTGCCTCCGATCGGGCTCCGGTCGCCGGGTCGTCGGTCAGGCGGGGCGGCGGGCCTCGTCGACGAGCAGGACCGGGATGCCGTCGCGGACGGGGTAGGCCAGACCGCAGTCCTGGCCGGTGCAGATCAGCTCGTCGTCCTGCTCCTTCAGCGGGGCGTGACAGGCCGGGCAGGCGAGGATCTCCAGAAGGCCGGCTTCGAGCGGCATGGGGGTTCCCTTCGGAGGCGTGTGTGCGCTTGTGCCAGGTCAGACTACCGCCGCGGGGGGCGGGTGGGCGGGGTGGTCCGGGCCCGGCCGGGCGGCGTCGCGCCGCTCCCCCGGACACCGGACCGCCCGTCCGCCCGCCGGCACCGGACGCGGGCGGCGGGGCGGCACGGACGGCGGCCTTGCGGTGGCCCTGCGGGCGGGTGGCGGGGCGGGGCCGGGCGGTGGCACCGGCCCGATACGCCGCAGGGCCTGGGCGGCGGCACCGGGTCGGACGGCGTGGCGCGACCCCCGCGACGGGACCCGCTCGGCTCGGCCCGCCTCCCGCGCCCAAGGACCCGCGCGACGCGGCGCGCCCCTGGAGACACAGCGGCAGCCGGACACCGCCCACCCGCCACCCGCCGCGCCGACGGGCACGGGCGGCATCACACGGCTCGGACAGCCCTCCCGCGCCCCGGTGACGCGACGGGACCCGGGCGACGGCGTCAGGGCGAGCAGCGCGGCCGGGGCCGTGCTGCGCCGCCCGGATCCCGTTCGGCGCGGCGCGGTGGCGGGCGGGTGGCCGTCAGGCGCGGATGATGGCCAGGGCCTCGTCCCGTACCCGCGTCATCGTCGCCTTGTCCCGGGCCTCGGCGTTGAGGCGGAGCAGCGGCTCGGTGTTGGAGGGGCGGACGTTGAACCACCAGTCGGCGGCGGTCACGGTGAGGCCGTCGAGGTCGTCCAGGGTGATCCCGTCGCGGCCCTCGTACGCCGACCTGATCGCGGCGAGACGGGCGGCCTGGTCGTCGACCGTGGAGTTGATCTCGCCGGAGCCGGCGTAGCGGTCGTACTGGGAGACCAGGGCGGACAGCGGACGGTCCTGGGTGCCGAGGGCCGCGAGGACGTGCAGGGCGGCCAGCATGCCCGTGTCGGCGTTCCAGAAGTCCCTGAAGTAGTAGTGCGCGGAGTGCTCGCCGCCGAAGATCGCGCCCGTCCTCGCCATCTCGGCCTTGATGAAGGAGTGGCCGACGCGGGTGCGGACCGGCGTGCCGCCGTTCTCCTCGACCACCTCCGGGACCGACCACGACGTGATCAGGTTGTGGATGACGACGCCCTGGCCGCCGTTCCGGGCCAGTTCGCGGGCGGCGACCAGCGCGGTGACGGCGGACGGGGACACCGGCTCGCCGTGTTCGTCGACCACGAAGCAGCGGTCGGCGTCGCCGTCGAAGGCGATGCCGAGGTCGGCGCCCTCCTCACGGACGCGCCGCTGGAGGTCCACGAGGTTCGCCGGGTCGAGGGGGTTGGCCTCGTGGTTCGGGAACGTGCCGTCCAGCTCGAAGTACATCGGGACGAGGTCGACGGGCAGGCCCGCGAGGACCGTGGGGACGGTGTGGCCGCCCATGCCGTTGCCCGCGTCGACGACGACCTTCAGGGGGCGGAGGGAGGTGACGTCGACGAGGGAGCGCAGGTGCGTCGCGTACTGCTCCAGCGTGTCGAGCCGGGTGACGGTGCCCGGGCGGGCCGCCGGTGCCGGCGCGCCCCGGCCGGACCACTGCTCGACGAGCGCGCGGATCTCTGCCAGGCCGGTGTCCTGGCCGACGGGGGCCGCGCCCGCCCGGCACATCTTGATGCCGTTGTAGCGGGCCGGGTTGTGGGAGGCCGTGAACATCGCGCCCGGCAGGTCCAGGGCGCCCGAGGCGTAGTAGAGCTGGTCCGTCGAGCACAGCCCGATCTCCGTGACGTCGACGCCGCGGAGGGCCGCACCGCGCGCGAAGGCGCGGGACAGGCCGGGCGAGGACGGCCGCATGTCGTGCCCGACGACGACGGCGCGCGCGCCGGTCACCTGGGCGAAGGCCGCCCCGAACAGTTCGGCCAGCGACTCGTCCCACTGGTCCGGGACCACTCCGCGTACGTCGTACGCCTTCACGATCTGCGACAGATCAGCAGTCACGGCCGGCCTTTCCTCGGTTCGACGGTCACCACAAATTACCTGGAGCGGGTGACGCGCCGAGGAAGCCGTCTCCCGTTCGTCACCCGGGAGGCCGGGTGGCGTACGGCGAGGGCCGTTCGCCGGGCTTCCGAGCGTGGGGCGCGGCGGGCCTCGTTCGCCCGAGGGGGCCGTGCGGCATCGGCGCCCCGGGAAGGGCGGGAGCACGGACGGGTGCAGCCGGCAGGAGCGCGGGGCATCGGGCCAGTCGTACGGACGGGGCGGCGCCGGAACGGAGTCGGTCGCCCGGAGACCTCGATGCGGGCGGCGACGTCAGCAGCGCGGGGAGCAGGACGCCGTGTCACCCGGCCGGAGGATCCGGCGCGCGGGCGGCGTCAGTTGTCCGGGGAGCGCAGCACCCGGAGGTGGCCGCGGCGCGCGACCTCCATCGGGTCCACCGGGCGGGCCCCCGCCCCACCGGCCTCGGCCGCCCGCTGCTGGGGACGGGCCGCCTCACGCACGGCGTTGGCCAGCGCTTCGAGGTCGTCACCGCTGGGGCGTGCGGGCGCCGAACCGTCGAGGAGCCGGACGACCTCCCAGCCGCGCGGGGCGGTGAGGCGCTCGGAGTGCTCGGCGCACAGGTCGTAGCAGTGGGGTTCGGCGTAGGTGGCGAGCGGGCCGAGGACCGCGGTCGAGTCGGCGTAGACGTACGTCAGCGTCGCTACGGCGGGACGGCCGCAAGCGGTGCGCGAACAGCGACGTACAGGGCTCACGACGTTGGACGGTACCGCACTCTTGAGCGGGCCGCGACGACTCTCCACCAGGTCACTCCACCGTGTCGTGCTGCGAAACACCCCACACGCCCCTTCTGGCACACTTTGCTGACCTGCGGCGATGCGGGTTCCGGAAGGATCAGGCCGGCCCGGTCGCGGATGACCAGTCGGTGCAAAAACCGTCAAACGGCTTGAGTTCGCAGGTCTGGAAGAGATACGGAATCGAGCCCGACCTTGGCTGGAATGGTCATCAAGTGGCCACGGTGTGACGGAAAGACGATGCAGCGGCGCGGCTTCCGGGATGCCGCGCGGAGCCGGGCACGCGGCCCCCGCGAGGACTAGGCTTCACCGGTGATGGACAACCGTGTACCGCCCCGTGCCGCCGGCCCCGGGCCGCGACGCCGTGATCGCCACGGCAGAGGCATGCGCGGCCCGATCGCCCCGCCGCAGGTCCCGCTCGCCGCGAGCCGGGCCGACGTGTTCGCCGATCTGGTGCAGGACTCCGTGGACCGGCTGGAGCGGCGGTGGCCGCAGCTCGCGGAGATCGACTTCCTCGTCCTGGAGGTGCCGAGACTGGACGGACCCGGCCGGGCCTGGAGCGACGAGGCGGTGCCGCTCGGCGGGACGGTCCCGGCGCGTGACGGGCGGCGTGCGTGTGTGGTCGTCTACCGGCGGCCGGTCGAGATCCGCACCAAGGGCCGGGAGGAGCGGGCCGCACTGGTGCACGAGATCGTGGTCGAGCAGGTCGCCGACCTGCTCGGACTGACGCCGGAGACAGTGGATCCGCGCTACGGGGAGGACTGAGGCCGGCCGACGGCGCGCCGTCCGGGCGCGCCGCGGGAACCGCGTGCCCGCCGACCGCGCGCCGCGCGGGCCCCGGTTCCGAAGCACCCTCGCTCCGCGCGCCCCGGCACCCGGCAGCGCGTCCAGCCTCCCGAGAATCACTCCGGCCGGCCCGCACGGCCTCCGGGCCGCCGGAAATCACCTCGGCCGGCCCGCACGGCCCCCCTTGCCCGGGGAGTACGCCGCCGGCCCGCACGGTCCCCAGTCGCCCGGGAATGCCCCCGGCCGAACCGCACGGCCCCCCTTGCCCGGGGAGTACGCCGCCGGCCCGCACGGCCCACGGCCCCCGCCCCGAAGTGCCGCGCCCGCACCCCCGTCGCTACTTCTGCAGGACCGACAGGTCCTCGTCCGCCTGGGGCACCGCCACCGTTCCCCGGTCGTCCGGGAGGGTCTGGACGGTGAAGGCGGCGACGCCGTCCTCCGTCACCGACAGGGTGCGGGCGGCGTGGACCGGGCCGCCGGACAGGTGTTCCACCGTGAGGGCGTACGTGCCCTTCAGGCCGGACGGCACCGGCGGGACGACGTCCTGGGTGGTGCCCTGCTTGACGGTGTACGTCTTCGACACCGGGGTCCCGCCCCCGCTGCCCGCCGACGCCGTGACCTTGACCCGGGCGGTACCGGTGGACGCCGTCAGGGAGAGCGTGGCCCCCTTGGCGCTGTTGCCGGCGACCGTCGCCCGCGTCCCGACCGGGCCCGTCGCCGGGATGAACGCCGTCTCCTGGTCCGCGCCCTTGCCCCGCACGACCCGCAGCGCCGCCACGACCGGCACCGGCTGCCCCGTCGGCGTCAGGACGAGCGATCCCGCCTCGCCGCGGGTCACCTCGCCCAGGTCGACGGCGGTGGTCATGCCGCCCCTGACGTGCACGGTCTCGTGCCCGGCGGGCGTGATCAGCCCGGACGGCGAGGCCAGCCGCACCTTGAGGTCGGCGTCGGCGTCGCTGGGCGTGAAGGCCACCAGCCGCACCGAGGTGGCGTCCTTGGGGATGCCCGGCAGCACCAGGCTGTCCGCGGGGTCCGCGGACGCGGTGAGCCAGTCGCCCCCCAGCTTCTCGTCCAGGGCCTGGACGGCCGCGCCGACCCGCCCGCTGCGCACGCTGACGTGCACCGTGACGTCGTCCTGCGGCGCGTCGGCCAGTGTGGACAGCAGGACGGGCTCGGTGGACCGCGGCGCGACCGTGATGCCCTCCCCCACCGCCGACTTCACGGGCCCGTCCTTGCCGTAGAGCTCGATGTCGACGACGGCGGCGGAGTCGTCGGGGTTGGTCAGGTGGACGTAGTCGGAGCGGGCGGCGGCGGTGCCGGCGCCGGGGAACCAGAACTCCGTGTCGGGCGCGGTGCAGTTCACGCCCTGCAGTCCGCGCCCGGTGCCCGCGGCGACCTCGGTGGTCTCCTGCACCGTCCAGCCGGGCGCGAACTTCCCCTCGGCGGTGCCGATGAGCGCGGGCGCGTCCGCTCCCGAGGAGTCGCCGGTCACCGGTGTGCCGGGCTCCTTGGGCTGCAGGGCGGGCTGGTCGGCCTTCTCCTCGCCGCCGCCGGCCTCCCCGTCGTCCTTCCCGTCCCGCTTGTCACCGGCCTCGTCGCCGGCCTTGTCGTCCGCCGTGGCGTCGTCCTGCTCGCCGGCCTCGCCGTCCTCCGCGGTGTCACCCGTGCCGGAGCCCGGGGCGCCGGTGGCCTCGTCGTCGCGGGCCGACTGGAGCCGGGCTTCGCCGTCGCCGTCCGTGCCCTTGGTCACCGGCGTGAACGAGGTGTACGACGTCTCGGCGAGGTCGGAGGTGCTCGGCGCCGGGCACAGCAGGGTCGTGCGCTCCACGGGCAGCCGGGCGGCCGTCCGGGCGGTGCCCGGTGCGGAGCCGTCCGGCGTGTTCAGCGCGGCGAAACCGGTGACGGCGGCGAGCGCGGTCGCGACGGCGATCAGGGACAGGGTGGTGCGGTTCACTGCTGGCTCCCGTCGGGGCGCTCGTTGCCGTTGCCGTGCGGGTGCGACTGCGCCGGGTCGTACGGCTCCTGGTAGCCCTGGTGGTAGGTGTCGCCGTAGGTCTGGTCGTAGGAGTCCGCGGGGGCCTGGCCGCCGTAGGCATAGGGGTCGTACCCGCCGCTCCGGTAGGGGTCGGCCTGGTGGGGGTCCGCCTGGTAGGGGTCGGCCTGGTACGTCTGGTCGTACCCGCCCGCCGGATACTGCTGGGCGCCCTGGTACGGGTCACCGCCGTAGGTGCCGTAGCCGGCCTCCGCGTAGCCGGGAGTGTCCCACTCGCCGTAGGACTGCTGCTGCGGGACGGCGGGGGCCTCCCGCGGCGCGGGCGGCACGGTGTCCGCTCCCGGCTGCGGTTCCTCCGCGCCGGCCGGCCCGGCGCCCTCGGCGTCCGCCGCCTGCTCGGCCTGCTCCGCCTCGGCCTGGGCGCGCAGGCGGCGGGCCCGGCGGCCCTCGCCGGCGACCGCCTCGGCGGGGACGGGCTCCTCCTCGGGCAGGTCGTCGTCGATGTCGCGGCGCCGGCCCGGCAGGGCGAGGACCACGAGGACGACGGCGAGCGCGCCCCGCACCCACAGCCAGGCGGTGTGCGCGACCGGGTCGTCGAAGGTGACGTCGAGCCTGCCGCCGGAGGCCGGGAGGGAGAAGCCCTGCGCCCAGCCGTCGACCGTGGTGCGGGTCAGGGGCCTGCCGTCCAGGGTCGCCGTCCAGCCGTCGGCGGCCGAGTCGGCCAGGCGCAGGACGCGGCCCTCCGGGCCGGCCGGGATCCCGGTGTGGATCTCCACGGGGCCCGCGGGGACGGCCTGGGCGGTGCCCGAGCCGGAGGCGGGCACGACGGCGGCGCGCGAGACCTGCCGGTCCACCCGCCACAGCGCGCTGCCGTCCTGCTGGCTGAGCCGGGACAGGCCGGGCGTGGCGTCCAGGACGCGGCTCACCTCGCGCGGCGCGCCCTTGTGGACGAGGACGTAGCGGACGGCGAAGCCGCCGAGCTGGTCGGCCTGGTCGGCGCCGGAGCCGGCGACGAGGTTGGCGACGACCTTGTCGAGCCTGGCGTTCTCGCCGTCCACGGCGGCCAGTTCGGCGTCGCCCATGCGCGCGCCGGAGCCGCGGACGAGCATGTAGCCGACGTGGGCGGCGGAGTCGCTGTCGAGGACGAGGGTGCGGGCCTGGTCGGGCGTGCTGCCCTCCGCGGCGACGAACGCGGGCACCTGCACCGGGTCGCGCCGCTCCAGCGGTCCGTCGGCGCCCCGGATCATCCAGCCGGCGGCGACGAGCAGCGGCCCGGCGGCCGAGGCGAACGCGATGAGCGCGGCGACCGGCTGGCGCCAGCCGAAGCTCTGCTCGGCCACGCGGGCGCGTGCCCCGTCCGCGCCCATCACCGCGGCGGTGAGCAGGGCGAGGCCCTGGACGAGGGTCGCGGGGCCCGCCCAGGTGGAGCCGTTGGACAGCACGGCGAAGACGAGGGCCAGCAGGGCGACCGCCCAGGCGCTCCGGATCCCGAACTGCCGCTCGGAGCGCAGCAGCGCGGCGAGCGCGGCCAGCACCACGCCGATGAGCATCAGTCCGTGCACGGTGCCGGGGCCGCCGGGGCTCGCGCCCAGCAGGTCGAGGGCGGAGGCGGCGGACGCGCCGTACTCCAGGCCGGCCTCGGTGAAGAAGCCGAACGGCAGCAGCGACAGCGACCAGGGCGCGAGGACCAGCAGGGGCGTGCCCGACTGGGCCAGGAAGCGCAGCCCGTGGGCGGTGACGTCGCCCCGGCGTACGGCCAGTACGGCGAGGCCGAGGACGAGCGCGATCGGCCAGACGACGGGGGTGAACGCCGTGGTGATCGTCAGCAGCAGGGCGTACGCCCAGGTGGCGCGCCAACTGCCGCGGGCGCCGGAGGCGTTCGCCAGGCCGCTCGCCGCAACGCCCGCGCGGGCCACCAGCGGCAGCAGCACGGCCAGGACGGCGGTGCCGATCCGGCCGCCGGCGAGCGCGCCGGTGACGGCGGGCAGGAAGGCGTAGACGACGGCCGCCCACGCACGCAGGAGACGGGACTCCACCAGCGGGCGGGAGGCGAAGTACGCGGTGAGGCCGGCCAGCGGCACCGAGCACACCAGCAGCACGGTCACCGCGAGGCCCGTGGAGCCCAGGAACAGGGAGGCGAGCAGCGCCACCACCGCGAGGTACGGCGGCGCGGACGGGGTGCCGCCGGCGCCGACCGGGTGCCAGGCGTCGAGGTAGCGCGACCACAGCTCGGCGGAGTCGGCCGGGGCGGGCAGCAGCGCGCCGCCCGCCAGCGCGCCGCCGCCCAGCAGGGCCCGGCAGGCGGCCAGCGAGACCAGCAGGAGCAGCAGGAAGAGCACCGGTCCGGGCTTGCGGGCGATGCGCTTCAGACGGGCGAACTGCTCGACCTCCAGGAAGTCCGCGTCGTCGCCGCCGGGACCTGACTCGACGGCTCCGCCGTGCCGCCCGGCCGAGGAGACCTCGGGGTCGGAGCGGCCGACGAGGTTGCTCGCGACCTGCTCGACGGTGGCGCGAACGGTCGCGCCGGGCGGCGGGAACAGGGCCCGCAGCTCGCCCTTGTCGATCTGCGGCCGGCCGCGGACGCGCCGCCCGGCGACGATCCGCTCGGGCCGCAGCAGCGTGCCCAGCAGACCGCGGATCTCGTCGACGGCCTGGCCGGGGACCTTGCCGACGAGGTAGGCGAGGGTGCGCAGCAGCGTGCCGAGCACGAGCCGCAGCAGGACCCAGGGCAGCGCGGCGGAGCGGGTGTTGACGAGGAGGGTGTAGACCGCGCCGGCCTTGTCGACCTTGTGCGGGGAGGCGGCGGTGCGGCCCACGCAGTCGACGGCGCGCCGCTCGCGGCTGGCCGCCTCGGCGTGGCGCACGACGGCCTCGGGGGCGACCAGGACGCGGTGGCCGGCGGCATGGGCGCGCCAGCACAGGTCGACGTCGTCGCGCATCAGGGGCAGCCGGCGGTCGAAGCCGCCTAGCTGCTCGAAGAGGTCACGCCGGATCAGCATGCCGGCGGTGGAGACGGACAGCACGGGCCGGACGTGGTCGTGCTGTCCCTGGTCCTGTTCGCGCCGGTCCAGGCCGGTCCAACGGCGGCCGGAGTGGGCGATGGTGACGCCCACTTCGAGGAGCTGCCGGCGGTCGTACCAGCCGCGGAGCTTGGGTCCGACGACGGCGACGTCGTCGCGGCCGAGCTCGTACTCGTTGTCGACGACCCGCAACAGCTGGGCCAGGGCGTCGGGTTCGGGGGAGCAGTCGTCGTGCAGCAGCCACAGCCACTGCACCGGTTCGCCGTACGGCAGTTCGGGCAGGTCGTAGGCGTCGTCGCGCCAGCTGCGCGTGGCGGGGTCCCAGCCGCTGGGGCGCTTGAGGTAGGGCAGGTCGTCCGGGGTGAGGACCGGGGCGGTGCGGGCGGCCTCCTCGACGGCCTGGCCGAAGCCGGTGCGCCGGGCCAGGTGCAGCACGCGGTCGGCGCCGAGGGCGTCGGTGACCAGTTCGGCGGAGGTGTCCGCGCTGCCGGTGTCGGCCGCCACGGCGTACTGCACGGCGCGTTCCTGGCCGAGCAGCCCGGCGAGCGCGTCGGGCAGCCAGCGGGCGCCGTCGTGGGAGACGAGGACGGCGGTCACCACGTGCCGCGGGTACTCGGGCGGGCGCGTCGGGTCGGGCGACGGCGTGCCGGCGACGTCGTAGTGGGCTGCCGTACGGCTGTGCACGGACATCGAGATACGGGCCCCGGTTCGGTGGACTGCGGTGGACGCCCGTGCCTCGTGGGGGCAGCGGGGCTCCTCGGACGAGCGACCACACTAGCGGCAGTGCCGGCAGGGGCGGCGCGGAGCGCCTCGTTGGGGGGCGGCGGCCGGGGCGGGAGCCCGCGGAACGGCCCGCCGCCCGTGGACGGGCCACGGGCGGCGGGCCGTTCGCGCTGTCCCGTGCGGCAGACCCGGCGCGGGTCTGCGCAAGGCCGCGCGCGGTGAGTCCGCGTCAGACTGCGGCCTTCTTCAGCCGGCGGCGCTCGCGCTCGGACAGGCCGCCCCAGATGCCGAAGCGCTCGTCGGTGGCGAGGGCGTACTCGAGGCACTCGGAACGGACTTCACAGGCGAGGCAGACCTTCTTGGCCTCCCGGGTGGACCCGCCCTTCTCGGGAAAGAAGGACTCGGGGTCGGTCTGGGCGCACAGCGCGCGCTCCTGCCAGCCGAGTTCCTCGTCCGCGTCGTCGACCAGCAGTTGCTGCACCAGCTCGGTCATGTGCGCCCCTCGTCTGTCTTTCGCGTCCCCGTGACGCAGCCGTTACCGATACCGGCTGAACGACACGAGTGAAATTACAAGTGTGCTGCTCCGGGCGAGTCAAGCCGAGATCTGCTATTGGGCCCCTTATTCACTCTGCGGAACCAAGGCCATGCGGTAAGTGTTCAAATCGGCATAAACCTCGACACAGAGACAAGGCCCCGAGGGTCCCCGTCTCCGCGCGGAGCCCGCACAGGGAAGGACGCCCAGGACTTTGATCCCGTTCCGACACGCGGCCCGAGGCGGTCCGGATCACGGTCGGATCACGGGATCGCAACGGGGCTTGCGTGCCCGGCATGTGCGCCATGTGTCCCGGTCGGGGGCTGAGCAAACCTTTCACCTGAGAGGTGAACCGGATGAGGTGAAACATGTCCCACATTCCGGGCGTCGAGTTGACAGCGAAGGTGTCAGCCGATGTGCTGGTGGGCATGCTCGCGAACTTGGCGCTCACCACGACCCGCACCGCCGGGTCCCACGGTGCTGCCCGCGCTCGCTGTAGCTGTTGCTGTTCCGCCGGCTGTTGAGCCCCACGCGCTCCCGCCGTCGCCGAGTCCCTGCCGGCTCGGCCGCCGTGCACCCCGCTCCCCTCCGGGACTTCCGTCCAGGACACCCCTGAGGTCCCCTCGGGCGGGCGTATCCGCGGCACCCCGCCACCCCCCGCCCTCCGCCGAGGAACCACAGCACCGATGAACAGCGACAGCGACCTCCAGATCGCCGGCGACATCCTCGAAGTCCCCCACCTCCTCCAGGCGCCGCGCGCCCACCCGGCCACCGTGGCCGAGTTCGCCGGCCTGGCCCGCTCCATCGCCGCCGACCGCTCCCAGTGGGAGCGCCTCGTGCGCTACGACGCCACCAGCCGCTGGTACCACCGGCTGCGCAG
Organism: Streptomyces sp. NPDC046831; assembly: GCF_040645305.1. Classification (NCBI taxonomy): domain Bacteria; kingdom Bacillati; phylum Actinomycetota; class Actinomycetes; order Kitasatosporales; family Streptomycetaceae; genus Streptomyces; species Streptomyces sp. NPDC046831. The sequence goes on along the minus strand of NZ_JBEYXZ010000043.1, from coordinate 31,223 downwards.
GGGACCCGGCTACGAGGTGTGGCTGCTGTCGTGGGTGCCCGGACAGGGCAGCGGGGCGCACGACCACGGCCCCTCCTCCGGCGTGCTGACCGTCCTGCACGGCGCCCTGACCGAACACACGCGGCAGGGCACGCGCACGCTCCGGACGGGCGCCCAGCGCGTGTTCGCACCCGGCTACGCGCACGAGATCGTCAACGACGCACTGGAGCCCGCGGTCAGCCTGCACGTCTACTACCCCGGCCTGACCGAGATGCCGATGCTCGGCCCCTCCGGCCTCCGCGCGGTCACGGAGACCGCCGCCCGGTGCGCCGGGGCCGCGTCCGGCCCGGCCGCCCCCGGCCGTCACCCCGGCGCCCTCGGCTGACACCCGCCCGGGCGACCGCGCACCGCGCCGCCGCACCGCCCCGCGGGGCCTCCCGCCCGTCACCCGACCACGCCCCGCAACGCGCCGGCCCGGCGGCTGACACACTGTGGCCATGCGGATTGTGGTTCTGGCAGGCGGCATCGGCGGTGCCCGGTTCCTGCGCGGTCTGAAGGAGGCCGTGCCGGACGCGGACGTGACGGTCATCGGGAACACCGGCGACGACATCCATCTCTTCGGGCTGAAGGTCTGCCCGGACCTGGACACCGTGATGTACACGCTCGGCGGTGGCATCAACGAGGAGCAGGGCTGGGGCCGGGCGGACGAGACCTTCCACCTCAAGGAGGAACTCGCCGCGTACGGCGTGGGCCCGGAGTGGTTCGGGCTCGGCGACCGGGACTTCGCCACGCACATCGTGCGGACGCAGATGATGGGCGCCGGCTACCCGCTGAGCGCCGTGACCGAGGCCCTGTGCGACCGGTGGAAGCCGGGCGTGCGGCTGATCCCCATGACCGACGACCGCGTGGAGACGCACGTCGCCGTCACCCTGCCCGACAGCGGCTCGGGAGAGGGCTCCGGCGGGCGCAGGGTGATCCACTTCCAGGAGTACTGGGTACGGCTGCGGGCGTCCGTGCCGGCCGAGGCCGTCGTGCCCGTCGGCGCCGAGCAGGCCAAGCCGGCGCCGGGCGTGCTGGAGGCGATCGCCGCGGCCGACGTCATCCTCTTCCCGCCGTCCAACCCCGTCGTCTCCGTCGGCACCATCCTGGCCGTGCCCGGCATCCGGGAGGCGATCGCCGACGCCGGCGTGCCGGTGGTCGGCCTGTCCCCCATCGTCGGCGACGCGCCCGTGCGCGGGATGGCCGACAAGGTGCTCGCGGCGGTCGGCGTGGAGCCCACGGCCGCGGCGGTGGCCGAGCACTACGGCTCCGGCCTGCTGGACGGCTGGCTGGTCGACACGGTGGACGCGGACTCCGTGGAGCGGGTCGAGGCGGCCGGCATCCGGTGCCGGGCGGTCCCGCTGATGATGACCGACACCGACGCGGCCGCGCGGATGGCCCGTGAGGCCCTCGCGCTGGCGGAGGAGGTGCGGGGAGCTTGAGCGGCACGCGTACGGCCGGCCGGCCGGGGGACGCGACGGCGCCCAGGTACCGAGTCTGGGCGGTGCCCGGGCTGCCCGAAGTGGCGCCGGGCGACGACCTCGCCAAGCTGATCGCGGCGGCCGAACCAGGGCTCGCCGACGGGGACGTGGTGCTCGTCACCTCGAAGATCGTCTCCAAGGCGGAGGGCCGGATCGTCGAGGCGGCCGACCGGGAGGCCGCGATCGACGCCGAGACCGTGCGCGTGGTGGCGCGCCGCGGACCGCTGCGGATCGTGGAGAACCGGCAGGGCCTGGTCATGGCGGCCGCCGGGGTCGACGCCTCCAACACCCCCGCGGGCACCGTGCTGTTGCTGCCCGAGGACCCCGACGCCTCCGCACGGGCGATCCGCGACGGGCTGCGCGACGCCCTCGGCGTCACCGTGGGCGTCCTGCTCACCGACACCTTCGGGCGTCCCTGGCGCGCGGGCCTCACCGACGTCGCCATCGGCGCCGCCGGCATCCGCGTGCTGGACGACCTGCGCGGGGGCACCGACGCGCACGGGAACCCGCTCAGCGCGACCGTCGTCGCCACCGCGGACGAACTGGCCGCCGCGGGCGACCTGGTCAAGGGCAAGGCGGCCGGGCTGCCCGTGGCCGTCGTGCGGGGGCTGCCGCGCGTGGTCGCCGGGGAGCCCGGGGAGGGAGCCCGCGCCCTGGTGCGCGCCGCGCGCGACGACATGTTCCGGCTGGGCACGTCGGAGGCCGTACGGGAGGCGGTGACCCAGCGGCGGACCGTGCGGTCCTTCACCGACGAGCCCGTCGACCCCGGCGCGGTGAGGCGGGCGGTGACCGCGGCGGTGACCGCGCCCGCGCCGCACCACACCACGCCCTGGCGGTTCGTGCTGCTGGAGTCGGCCGCGTCGCGGACCCGGCTGCTCGACGCGATGCGGGACGCCTGGATCGCCGACCTGCGGCGGGACGGCAGGAGCGAGGAGTCCATCGCCCGCCGGATCCGGCGCGGGGACGTGCTGCGCAACGCGCCGTACCTGGTGGTGCCGTGCCTCGTCATGGGCGGCTCCCACACGTACGGCGACGCGCGCCGGGACGGTGCCGAGCGGGAGATGTTCGTGGTCGCCGCCGGGGCCGGGGTGCAGAACTTCCTCGTCGCGCTGGCCGGCGAGCGTCTCGGATCGGCGTGGGTGTCGTCGACGATGTTCTGCCGGGACGTGGTGCGGGAGGTGCTGGACCTGCCGGCGGACTGGGACCCGATGGGCGCGGTCGCGGTCGGCCATCCGGCCCAGGCGCCGGGGCCGCGGCCGGAGCGGGAGGCGGGGGCGTTCGTCGAGGTGCGGTGACCGGGGCGTGCGCGGCCTCCGTGGT
>NZ_JBEYXZ010000043.1:0-28307 GCF_040645305.1 Streptomyces sp. NPDC046831 | reverse complement strand
GGACGGCCGGTGACGGGCGTTCGCCGAGGCGCGGTCGCCAGGGTGCCCGGGCCTCCGTGGGAGTGCGGTGACGCGCGTTCGGGGAGGCGCGGTCGCCGGGATGCCCCGTGGACGGCCGGTGACGGGCGTTCGCCGAGGCGCGGTCGCCAGGGTGCCCGGGCCTCCGTGGGAGTGCGGTGACGCGCGTTCGGGGAGGCGCGGTCGCCCGGGCGCCCGTGGACGGCCGGTGACGGGCGTTCGCCGAGGCGCGGTCGCCAGGGCGCCCGGGGCCTCCGTGGGAGTGCGGTGACGCGCGTTCGGGAAGGCGCGGTGGCCGGGATGCCCGTGGACGGCCGGTGACGGGCGTTCGCGCCGGTGAGGGTGTGCCAGGGCTTCGCGGTGGTCACCGCTGCGAGAGGTCCGTGCCCGCCCCCGCGCCCTCCGGAGGTCCGGTCGGCCGCCGGTCGTGGCCATCCGTCCCACCCACGGCCGTCCGGTCCGGGGCGACCGCCTACTCTCGTAGGGCAGCTTCGGCACACCACCGGCACACACCTGGGACCTCTCTCGTGGCAGGACGCTTCGCACCCCGGCCGACCCTCCCCCACCGCCCTGACGGCGTGGGTGGCGCCGTCGTGCCCGTGCGCGGCGGGCAGGAGGCCGTCGTGGTCCCCGGTGCTCCCTGCGCCCCGGGTGCGTCCGGCGCGTCCGCCCCGAACGCCGCGTCCCGCGCGTCCGGGCTGGTGCCCCGGCCGGCCGTGGCGCCGGGACGGGTGCGGACCTGGGTGCCCGACGGACCGCTGGACCTCGGGCTGGTGCTGGGGCCGCTCAGACGCGGTGCCGGTGACCCGACCTTCCGGGCGGCACCGGACGGGTCGGTGTGGCGGGCCAGCCGGACGCCCCTCGGACCCGGGACGCTGCGGATCTCCGCGCGCGGCGGGCAGGTGCGCGGGCAGGCCTGGGGGCCGGGGGCCGAGTGGCTGCTGGAACAGTTGCCGGAGCTGCTCGGGGCCGCCGACGACCCGTCCGCCTTCGCGCCGCGCCACCGGCTGCTGGCGCTGGTCCGGCACCGGCGGCCGGGGCTGCGGCTGACGCGGACCGGGCTGGTGCTGGAGTCGCTGATCCCCTCGATCCTGGAGCAGAAGGTCACCACCGTCGAGGCGTACGGGGCGTGGCGGGTGCTCGTGCGCACGTACGGGGATCCGGCGCCGGGGCCCGTGCCCGGGCCGATGTACGTGATGCCCGCGCCCCGCACGTGGGCGCTGATCCCCTCGTGGGAGTGGCACCGGGCCAACGTCGACAGCAAGCGGGCGTCGACGATCCTGCGGGCCGTGCGGGTCGGCGCGCGGCTGGAGGAGTCCGTGCGGATGGCGCCGGCGGCGGCCCGGGAGCGGCTGGAGCTGGTCCCCGGGATCGGGCCGTGGACGTCGGCGGAGACCGTGCAGCGCAGTCATGGCGCGGCGGACGCGGTCACCGTCGGGGACCTGCATCTGCCGGGGATCGTGGGGTGGGCGCTGGCCGGGGACCGGTACGCGGACGACGAGGCGATGCTGCGGCTGCTGGAGCCGTACGCGGGGCAGCGGCACCGGGCGGCCCGGCTGATCCTGCTGAGCGGACGGGTGCCGCCGCGGAGAGGGCCGCGGATGCCCAAGGGGGACATCACCGGGCTCTGAGCGGGGAGTTGCGGGGCGGGGACAGGGATCCTGTTGCCGGGGGTCAGCGGCCCGGGTTGCCCGGTAGCGCCTCCGTGGTGGCCGTGGGCCGCGCTGCCCGTCGTCGCCTCGTGCCCCCGTGGGTCGCGCAGCCGTCGTCGCCTTGTGCTCCCGTGGGCCGCGCAACCCGGCGGGCCCCCGTGCCCCGTGGAACGCGCAACCCGCCATCACCTAGCGCCCTCGTGGGTCGCGCGGCCCGCCATCACCTTCGTGCCCCGATGGACCGCGCAGCCCGGCATCGCTTGTGCCCCCGGGGCCGCGCAGCCCGGCGTCGCTTGTGCCCCCGGGGCCGCGCAGCCCGGCGTCGCCAGGGCGGCCCCAGCCCGTCACAGGCAGGGACCGCCCCCAGCCGGGGCCGCAAACGCCCCTACTGGTCCGAGGAGAAGCGGACCGCGCCCGCCGGTATGCGGGCGTCGCACCACACCCGTACGCCCTCCCTCAGCTCGTTGTCGGCGCCGACGACCGCGCCGTCGCCGATGACCGTGCCGGTCAGGACGGAGCGGGTGCCGATGCGGGCGCCCGTGCCGATGAGCGAGTCGGTGATCACGGCGCCCGGCTCGATGACGGCGCCGTCCAGGATCGTGCTGCCGGACACCCGCGCGCCCTCGGCCACGAAGGCGCCCTCACCCACCACCGTTCCGCCGGTCAGCTTGGCGTCCGGCGCGACGACGGCCGTCGGCAGGACCAGGCGGTCGCCGCAGCGGCCGGGGACCGCCGGGGACGGCGCCCGGCCCAGGACCAGGTCGGCCGAGCCCCGCACGAAGGCCGCGGGCGTACCGAGGTCCAGCCAGTACGTCGAGTCCACCATGCCCTGCAGGTGCGCCCCGGCGGTCAGCAGCTCCGGGAAGGTCTCGCGCTCGACCGACACCGGCCGGCCCTGGGGGATGGTGTCGATGACCGAGCGGCGGAAGACGTACGCCCCCGCGTTGATCTGGTCGGTGACGATCTCCTCGGGCGTCTGCGGCTTCTCCAGGAACGCCAGCACCCGGCCCGTATCGTCGGTGGGCACCAGGCCGTAGGCCCGGGGGTCCGTGACGCGCGTCAGATGCAGGGAGACGTCCGCGCCCGTCGTGTCGTGCGTGCGCACCAGCGCGCGGATGTCGAGGCCCGTCAGGATGTCCCCGTTGAAGATCAGGACGGGATCGTCCGGACCGGAGCGCAGGCGCGGGGCCACGTTGCGGATGGCGCCGCCGGTGCCGAGCGGCTCCTCCTCCGTCACGTACTCGAGGTGGAGTCCGAGGGCGGAGCCGTCACCGAAGTAGGGCTCGAACACCTCGGCCAGGTACGACGTGGCGAGCACGATGTGCTCGACGCCGGCCGCCTTGGCGCGGGCCAGCTGGTGCGTCAGGAACGGCACACCCGCCGCCGGGACCATCGGTTTGGGGGTGTGCACCGTGAGCGGGCGCAGCCGGGTGCCCTTGCCGCCGACCAGGAGGATCGCTTCTGTCACCTGTCGTCTCTGCTTCCTGCCGGGACCGGCCGATCTGTTGTTCGGCCGGACAGTTTATGCAGATCGCCGTCCACGGCCCCGAGGGCCGTGGGCTGTGCCGTCGTCAGCGGCCCTGGTAGCGCGCCGCGGTCGCGCGGGCCGTGCCGAGCTTGGCGTAGAGCTGCCGCCCCGGGCAGTCGGTGGCGAAGCCGTCGCGGTGGCCGGAGATCACGTTCAGGCGCACGTTCTTTCCCTTTGCGTACAGGTTGCCACCGCCGGACTTCAGGTATGTCGTGCTCTTGGGGTTCATCCCGTAGAGCCCGAGCTTCCAGGCGGTCAGCTGGGCGACGGCCTGCACGGTGGCCGCGGGGGGCTTGGACTTGCTGTAGGTGCCGATGACGGCGACCCCCATGCTGTTGCTGTTGAACCCCATGGTGTGGGCGCCCAGCACCGCCCTCGCCACGCCCCCGGCACGGCCCTCGTAGATGCGTCCGCACTTGTCGACGAGGAAGTTGTAGCCGATGTCCCGCCAGCCCATGCTCCTGACGTGGTAGCGGTAGATGCCACGGATGACCGACGGGGCCTGGGCGCAGGTGTAGTTGTTGCCCGAAGCCGTGTGGTGGACGAAGGCCGCCTTCACCTTCGTCGTGTAGACGAAACCTCCCCTGCGCAGCTTCTCGTCCGCGCCCCAGCCACGCCGGATGACGATGCCCGGGCGCGGTCCGATGTACGGCTTGGCACGCTGCGACGCCGTCGGTTCCTCGCCGCGCAGGGTGAACATCTCCTTCTCCGTCGCCGCCTTGCCGAGCGCCGGGATCTCCGTGGCCCCGGGCGGGGCGAGACCGGCGCCGGCGGCGGACACGGCCCGCGCCGCGGAGGCCGCGGTCGCCGTGGGCGCGCCGGCCGCCCCGGAGGGCCCGGCCGCCCGGGCCGCGGTGCGCGGGAGGCCGGCCTCGGCGTTCCGCGCCGCGGAGGCCGTGCCGGGATCGACGAGTTCGACGCGGAGCCCCGAGGGCAGCGGCAGCCCGGGGCCGCTTCGCCGGTGCCCGGTGCCGGAGTCCGCGCGGACCCGCACCTCGACGCCGTCGGAGTCGCCCACCCACAGGGGCGCGGTGGCCCCGCGCACCCGTCCGGAGGTGCGCTCCGGGCTGCCGGGGTCGGCGCCGTGGGCGGCGTTGTGGACCTCGACGTCCTGCCATCCGGACCAGGCGCCGGGGGCGGCCGCGCGGGTGCGGACCTGGACGGTCCCGTGCAGTGCGGTGTCCGGGTCGTCCCAGACCACGCCGACGAGGGAGAAGTGCCGTACGGCGGCGCGGTACAGGCCCTGCTCGCGGGCGCCGGTGGCGCGGTCGGGATCGAGGGGGACGAGGGGCAGGGACTGGGTGCTGCCGGGGACGGCCTGCCCGGCGGTCCGCCCGCCCGCGGCGGCCACGCCCGCGGCCGGGAAGGGGCTCGCGGCCGCGGGGAGGGCGAGCGGGAGGGCCAGGACGGCCGCACAGCCGGCGCCGAGGGAGAACGCAAGGAATCCGTATCCACGCATGCCCCTGATCTTGGACATAATCAGATATTCCTGTCCATACGGGAGCTGACGGACCGTCGGCCGGTGCTCCGCCGAACCGGTGGCCCCGCCGCCCCCCGGCCGGGCGGTGCGCCGCGTACCCTTGCCCGGGTGAACGCCACCGAACGCACCCCCGCCGACCTGCTGCGTTCCGCGCTCGCCGCGGACCCGGGACGCCCCCTGGTGACCTACTACGACGACGCCACCGGCGAGCGCGTCGAATTGTCCGTGGCCACCTTCGCCAATTGGGTGGCCAAGACCGCCAACCTCCTCCAGGGCGACCTCGCTGCGGGCCCGGGCGACCGGGTGGCGCTGCTGCTGCCGGCGCACTGGCAGACGGCGGTGTGGCTGCTGGCCTGCGCGTCGGTGGGGGCGGTCGCGGACGTCGACGGGAACGCGGCGGCGGCCGACGTCGTGGTGAGCGGGCCGGACGCGCTGGAGGCGGCGCGGGCCTGCTCCGGGGAGCGCGTCGCGCTGGCGCTGCGTCCGCTCGGCGGCCGGTTCCCGCAGCCGCCGGAGGGCTTCGTGGACTACGCCGTCGAGGTGCCGGGGCAGGGCGACCGGTTCGCCCCGTTCGCGCCGGTGGACCCGGAGGGCCCGGCGCTGATCGTGGCCGGTGCCGAGTACACGGCGGCCGAGGTCGTGGAGCGGGCCCGTGCGGACGCGCCGTCGCTCGGCCTGACGGGACCCGGCTCCCGGCTGCTGTCCGGCCTGCCCTACGACACGTGGGAGGGGCTGAGCGCCGGGCTGTACGGGCCGCTGGCCGCCGGCGGATCGGTGGTGCTGTGCCGCAACCTCGACCGGCTGGACGAGGAGAAGCTGGCCCAGCGGGTCGAGAGCGAGCGCGTCACGGCCACGGCCCGCTGACCGGCGCAGCGGTTCGGGGGTCACGGCGGCCCGGCCGACCACCCTCGGCAGCCCCGGCCCGTCCGCGCAGCCCAGGCCCGCCCCCGGCGAGCCGGACGGGCGGCGCGGCGCGTGACGGCTCCGCCCTCGACTGGCCGCCTGGCCGCCCGGGGGCCGGCGGCCGCGCGACGACCCCGGGCACAGCGGGCCGCACGGCCGTCCGGACGGCGCGGCGCGACGGGCACCACGGCCCCGCGAGCGCCGTCCGCCGAAGCCCACCCGCGACAGCTCGGCCGGCCCAGGCCCGGCCCAGGCGAGCCGGACGGGCGGCGCGACGCGTGAAGACTCCGCCCTCGACGGGCCGCCTGGCCGACCGGGGGCCGGCGGCCGCGCGACGACCCCGAGCACGGCCGTCCGGACGGCGCGACGCGACGGCCACCACGGCCCCGTGGGCGCCGTCCGCCGAAGCCCACCCGCGACAGCTCGGCCGGCCAGGCCCGGCCCAGGCGGGCCGGACGGACGGCGCGGCGCGTGAAGACTCCGCCCTCGACGGGCCGCCCGCCTGACCGACCGGGGGCCGGCGGCCGCGCGACGACCCCGAGCACGGCCGTCCGGACGGCGCGGCGCGACGGGCGCCACGGCCCCGTGGGCGCCGTCCGCCGAAGCCCCGCGCGACAGCTCGGCCGGCTCGGCCGGCCCGGTCCCGGCCTCGGCCCCGGAGGACGTTCGCGGACGCGGTACGGAAGGCCGTGAAGCCGCCCGGGAACTCGCACGGCATTCAACACCTGAATCCGCATTCCGCTGTCGGCCGCCGTATTCCGCCGGGAAAGCGGAAGGAGCGGCTTTTCCCCGTGCGCTCGGCAGTCGTGCCATCACCGTCGGTACCGCGGTCGACGCCGTGGAGAAGCCCGTGGAACCGCGGTGAACGGGCGGACGGACCGTCGGACCGCGCTCCTTCCACGCGCGCGCTTCCCGGCGACACGCCCGGGTAACGTCGGCTGCGGGTAAAACCACGGCCAAGGGCGAACTTTTGTCCAGGGAAATGGGCGGATTGCCCAGTTGTAGGGACGTGCAATTTGTCACGGGCGTCGCTTGGCGCTGAACTGGCCGGATAGTGTGAGCGATCCGGTGCACCCGGCCGCGAGGTCCTTCCTGGGGTCGTGCACTGTGTGACCAGACCTGAGCGCCTTGAGGGGGCAAGGCGCCGCGTGGCCCCGACGGAGGATTCGGACAACCGTGGACGCGCAAGGCCGTGGGCGGGCGGACAACATCGATCCCGCAGACCAGTGGGTGCTCAATCCGGACACCGGCGAATACGAACTGCGACTGAACCCTTCCGTTCCGCAGTCGGCGGTGCCGGGACCGCGCAGAGCCGCCTCGCGCGGCACGGCGGCCGGGCCCCGTGCGTCCGCACCGGGACGCGCCCGGCCGGACCGGCAGGACAGGCCGGACAGGCCGGAGACGTCCAAGACCGCCGCCCCCGGCCGTACGGTGCCCGGGCCGCGACGCCACGGAGCGTCCGAGGACGCCGCGCAGGCCGGCCGGCGGGGCCGCCGGCCGGCGAAGCAGAAGTCGAAGGCCAAGAAGGCCGTGACGTGGACCGGCGGCGGGTTGGCACTCGTGCTGGTCGCCGCCGGCGGTGGCGGCTACCTCTACCTCAAGCACCTCGAGGGCAACGTCACGACGACGGACGTCGGCAGCGCGGGCAAGAATGGTTTCAGCAAGGACGAGGCCTTCAACATCCTCATCATCGGCACCGACAAGCGCACCGGTGCGGGCAACGAGGGCTACGGCGACAAGGGCAGCGTCGGGCACGCCGACACCAACATCCTGCTGCACGTCTCCGAGGACCGGACGAACGCGACCGCGCTGAGCATCCCGCGCGACCTCCTCGTGAACGTCCCGGACTGCCCGACGAAACAGCCCGACGGCAGCACCAAGATCGTCCCCGGCACGGACGGCGTCCGTTTCAACACGAGCCTCGGCCAGGACGGCCGCGACCCCGGCTGCACCATGCGGACCGTCGAGGAGGTCATGGGCATCCCCGTAGACCACTTCATGATGGCCGACTTCAACGCGGTGAAGACCCTGACGACGGCGGTGGGCGGCGTGGACGTGTGCCTCCAGCACGCCGTCAAGGACAAGGATTCGCACCTCGACCTGCCGGCGGGCGAGTCCACCGTGCAGGGTGAGCAGGCCCTGGCCTTCGTCCGCACCCGGCACAGCTTCGGCAACCAGGGCGACCTGGACCGCATCAAGGTGCAGCAGCAGTTCCTCAGTTCGCTGATGCGCAAGATGTCCTCCAGCAACACGCTCACCAGCCCGACCAAGCTGTACAAGCTCGCCGAGGCGGCCACGAAGGCGCTCACCGTCGACAAGGGCATCGGCAAGGTGAGCACGCTCAAGGACGTGGCGACGGAGCTGAAGAAGGTGCCGACGAAGAACATCACCTTCCTGACGGTCCCGGTGGTGGACAACCCCGCCGAGACGGTCAAGGCCACCGTCGTCCTCAACCAGTCCACGGCTCCCCAGGTCTTCGACGCCATCAGGAACGACGTCTCCTTCACCGACGTGAAGAAGAAGGAGAAGGCGGCCAAGGACGCGGCGGCCGCCCGGCTCAAGGGCACCCAGTCCGAGGCCTCCGAGGTGCGCGTGCGCATCCTCAACGGCGGCGCCCCGGCCGGCAGCGCCCAGGAGACCCTGTCCTGGCTGCAGAACAGCAAGGGCGTGACCAAGTCGGAGAACGCGGGCAACGCCCCGCAGACGCTCAGCCGGACCACGCTCGAGTACGCGCCCGACCAGGCACCCCAGGCGCGCAGGCTCGCCGCGCTGATGGGGCTGTCCGGGGCCGCGCTGAAGCCGGGCGAGAGCGTCACCAACTCCCAGGGCCTGCCCGCGATGACGCTGACGCTGGGCAAGGACTTCAAGGGTGCGGGCGTGTCCCTGACGGCTCCGGCGAAGGCGCCGGACGTGGAGAAGTCCACGGCAGACAAGGTTCAGTGCGCCAGTTGAGAGCGGTGCGCCACCTTGTGGGCCTCTCACGCGTCTAACGGGACGCAGGACAGCTCGTCGACGGCGCAGAGGGTGGGGAGGCAGGGGACATGACGCGGAGCAGTGTGCGCGGGGAGGGAACGCGGTCGGACGTCCGGCACGGCGGTGACCTCGGGGGTGCGGACGGCGGTCCGGACGGGGAGACGACGGCGGAGGACGACGTCTCCGGCAGAGACGACGACGGGCGGCACGGCCGGCGGCGCCGCGGCCGGACGCGGGGCAGGCACCGGATACTGCGCTGGTCGGCGTCGGTCCTCTCGCTGCTGATACTGGGGACGGCGGCCGCCGGATACCTCTACTACGAGCACCTCAACAGCAACATCCGCAAGGGGCAGCGCAGCAGCGGCGACTCCAAGGCGCACAGGAGCGAGCCGAACGCGGCCGGCCAGACGCCGATGAACATCCTGCTGATCGGCTCCGACAGCCGCAATTCCGCCGAGAACCTCAAGCTGGGCGGCAGCAGGGAGAACCGCGGCAGCCCGCCGCTGGGCGACGTGCAGATGCTGATCCACCTGTCCGCGGACCGCAAGAGCGCCGCCGTGGTGAGCATCCCGCGCGACACCCGCGTCGACATCCCCCGGTGCACCGACCCCGACACCGGCGACGTCTACCCGCCCATCACCCGGATCATCAACGAGTCCCTCGGCCGCGGTGGCGCCGGCTGCACGCTGGCCACCTGGGAGAACCTCACCGGTGTCTACATCGACCACTGGATGACGATCGACTTCGCGGGCGTGGTGAAGATGGCGGACGCCATCGGCGGCGTCGAGGTCTGCGTGGAGAACAACGTCTGGGACCGCCCGCTGCCCGGTGTCCCCGGCGGCTCCGGGCTGAAGCTGACGGCCGGCGCGCACAAGGTGCAGGGCGAACAGGCGCTGCAGTGGCTGCGCACCCGGCACGCCTTCTCCAGCGACCTGGGGCGGGCCAAGGCGCAGCACATGTACATGAACTCGATGATCCGCACGCTGAAGAGCCAGAACGTCTTCGACACCGGCCGGCTGACGGACCTGGCGGAGGCGGCCACCAAGTCGCTGAAGGTGTCCGAGGAGATCGGCACGGTCAAGAAGCTGTACGACCTGGGCATGCAGCTGAAGACGGTCCCCACCGACCGCATCACCATGACGACGATGCCGACCGTGGAGGACCCGGAGAACCGCAACCACCTGGTCCCCAGCCCGGACGCCGAGAAGGTCTGGTCGATGGTCCGCGACGACGTCCCCTTCGACGACGGCGGCGGCACGGCGGCCGGGAAGACCCCGGCGAGCAAGGCCCCGGCGGCGACGACGGCCCCGGCGAGCCAGGACGACCAGATCGGCGTGGTCGTGCAGAACGCCACGCGGACCCCGACGCTCGGCCCGGTCTCCGGCCGCGCGAGCACCATCACGCAACTGCTGGTGCAGAAAGGCTTCTCCAGGGCGACGGCGGACGGCGCGGCCGGCCTGTCCGAGGGCAGGACGGTCGTCCGCTACCCGAGCGCCGAGCTCGGGGGCGACGCCCGGCGGGTCGCCGAGGCCCTCGGCATTCCGGCGAGTTCGGTGAAGAAGTCCACCGACGTGTCCGCCGTCACCGTGCTCGTGGGCGCCGACTGGCGCACCGGGAGCACCTATCCGAAGCAGTCGGCACCGAAGGCCGGGGACGTCCCCGCGACCGCCGACGCCATCAACGGGTCCGACAGCAGCCAGTGCATGCCCGTCTACGCGCCCTACCGCTGGTAGTCGGCGGCCGGTACGCGGTGACCCGCGCGAAGGGCCCCTCCCCGGAAGCGGGGAGGGGCCCTCGGCACGTCTGTCGCGGCCGGGCGCTCAGTCGGCGGCGACGACCGCCGGACGCCGGGAGGCGATGACCTTCCTGGCGAGGGAGCGGGGGCTGGTCAGGAATCCCCAGCCCCACGACATGTGCATGGTGGCCAGCGCGACCGGTATCCGCAGCCGCGCCGCAGCCGGCAGGCCGCGGCCCGTCGGCACCGACCCGGCGACGATCGCCGCCAGGTAACCGCCGGGGACCACGAAGCCCCAGGGGGTCAGGACCGCGCCCACGACGATCCCGGCCGCCACGGCGCACAGCGCGGTCGGCGGGGCGAGGTAGCGCAGGTTGATGGAGCCCTCGTGGTAGCGGGCGACGACGTGCCGCCAACGTCCGTAGTCCTTGTACTGCTTGGCGAGGGCCCGGACGCTCGGGCGGGGCCGGTAGGACACCTTCAGTTCGGGCGAGAACCAGATCAGCCCGCCCGCCTCCCGGATGCGGAAGTTGAGCTCCCAGTCCTGGGCGCGGATGAACTCCTCGTTGTAGCCGCCCTGGCGCTCCAGCGCCTCGCGCCGGAAGACGCCCAGGTACACCGTCTCGGCCGGGCCCGCCTTGCCGCCGGTGTGGAAGGCCGCGTTGCCGACGCCGATCCTCGACGTCATCGCGGCCGCGACCGCGTGCTCCCAGTCGTTCTCGCCCTCGGCGTGCATGATGCCGCCGACGTTCTGCGCGCCGGTCTCCTCCAGCAGCCGTACGGCCGTGGCGATGTAGTTCGGCGACAGCATCCCGTGGCCGTCGACGCGGACCACCACCGGGTGACGGGAGGCCTTGATCGCCGCGTTCAGCGCGGCCGGGGTGCGGCCCGTCGGGTTCGGGACCGTGTGCACGCGCGGGTCCTCCCGGACGAGCTCGGCGGCGATCTCGTCCGTGCGGTCCGTGGACGGACCGAGGGCGATCACGACCTCCATCTCGCCGGCGTACTCCTGCGCGAGGATCGCTTGGACGGCTCCGCGCAGATGCCGCTCCTCGTTGAGGACGGGCATGATCACAGAAACGGCGGGGAGCCGCACGTCGGGCTTGGCGTTCATCGGTGCTCACGTTACCGCGAACGGGGGACACCGGTGCGCGCCGTGTGGACCGTTGCCCCGGTCAGCCGATCGTATGGGCCTACCGTGCTCACGGATCCCACCCACGCCCTTCGCGGAGGTGTCCCCGCATGCCCGCCTCACCGCCTCGGCCGCCCGCGCCGTCACCGCGCCGGCCCCGACCGGCCGCCGCCCCGGCGCGGCCGGCCCACACCCCGCGTCCCCCCGTGGGGCGGAGGCGGCCGCGCTGGGTCCTGCGGGCGGTGACCACGCTGTCGGTGGTGGTGCTCGCCTCCGCGGGGATCGGCCACGCCGTGGTGAGCAGCCTGGAGGCGGACATCGCCCGCGTCGACCCCTTCAGGGACATGAAGAACCGCCCGCAGGCCGGCCACGGCACGAACGTCCTGCTGGTCGGCACCGACGGGCGGGAGCGGATCGGCGAGCGCGAGCGGCGGGAGTACCGGCTCGGCGGGCAGCCCTGCCACTGCACGGACACGATGATGCTCGTGCACCTGTCGGAGGACCGGGAACGGGCCAGCGTGGTGAGCCTGCCTCGGGACTCCTACGTCGAGCTGCCCGCGCACATCGACCGGAACACCGGCCTGCGGCACGAGCCGCACCCGGTCAAGCTGAACGCCGCGTACGCCGAGGGCGGGCCCCAGCTGACCGTGCGCACGGTCGAGGACATGACCCGGCTGAAGATCGACCACTACCTGGAGGTGGACTTCACCACGTTCATGCGGACGGTCGACGTCCTCGGCGGGGTGCGGATGTGCACCGCCGCGCCGCTGAAGGACCTCTACACCGGCCTCGACCTGCCCGCCGGCCCCCACACGCTCAACGGCGGCCAGGCCCTGCAGTACGTGCGCTCGCGGCACATCGACGGGGCCGGCGACCTGGGCCGGATGAAGCGTCAGCAGCACTTCCTCGCCGCCCTGATCGAGCGGGCGACCTCCTCCCGGGTGCTGCTGAACCCCCTGAGGTTCCGGGACGTGACCCGGGCCGTGCTGGGCTCGGTGCGCGCGGACCGGGGCTTCGGCACGGACGAGCTGCTGGACCTCGGGCGGGTGATGCGGGACTTCTCCCCCTCCTCCTCGGAGTTCACGACCGTCCCGATCGGGCAGATGACCTACCCCGTCAAGGGCCTCGGCTCGACGGTGAAGTGGGACCGCGCCGAGGCGGACAGGCTCTTCCGCGCGCTGCGCGAGGACCGTCCGCTCGCGGCGCACCGGCCCCGGCGCCGGCCGGCCGCCCCCACGACCGTCGAGGTCCCGCCGCCGCTGATCCGGGTGCAGGTGGAGAACGGCACCGGCACCGTGGGCCTCGGCAGACGGGTGGACACGGCGCTGGCGGCGGCCGGGTTCCGGACGACGCGGACGCCGGTGGACTCCAGCCGGCGGGGCGTGCGGCGGACGCTGGTGCTGTACGACCCCCGCTGGGACCGGTCGGCCAGGGCGCTGGCCGCCGCACTGCCGGGCAGCGAGCCGCAGGCCGTGCCGGGGCAGGGCGCCACGCTGAAGGTCGTCGCGGGGGCCGACTTCCGCCAGGTGCGCACGGTACGGGTGCAGGACCCGGCCAGGACGGCGGCCGAGGTGACGACAGGCGACGAGGTGGTGTGCCGCTGACGGCGGCACACCGCGGCGCCTCAGTCCTCGTAGCCCTCCGCGGCCCGCCTCTCCCGCAGCTCCCTGATCGCCCGCCGGCGGGCCAGGCGGTGGGCGCGGCGGATCTGCGCCTCCTGGTGGCGCCGCCGGTCCCGGTCGGTCTCCGGGACGACCGGCGGCACGGGGCGCGGCTTGCCGTCGGCGTCCACCGCGGCGAAGACCAGGTAGGCCGAGCCGACGTGGGTGGGCGGGGCGGACTCGTTCCAGCGCTCGGCCAGGACCCGCACACCGATCTCCATCGAGGTCCGGCCGGTCCAGTTGATCTGGGCCTTCACATGCACCAGGTCACCGACGCGGACCGGCTCCAGGAAGACCATCTCGTCCATCGACGCGGTGACCGCCGGCCCGCCGCTGTGCCGGCCGGCCACCGCGCCCGCGGCGTCGTCGACCAGCTTCATGACCACCCCGCCGTGCACCGTGCCCAGCAGGTTGGTGTCGTTGTGGGTCATGATGTGGCTGAGCGTGGTCCGGGACGCCGAGGTCGGCTTGCCCGGGAGGTCCGACGTGTCCGGTGCGGTGGCGGAGGCCTGGTCTGTCATGGCCTCCACCCTATGTGAACCGACATTCGGACTATTTGTGTCGGGTTCGCAACAGCCGTGACCTGATTTTCCCACGGCCCTTGTAAGCCATATGGCCGCGACCGGCACACTAAGGCCTATGAATGATTGGCCCGAGGGATGGTCCGACGACAACCGCGGCTCCCGATACGGACGCGGCAGCACCGGCGCACAGCCGGAGGGCGCGCGGGTGATGCGCCAGGTCCGGCGCGGCCCGGCGGCATCGCCCGGCCGGGGCGCCCCCGGGCAGGGCGGCCCCTCGGCGCCGCCGTACGGGGTGCCCCAGCAGCCGTCGTACGTCGACGGCCGCGGGTACGACGAGGGCGGGTACGACAGCGGCTACAACACCGGCCAGGTGTACGGCGGAGCGGGCGGCGGCCCCGGTGGCGGCGGCTACGGCGGGCAGCGTCCCGCCCCCGACTGGCGCCGCCGGATCAAGCTGACCGCGATCACCGTGGTGGCCGTGCTGCTCGTCACGTCCGTGGCGACCTACTTCTGGGCCGACTCCAAGCTCAACCGCGAGGTCGACCTCTCCCGGGTGATCGACCGCCCGGAGGCCGGCGAGGGCACGAACTACCTGATCGTGGGCTCCGACAGCCGCGCCGGGCTGTCCGCCGAGGACAAGAAGAAGCTGCACACCGGGTCCGCCGAGGGCAAGCGCACGGACTCGATGATGATCCTGCACGTCGGCGGCAACGGCGACACGCTGATCTCGCTGCCGCGCGACTCCGACGTGGAGATACCGACGTACGTCGGCTCCGAGTCCGGCAAGAGATTCCAGGGCACGGGCCGCCACACCAAGCTGAACGCCGCCTACGCCGAGGACGGGCCGACGCTGCTGGTGCGCACCGTCGAGTTCAACACCGGCCTGCACATCGACCACTACGTGGAGATCGGTTTCGCCGGCTTCGCGAACATCGTGGACGCGGTCGGCGGGGTGGACATCACCATCGACAAGGCGTTCAAGGACAAGTACTCGGGCGCCGACTTCCAGGCGGGCGAGCAGACCCTGAACGGCGAGCAGGCCCTCGCCTTCGTCCGTACCCGGCACGCCTTCGCGGCGAGCGACCTGGAGCGCACCAAGAACCAGCAGAAGTTCCTCTCCGCCCTGGCCCACCAGGTCGCCACCCCGTCGACGGTGCTGAACCCCTTCAAGCTCTACCCGACCATGGGCGCGGGCCTGGACTCGCTGATCGTCGACAAGGACATGGGCCTGTGGGACCTGGCGTCGATGTTCTGGGCGATGAAGGGCGTCAGCGGCGGCGACGGCACGTCCATGAACATGCCGGTCTCCGGTTCCTCGGGCGGGAACCTCGTCTGGGACAAGGCGAAGGTGAGGACGCTGGTGAACGAGCTGAAGAACGACGAGAAGGTCACCGTCTCCGGGAACTGACCGGCCGGCGGCCGGCGGCACGGGGAGCCCCCGGGGTGCGGGCCGCGGGGGCTCCTTCGCCAGGGGCGCCGGCGCTACATCCGGGTGCCGGCCATGGCGCGGCACATCTCCGCGCAGCGACGACACGCCTCGGCGCAGCGCATCATCATGCTGTCCTCGGGCATGGACATACACGCCTCGGCGCACATGTCGCAGGCCTTGGCGCACATCGCGCACATGTCACCCGCCATGGGCGAGCGCCGCATCATCATGTCGGCGCACATGCGCGTGGTCTCGGAGCAGTCCATGAGCGCGCGCATGATCTGCATCTGCGCCTGGCCGCCCTTCTGCATGCAGGAGCTCATGGCCTCCTCGCACACACTGTGGCAGTTCATGCACGCGTTGACGCAGTCCTGCATCTCCTTACTCATGGCGGTCATGGTTCCGGGCTGGGTCATGGCTCCTCCTCGGAGGCAGAGGGACCTCGCGGCGGGCCCCGTGCCCTTCCGTCGTACGCCCGCTCGCCGTCACGCGCCATTCGGGCGCGATCGCCCGCCTAAGCCGTTCGGGTCACCGCCCCGACCTGCGGATCGCCGGTGAGGGCCGTGCCGGACCGCCTCGGCCGCGCCGCCGCCCGGGGTACGAGAACAGCCCCCGGCGTCCACCGGGGGCTGCTTTCGTACCGGACCCGCCGGTTACGGCAGGTTGCGGGCCATGACGATCCGCTGGACCTGGTTCGTGCCCTCGTAGATCTGCGTGATCTTGGCGTCGCGCATCATGCGCTCGACCGGGTAGTCGCGGGTGTAGCCGTAGCCGCCGAGGAGCTGGACGGCGTCCGTGGTGACCTCCATGGCGACGTCGGAGGCGAAGCACTTGGCCGCGGCGCCCTGGTAGGTGAGGTCGGCGTCGCCGCGCTCGGAGGCGGCGGCCGCCTGGTAGGTCAGGGCGCGGGCGGCCGATATCTTCATCGCCATGTCGGCGAGCATGAACTGGATGCCCTGGAAGTCGGCGATCGGCTTGCCGAACTGCTTGCGCTCCTTGACGTAGCCCTTGGCGTAGTCGAGGGCGCCCTGGGCGATGCCGAGGGCCTGGGCGGCGATGGTGATGCGGGTGTGGTCCAGCGTCTTCATCGCCGTCGCGAAGCCGGTGCCCTCCTCGCCGATCATGCGGTCGGCGGGGATGCGGACGTTGTCGAAGTAGACCTCGCGGGTCGGGGAGCCCTTGATGCCGAGCTTCTTCTCCGGGGCGCCGAAGGACACGCCCTCGTCGGACTTCTCGACGACGAAGGCGGAGATGCCCTTGGAGCGCTTCTCGGGGTCGGTCACGGCCATCACCGTGTAGTACTCGGAGACGCCCGCGTTGGTGATCCAGCGCTTGACGCCGTTCAGGACGTAGTGGTCCCCGTCACGGACCGCGCGGGTCCTCATGCCGGCGGCGTCCGAGCCGGCCTCGGGCTCGGAGAGGCAGTACGAGAACATCCCGTCGCCCTTGGCGAGCGGCGCCATGTACTTCTTCTTCAGTTCCTCGGAGCCGGAGAGGATCACCGGCAGCGAACCGAGCTTGTTCACCGCGGGGATGAGGGAGGAGGACGCGCAGACGCGGGCGACTTCCTCGATCACGATGACGGTGGCGAGCGCGTCCGCGCCCGCGCCGCCGTACTCCTCGGGGACGTGCACCGCGTGGAGGTCGTTCGCGACGAGGGCGTCGAGCGCCTCCTGCGGGAAGCGGGCCTCCTCGTCCACCGCGGCGGCGTACGGCGCGATCTTCGCCTCGGCCAGCGAGCGGACGGCGTCGCGGAGCATGTCGTGCTCCTCGGACGGGCGGTACAGGTCGAAGTCAGCCGATCCGGCCAAGGTTCTCTCACGCTCCCAAGAACGACCACTGATGGACGCTAATTACCGTTAAGTAACTCGAATTTTAGAGGGCCGCCCACGTGATCGGACACGTGAGCTTGGCGACAGCGGGGACCTTGCCCGGCGAAGGGCCCCGGCATGCCCCGGATATGCTCGGGCCCGCATCACCATCATCCCTCCTGGAGCACCCCATGAGCCTGAAGATCACCGTGATCGGCACCGGTTACCTCGGCGCCACGCACGCCGCGGCCATGGCCGAGCTCGGGTTCGAGGTGCTGGGGCTCGACGTCGTTCCCGAGAAGATCGAGACGCTCCAGCGGGGCGAGGTCCCCATGTACGAGCCCGGACTGGCCGAGTTGCTGCGCAAGCACGTCGCCGGGATCGAGGGCTCCAGCGGCCGGCTGCGCTTCACGACGGACTACGCGCAGGCCGCGGCGTTCGGCGACGTCCACTTCCTCTGCGTCAACACCCCGCAGAAGCACGGCGAGTACGCCTGCGACATGTCCTACGTCGACTCCGCGGTCGCCTCGCTCGCGCCGCATCTGACCGGCCCCGCCCTGGTGGTCGGCAAGTCCACCGTCCCGGTCGGCTCGGCGGACCGCCTGGCCCGGACGATCGCCGAGCTCGCCCCCGCGGGCGCGGACGCGGAGCTGGCGTGGAACCCGGAGTTCCTGCGCGAGGGGTTCGCCGTCCAGGACACGCTGCACCCGGACCGGATCGTGGTGGGCGTGCGCAGTGAGCGGGCCGAGAAACTGCTGCGCGAGGTGTACGCGACGCCGGTCGCCGAGGGCTCCCCGTTCGTGGTGACCGACTTCCCGACCGCGGAACTCGTGAAGACCTCCGCGAACTCCTTCCTCGCCACGAAGATCTCCTTCATCAACGCCATGGCGGAGGTGTGCGAGGCCGCGGGCGGCGACGTCGCCAGGCTGGCCGAGGCCATCGGCTACGACGACCGGATCGGGCGGAAGTTCCTGCGGGCCGGCATCGGCTTCGGCGGCGGCTGCCTGCCCAAGGACATCAGGGCGTTCATGGCGCGCGCCGGTGAGCTGGGCGCGGACCAGGCGCTGACGTTCCTGCGCGAGATCGACTCCATCAACATGCGCCAGCGCGGGCAGATGGTCGAGCTGGCCCGGCAGGCGCTGGGCGGGGGGCCGTTCCTCGGCAAGCGGGTGGCCGTGCTCGGCGCCACCTTCAAGCCCGACTCGGACGACGTGCGCGACTCGCCCGCCCTGAACGTCGCCGGCCAGATCCACCTGCAGGGCGGCCAGGTGACGGTGTACGACCCCAAGGGCATGGACAACGCCCGCCGGATCTTCCCGACGCTCGGCTACGCCGACTCCGCGCGGGCCGCCGTCCGGGGCGCCGACGTGGTGCTGCACCTGACGGAGTGGCAGGAGTTCCGCGAGCTGGACCCGGTCGAGCTCGGCGAGGTCGCGGCGGCCCGGATCGTCCTCGACGGCCGCAACGCCCTGGACCCGGAGCTGTGGCGGCGGGCGGGCTGGACCTACCGCGCGATGGGACGCCCGACCGCGTGAGCCGGCCGTAGCGGCGGCGGTGCCCCGGGCGGCGCGCACGGGCCGGGCGGCGCCGCTCGGCGGGCGCCCCGGCAGGGCGACGAAGGAAACGGCGACGCCGGTTCGGCCGAGGCTCAGTCGGCCGAACCGGCGTCTTGTCGCATTCTGCACCATCCGGCCGCCGTACGAGCGGGGAACTCCCCGCGGATCACGCCTCCTTGGCCCGGTAGCGGCGCATCTTCGCGCGCGCCCCGCACACGGCCATCGAGCACCAGCGGCCGCGGCCGGCCGGGCTGCGGTCGTAGTACGCCCAGTGGCAGGTCACCGCCTCGCAGGCCTTGAGCCGGGTCCAGGTGCCGGCGACGAGCGCGTCGGCGACGGCGGCCGCCACGCGGGAGAGCAGCGGGCCGGCGTCGGCCGGGGCGAGGGCCGCGGCGCCGTCCCGCCCGTCGACCGTCAGCACCAGCGGGGCCCGGGCCAGCAGGTCGGTGAGCGGGGTCACCTCGCGGTGCGGCGGGTGGCCGGCGTGGGCGAGCAGGGCGGCGCGCAGCGACTCGCGCAGGTCGCGCGCCTGCGGCAGGTCCTCCTCGGTGATCCCGAAGCGCGCCCGGCCGTCGGCCGTGTCGAGCGAGTCGGCGCCCGACGCCAGGTCCAGCGTGTTGACCAGCGACTCCACCAGCGCCAGGCGCCCGGGCGCGGGCGATCTGTCACTCATGTCAGCGACGGTACCTCGCAACCCGCTTGCGGCGTTACCGGCCGTACGGGAGCATGGGGTAACCGTTACCGGTTACCCGTGTCTACAGGTAACCACCACAGGTGACCACATGGACCGGAGGAGAAGTCATGGCTCTCGCCGAACTGGGCGCCGTCGTCCTGGACTGTCCCGACCCGCGCGCCCTGGCCGGTTTCTACGCCGAGGTCCTCGGCGGCACGATCGACGGCCAGGACGACTGGGTGGACCTGAAGCTGCCCGACGGCCGGACGCTGGCCTTCCATAAGGCACCGGGGTTCGTGCCGCCGAAGTGGCCGTCGGCCGACGCCTCGCAGCAGTTCCACCTGGACCTGGTCGTCGAGGACCTGGACCGGGCGGAGCAGGGCGTCCTGACGCTCGGCGCCGAGCCGCTGGACGCGGAGGACCGCTCGCGGAGCTTCCGGGTCTACGCGGATCCGGCCGGGCACCCGTTCTGCCTGTGCGCCTGCTGACTCCGGGAGGTTCGATGCCTGCTGTAGCACGTTTCCGTTCCGTCGTGATCGACTGTCCCGACCCGCACGCGCTCGCGGAGTTCTACGCGAGCGTCGGCGGCGGCACGCCCCGGGCCGAGGACGACGACTGGGTCGTCCTGGCGGTGCCCGGCGGACCGCGGCTCGCCTTCCAGCGGGCGGCCGGGTACACGCCGCCGGAGTGGCCGAGGGCCGACCGGAACTCGCAGCAGTTCCACGTCGACTTCGACGCGGGCTCCACCTGGGAGGAGCTGGACACGGCGCACGAGAAGGTGCTGGCGCTGGGCGCGCGTCCGCTGGACCTGGAGGACAGCGAGAAGAAGGACTTCCGCGTGTACGCCGACCCGGCGGGGCACCCGTTCTGCCTGTGCCGGATCGAGCACGGCTAGGTCCTGTCCGACCATGCGCGTCGTCGCCCGAAGGGCGGCCGCGCGGCGTCGGGTGCGTGCTCTCGGCGGGCCGGCCCCAGGCCCTCGTACTGGACGTATTCGGGTCCGGGGCCGGTGCGGCGAGCAGGGGTACCCCCTGCCCGAGCCAAGCCGAGAGCCTGGGGGAGCGTGCAGGGCCTCGCGCGGCAGACGCGCATGGTCAGACAGGGCTCACTAGCGGTCGTTCCGGCCTTCCGGCCCGCGGCCTGAGCGGCCCGGGAGGCACCCGCGGCACCGGATACCGCGGCCCGGTCCGGCCCCGGTCACGACAAGTGCCCCGAAGGCGTCGTCCCCCGGGGCACCGTGTTCCCGCCGTCCCGGCGCCTGCGTTCCGGCCTTCCGGCGCCGGCCTTCCGGCGTTCCGGCCGTTCAGCCGTCCAGGTCCTCCAGCGTGGCGTTCGACGGGCCACGCCGGGAGCGCAGATCACGCGCGACGTCCTCGGCCGCGCCCAGGACCCGCACCGCGTTCTGCCAGGTCAGCTTGGCCAGGTCGGCCTCGGACCAGCCGCGGTCCAGCAGTTCGGCGATCAGGTTCGGGTAGCCGGAGACGTCGTTCAGGCCCTCCGGGGTGAACGCCGTGCCGTCGTAGTCGCCCCCGATGCCGAGGTGGTCGACGCCCGCGACCTCGCGCATGTGGTCGAGGTGGTCCGCCACCGTGGCCACCGTGGCGACCGGCCGCGGGTGGCTCTCCTCGAAGGCGCGGTGCACCTTCATCGCCTCGGCAGTGGTGTCGAGGGGGTGGAAGCCGTGGGCGCGCATGTTCTCGTCCGCCGCCGCCGTCCAGTCGACGGCCGCCTGGAGCACGAACTTCGGCACGAACGTCACCATCGCCATGCCGCCGTTGGCGGGCAGGCGCTCCAGCACGTCGTCCGGGACGTTGCGGGGATGGTCGCACACCGCGCGCGACGAGGAGTGCGAGAAGATCACCGGCGCGGCCGAGGTGTCCAGCGCGTCGCGCATGGTCGTCGCCGCCACGTGGGAGAGGTCGACGAGCATGCCGAGGCGGTTCATCTCGCGCACCACCTCGCGGCCGAACGCCGACAGACCGCCGACGCGCGGCTGGTCCGTCGCCGAGTCCGCCCACGGCACGTTGTCGTTGTGCGTGAGCGTCAGGTAGCGGACGCCGAGCGCGTACAGGCCCCGCAGGGTGCCGAGCGAGTTCGCGATGGAGTGGCCGCCCTCCGCACCCATGAGCGAGGCGATGCGGCCCTCCGCGCGCGCGGCCTCCATGTCGGCGGCCGTCAGGGCGGGGCGCAGGTCCGCACGGTGGCGGTCGAGCAGCTGCCGTACGCAGTCGATCTGCTCCAGCGTCGCCGGCACCGGGTCGGGCAGGTCCGCGCGGACGTACACCGACCAGTACTGCGCCCCGACGCCGCCCTCGCGCAGCCGCGGGATGTCGGTGTGCAGGTGGGCGTCCTGGCGGGTGGCCACGTCCCGGGCGCCGAGGTCGTAGCGGACCTGTTCGCGCAGCGCCCACGGCAGGTCGTTGTGGCCGTCGACGACCGGGAACGCGCGCAGCAGCTCCCGGGCCCGCTGGAGGGAGCTCACCGCGGTCACTTCCCGCCGCCGAAGCCGAAGCCGCCCGCCGCCCCGTCGACCTTGGCGCGCAGCCGCTTGCCCTTCTCGGTGGCCTGGTCGTTGAGGTCCTGCTGGAAGTCCCGGATCCGGCCGAGGAGTTCCTCGTCGTGGACGGCGAGGATCCGGGCCGCGAGCAGGCCGGCGTTGCGGGCGCCGCCGACGGAGACCGTGGCGACCGGCACACCGGCCGGCATCTGCACGATCGACAGCAGCGAGTCCATGCCGTCGAGGTACTTCAGCGGGACGGGGACGCCGATCACCGGCAGCGGGGTGACGGAGGCGAGCATGCCCGGCAGGTGGGCGGCGCCGCCGGCACCCGCGATGATCACCTTCAGCCCGCGGTCGGCGGCCTGCTCGCCGTAGGCGACCATCTCGCGCGGCATGCGGTGCGCGGAGACGACGTCGACCTCGTAGGCGATCTCGAACTCGTCGAGGGCCTTCGCAGCGGCCTCCATGACGGGCCAGTCGGAGTCCGAGCCCATGACGATGCCCACCGAGGGGTGATGCGCGTCGGCGCTCGTCGAGGCGTGGTGGCCGGACGGCCGGTGGGCGGGGCTCATTCGGTGATCGTGCCTCTCAGGTAGCCGGCAGCGTGACGGGCGCGCTCCAGCACGTCGTCCAGGTCGTCGCCGTAGGTGTTGACGTGACCGACCTTGCGGCCGGGCTTCACGTCCTTGCCGTACATGTGGATCTTCAGCTGGGGGTCGCGGGCCATGCAGTGCAGGTACGCCGAGTACATGTCGGGGTAGTCGCCGCCGAGGACGTTCACCATGACCGTCCACTGCGCGCGCGGGCGCGGGTCGCCGAGCGGCAGGTCGAGGACCGCGCGGACGTGGTTGGCGAACTGGGAGGTGATCGCGCCGTCCTGGGTCCAGTGGCCCGAGTTGTGCGGGCGCATCGCGAGCTCGTTGACCAGGAGGCGGCCGTCGCGGGTCTGGAACAGCTCGACGGCGAGGTGGCCGACGACGCCGAGTTCCTGCGCGATACGCAGCGCCATCTCCTCGGCCCGCAGGGCCAGGTCCTCCTCCAGGCCGGGGGCGGGCGCGATCACGGTGTCGCAGACGCCGCCCACCTGCCGCGACTCCACCACCGGGTACGCCACGGCCTGGCCGTGCGGGGAGCGGACGACGTTGGCGGCGAGCTCCCGCACGAAGTCGACCTTCTCCTCGGCGAGCACGTCGACGCCGGCGCGGAAGGGGTCGGCGGCCTCCTCGACGGAGTTGACGACCCACACGCCCTTGCCGTCGTAGCCGCCGCGGACCGTCTTGAGGACGACGGGGAACCCGCCGGTGCCCTCCTCGCCGAAGGGCCCGGCCTCGGCGAGCTCGGCCGCGAACGCCGCCACGTCCTGGGGATCGGTCACGATGCGGTGCCGCGGGCACGGCACGCCGATCGCGACGAGCCTGGCACGCATCACCCCCTTGTCCTGGGCGTGCACGAGCGCGTCGGGCCCCGGGCGGACGGGGATGCCGTCCGCCTCCAGGGCCCGCAGGTGCTCGGTGGGCACGTGCTCGTGATCGAAGGTGATCACGTCACAGCTCCGCGCGAAGGCACGCAGCGTCTCCAGGTCGCGGTAGTCGCCGACGACGACGTCGTTGACGACCTGTGCCGCTGAGTCCTGGGGGGTGTCACTGAGGAGCTTGAACCTGATGCCGAGCGGGATGCCCGCCTCGTGTGTCATACGAGCGAGCTGGCCACCGCCGACCATGCCGACTACCGGGAACGTCACGCCCCTAGGGTATCGGGCGCGCCGCGGTGGCCGGATTCCCCACCGTCGGCCGGTTCCCATCGCCTCCCCGGGCCCCTTCGGCTCGTGACCATGCGTGCGCGCACGCTCGCGCGCGGCGGCCGCCCCGCGCCGGTGCCGCGCGGGGCCCGGGGCCGGTGCCGTGCCCGCACCGGCGAGGTGCCCGTCCGCCCCTTCCCCGCACGGCTCTGCCGTCCGCGGGCGCGAGTGCGGGGCGCTGGTTAGCATGGCGGAGTTGACGCTACCGACCGAGACGGGGGCCTGCACGACCATGGAACGTGGTTCCCCGGGGCTTCCCGCCGAGCCCCCGGCTCCCCGCCGCACGCTCCGGCAACGCGTCGACCGGCTGTGGCGCGAGGCCGCCAAGTTCGGCGCGGTGGGCGGAGCGGGGCTGCTGGTCAACCTCCTCGTCTTCAACCTGGTGCGGCACGTGACCGACCTCCAGGTCGTCAGGGCGAGCGTGATCGCCACCGTCGTCGCGATCGTCTTCAACTACGTCGGCTTCCGCTACTTCACCTACCGGGACCGCGACAAGAGCGGCCGCACCCGGGAGATGGGCCTGTTCCTGCTGTTCAGCGTGGCCGGGCTGGTGATCGAGAACGGGGTGCTGTACCTGGCGACGTACGGCTTCGGCTGGGACAGCCCGCTGCAGAGCAACGTCTTCAAGTTCCTCGGCATCGCCGTCGCGACCCTGTTCCGCTTCTGGTCGTACCGCACGTGGGTGTTCCGCGCGCTGCCCGCCCGCGTGGCCGTGCCGCACCCGGACCCGGTGGTGGCGGCCCGGCCCGCGAAGGCGCGGTCGGAGATCTGACGGCTCCGGACGGAACGGGGCCTAGCGGACCGTCGGGTGCTGTGCGGAGGGCTTCTTCGGCGGCGGCGTGCGCGACAGGAACAGGCCGAAGACCGGCGGCTGGGCCTGGAGCAGTTCCAGGCGCCCCCCGTCGGCCTCCGCGAGGTCCCGGGCGACGGCGAGGCCGATGCCCGTGGAGTTGCGGCCGCTGATCGCGCGCTCGAAGATCCGCGCGCCGAGGTCCGCGGGGACGCCGGGTCCCTCGTCGGTGACCTCGATGACCGCCTGGTTGCCGGTCACGCGGGTGCGCAGCGCCACGGTGCCGCCGCCGTGCATCAGGGAGTTCTCGATCAGCGCCGCCAGCACCTGCGCGACCGCCCCCGGCGTGCCCACGGCCTTCAGGTGCCGCTTGCCGGAGCTGACGATCGCGCGGCCGGCGCTGCGGTAGGCGGGGCGCCACTCGGCGAGCTGCTGCTGGATGACCTCGTCGAGGTCGAAGGAGACGGCCGAGCCGGTGCGCGGGTCGCGGGAGTTCGTCAGCAGGCGCTCCACCACGTCCGTGAGGCGCTCCACCTGGCCGAGCGCGATGGTCGCCTCCTCCTTCACCGTGTCCGGGTCGTCGGTGAGGGTGATCTCCTCCAGCCGCATGGACAGCGCCGTCAGCGGCGTCCGCAGCTGGTGGGAGGCGTCCGCGGCGAGCCTGCGCTCCGCGGTCAGCATGCGGGCGATGCGTTCGGCGGAGCGGTCGAGGACGTCGGCGACGCGGTCCAGCTCCGGTACGCCGTACCGCTTGTGCCGCGGGCGCGGGTCCCCCGAGCCGAGGCGTTCGGCGGTCTGGGCGAGGTCGGTCAGCGGGGAGGCGAGGCGGTTGGCCTGGCGGATCGCGAGCAGCACCGCCGCCACCACCGCCAGCAGCGCCACCAGCCCGATGATCAGCAGGGTCCGGCCCACCTCGCGGGTCACCGACGACCGCGGCTCCTCGACGGTGACCGTCTCGCCCCGTTCGCCCCGGGCCGTGGAGCGGATCACCTCACCGGCCGGCCGGCTGCCGACCTCGATGGTCCGCTCCCCCGGGATCCGGATCACTGCGTACGGGCTCTGGGTCTGCTCCTCGAGCACCTGCGCGTTGACCGTCTCCGCGCCCAGCAGCCGGCTGTCCACGATGCTGGCGAGCCGCAGCGCCTCGGAGTCCACGCGCTCCTGGGCGCTGTTGCTGATGGTGCGGGTCTCGACGATCACCAGGGACACGCCGAAGACGGCGATCACGACGAGCACCACGGCGAGCGTGGACTGGATCAGTCGGCGGCGCATGTCCTCTTACCTGCGAAGAACCCGGAGGGCGGGTTCAGCTCTTCTCGAAGCGGAAACCGACACCCCGGACGGTCGCGATGTAACGGGGGTTCGCCGCGTCGTCGCCGAGCTTCTTGCGCAGCCAGGAGATGTGCATGTCGAGGGTCTTGGTGGACGACCACCAGGTCGTGTCCCAGACCTCGCGCATCAGCTGGTCGCGGGTGACGACCCGGCCCGCGTCGCGCACGAGCACGCGCAGCAGGTCGAACTCCTTGGCGGTGAGCTGCAGCTCCTCCTCGCCCATCCAGGCCCGGTGGGACTCGACGTCGATGCGCACGCCGTGGGTGGCGGGCGGCTGCTGCGGCTCGGTGGCGCCGCGCCGCAGCAGGGCCCGGACCCGGGCGAGCAGCTCGGCGAGGCGGAAGGGCTTGGTGACGTAGTCGTCGGCGCCCGCGTCGAGGCCGACCACGGTGTCGACCTCGTCGGCGCGCGCGGTCAGGATCAGGATGGGCACGGCGTGACCCTCATTGCGCAGCCGGCGGGCGACCTCCAGGCCGTCCATGCCGGGCAGGCCGAGGTCCAGCACCACCAGGTCGACGCCGCCCTGCATTCCGGCGTCGAGCGCGCTGGGTCCGTCCTCACGCACCTCGACCTCGTACCCTTCCCGGCGCAGTGCGCGGGCCAGCGGTTCCGAGATGGACGCGTCGTCCTCGGCGAGCAGTACTCGGGTCATGAGCTGATGGTAGTCCGCTCACCCGGAGTGCTGGGTGTGACCGCTGACAGTCGTTCTTACCTTCCCGCGCACCGTCCGCGGGACCGCGCGCGCCGTCGGCGGGACCGTGCGGCGGACCTCCCGAGGCGCCGGGCGCGGTGGTACGGACCATGGTCCCAGGGATGTCATCCTGGAGTACGCCTTCGAAAACGGTGTGCGGTTGCGTTGAAACCTGTGATCCGCGTCTCAACTCCTTCCATATCGGATGGTGTCCTGACGTATGGTGACGTGAACGCCTCCAGCACACCGAGGACCTTTGGCGCTCGCACGACGCTGAAGGTCCCTTTCGTGTGCGGGCCGGCTGCTGCCGGTCCGGCAAAGAGATGACCTAGGGCCGGGCCTCCCGACGCGACGACGCGCGGAGGCGTGGATCCCGGTGACCGTCGTCCTCCGCTCCGCGATCCGGAGCGGACTCCCCTGGGCGTGGGGTGGACGAGCGGTCCTGCCGGTGCCGGCCGCCCCCACCGGGCGCGTATCCCCCACGGCGACGCGTCCCGACCAGCAAGGAACGACCATGGCGTCCAGCCTGACGAAGGACTCGGTCCGTCCGGGCACACCCGGCCCTGAGAAGACCTTCTTCGGCCACCCCCGCGGCCTGGCCACCCTCTTCATGACGGAGATGTGGGAGCGCTTCTCCTACTACGGCATGAGGGCTCTGCTCCCGCTCTACCTGGTGGCTCCGGGCGGTCTGGGGCTGAGTGCCGCGACCGCGACCGCGATCTACTCGGTCTACCTGTCGCTCGTGTACCTGCTCGCCCTGCCGGGCGGCTGGTTCGCGGACCGGGTCCTCGGCCCCCGCAGGACCGTCGCCGTCTCCGGCGCGGTCATCATGCTCGGCCACCTGACGCTGGCCCTGCCGTGGTCCGGCTCCTTCTTCGCCGGTCTGGGTCTGGTCGCCATCGGCTCGGGTCTGCTGAAGGCGAACATCTCCACGATGGTCGGCCACCTGTACGACGGCCCGGACGACCCGCGCCGCGACGGCGGTTTCACGCTGTTCTACATCGGCATCAACCTGGGTGCCTTCGCCGCGCCGCTGATCATCGGCACCGTCGGTGAGGGCGTCAACTGGCACCTCGGCTTCGCGCTGGCCGCGCTCGGCATGGCCATCGGCCTCGCCCAGTTCCTGCTCGGCACCCGCCACCTGAGCTCCCACTCGGACGTCGTGCCGACCCCGCTGTCGGCCGAGGAGAAGCGGGCCACCCTGACGAAGGCGGGCCTGTGGGCGGCCGTCGCGATCGTCTTCTACGCGGTCGTGGGAGTCTCCGGCGTCTACACGCTGAACTGGCTGCTGGTCCCGATCACCCTGGCCGGCCTGGTCATCCCCGTCCTGGTCATCGCCCGCATCAAGCGGGACAAGGAGCTGAACCGCGCCGAGCAGTCGAAGATGTCGGCGTACATCTGGTTCTTCGTCGCGGCGGCCGTGTTCTGGATGATCTACGACCAGGGCGGTTCGACCGTGTCGCTGTTCGCGGAGGAGTCGGCCAGGAACAGCGTCCTCGGCTGGGAGTTCCCGGTCTCCTGGTACCAGTCGGTCAACCCGGTCATGATCATGGCCCTCGCCCCGGTCTTCGCCTGGGCGTGGCTGGCCCTCGCCCGGCGCGGCAAGGAGCCGAGCACCGCGGTGAAGTTCGGGATGGGCCTGGTGCTGGTCGGCGCGTCCTTCTTCCTCTTCATGGCGCCGCTGGCCATCGCCGACGGCGGTCACAAGGCGGCGGCGCTGTGGCTGGTGGCCATCTACTTCGTGCAGACCGTCGGTGAGCTGACGCTGTCCCCGGTCGGTCTGTCGGTCACCACGAAGATGGCGCCCGCCAAGTACGCCTCGCAGATGATGGGCGTGTGGTTCCTGGCGGTGACCGCCGGTGACGCCACGACCGGTCTGCTGTCCATCGCCGGCGTCGACCTCAACACGCGGGGCATCGTCGCCCTGGAGGCCACGCTCGCCGTAGTCGCCGGTGTGGCGGTGTGGATGTACCGCAAGCGGGTCAAGGAGCTCATGGGCGACGTCCGCTGAGCCCCGGCCCGCCCGGGCCGCCGGGCCGACGTCACGCACAGGCCCGAATAAACCAACAGCATCCCTGGGTGGACACGGGGCCCGGTGACTCCGGTGGTGCGCTCAGCGCT
>NZ_JBEYXZ010000042.1:0-54001 GCF_040645305.1 Streptomyces sp. NPDC046831 | reverse complement strand
ACCTGGGCGTGGCCTCCGGCAACGGCAAGGGCCAGATCTTCGTCAAGGGCCAGGTCATCAAGACCGTGCCGGAGTCGAAGATCGTGGAGACCCTCATCGAGGAGGCCATGAAGCTCGCCGCGCAGATGGAGGCCGACGGCACCGCCTCCGGCGAGCCCTCGGTGTCGGTCGCCGGCTGAGGGTCCGGCACCGGGTCGCCGCACCCCCGTCCCACCGCGTCGCCCGAGGGGGGCGACGCGGCACCAGGGGTGGCAGGTACAGTGCGGAGACCAGCAGAACCCCAGGGTGAGGCCCCGCACGTGTTGACCCAGACCACCTCACGGGTGCTCGGACCGAGCGACCTGGACGCCGCGCTCGCCGTCCTCCACCGCGAGCCGGTCGCGAACGCCTTCGTCACCTCCCGGGTACAGGTCGCCGGACTCGACCCGTGGCGTCTCGGCGGCGAGATGTGGGGCTGGTACGAGGACGGCGTGCTCACCTCCCTGTGCTACGCGGGCGCCAACCTGGTCCCCATCTGCGCCACCCCGCGCGCCGTGCGCGCCTTCGCCGACCGGGCCCGCCGGGCCGGCCGCCGCTGCTCCTCGATCGTCGGCCCGGTCGAGCCGACCGCCCAGCTGTGGCGGCTTCTCGAACCCGGCTGGGGACCGGCCCGCGAGGTCCGCGCCCACCAGCCCCTGATGGTCACCGACCGCATGCCGTCCGACATCGCCCCCGATCCCCACGTGCGCCGCATCCGCAAGGACGAGATGGAAACGATCATGCCGGCGTGCGTGGCGATGTTCACCGAGGAGGTCGGCGTCTCCCCGCTCGCCGGCGACGGCGGGATGCTCTACCAGGCCCGTGTCGCCGAACTCGTCGGCTCCGGCCGCTCCTTCGCCCGCCTCGACGAGCACGGCAAGGTCGTGTTCAAGGCGGAGATCGGCGCCGCGACCCCGCAGGCCTGCCAGGTCCAGGGAGTGTGGGTGGCACCCGAGTACCGCGGGAAGGGCATCGCGGCCCCCGGCATGGCGGCGGTGCTGCGGTACGCGCTGGCCGACGTTGCGCCGGTGGTGAGCCTGTACGTCAACGACTTCAACACCCCCGCGCGCCGGACCTACCGCAGGGTGGGCTTCGAGGAGGTCGGCGCGTTCATGAGCGTGCTCTTCTAGCGCCGCCCCACCTCGGCGCTGCACAGCCGGGCCGCGCCCCACTCGGGCCCGCGCCCCACTCGGGCCCGTGTCTCACTCGGGCCCGCGCCCTGTTCGGGCCCGCGCCCTGTTCGGGCCCGCGCCCGCCCTGCCCGGGCCCGGGCGCCGCACCGGCCCGGTCCGGTTCTCCCGCCTTCCGCCTTCCGCCGCTCACGGCTCCGTCCGTGCCCGCGGGTGTCAGGGGGTGCCGCGTTCCGCGCCCCTCGCCGCAGCGGTCCGCGCGGCGGGCCCGTTCTCGTGCAGCGGCCTGCTCGCCGTTCCGGGTCCCCACCGGGCGGTCCGGCCCCTTCTCCCCGAGCCGGGGGGATCCGCCCGCCGCCTCCCGGCGCCGCGTTCGACCGGTTCCGGCGGCCCCCCAGCCGCGCCGCGCCGGGCCTCGCGCGCGCCCTGTAGTCTCCCCGGCATGCCCCACTTCCCCGGTCACGGCCGCCCCCACCCCGACGACATCGTGATCGGCCCCCTCGACCTGCCCGCCCGTGTCGACGAGGCGCTCGCCGTGCAGGCCGTCGCCTTCGGGCTCGGCGCCGAAGAGGTCGCCGTACGCCGGCAGATCGTGCTGCGGCACATGACCTACCCGGACGCCCGCGCCCTCGGCGCCACCACCGCCGACGGGCGGCTGGTCGGGTTCGTCTACGGCATGCCCAACAACCGCGCGCACTGGTGGTCCACCGTCGTCGAGCCCTACCTCCGCGCCCGCGGGCACGACCACTGGCTCGACGACTCCTTCGTCATCACCGAGCTGCACGTGCACCCGGACCACCAGAACCGCGGCATCGGCCGGAGCCTGATCACCGCGATCACCGACAGCGCCGACGAACCCCGCTCGATCCTCTCCGCGATCGACACCGACAGCCCGGCACGCGGCCTCTACCACTCGCTCGGCTACCAGGACCTCGCCCGCCGGGTGATCTTCCCCAGCGCCCCGATGCCCTACGCCGTCATGGGCGCCCCGCTCCCGCTGCGCCGCCGCTGAGCCCTGTCGTCCGGGGCCCGGCGTCGCGGGGTCCGCCGCGCACCTCCACCGTGGCCGGCACCCCGGCACCGGACGCGCCACGACCTGGCCGGACCCGGCCCGGACGGGCTCCCCGGGCGCGCCGGGGGCGCTCCGCGCCGCGCTAACCGATTTCCACCGGGATGGACCGCCCGGCTAACCTCCTAGCCATCACCCCACCGCAGCAGGAGTACGAGAACCATGGCGAACCCACCGGTCCAGCGCATGTCCCAGTTGATGGCCAAGACGTTGCGTGACGACCCGGCGGACGCCGAGGTCCTCAGCCACAAGCTGCTCGTACGCGCCGGCTACGTCCGCCGCACCGCCGCCGGCATCTGGACCTGGCTGCCCCTGGGCAGGAAGGTCCTCGCCAACGTGGAGCGCATCGTCCGCGAGGAGATGGACGCGATCGGCGCCCAGGAGGTGCTGCTGCCCGCCCTGCTGCCGCGCGAGCCCTACGAGGCGACCGGCCGCTGGGAGGAGTACGGCGCCGAGCTGTTCCGCCTGCAGGACCGCAAGGGCGGCGACTACCTCCTCGGCCCGACCCACGAGGAGATCTTCACGCTGCTGGTGAAGGACCAGGCGTCCTCGTACAAGGACCTGCCGGTCATCCTCTACCAGATCCAGACCAAGTTCCGGGACGAGGCACGGCCCCGCGCGGGCATCCTGCGCGGCCGCGAGTTCCTGATGAAGGACTCCTACTCCTTCGACCTCTCCGACGAGGGCCTCGCCGAGTCCTACGCCCTGCACCGCCAGGCCTACCAGCGGATCTTCGGCCGCCTCGGCCTGGACTACCGCATCTGCGCCGCCACCGCGGGCGCGATGGGCGGCTCGAAGTCCGAGGAGTTCCTCGCCCCGGCCGGCGCCGGCGAGGACACCTTCGCCGACTGCCCCCACTGCGACTTCGCCGCCAACACCGAGGCGATCACCTACGAGCTGGCGCCGGTGGACGCCACCGGCGTGCCCGCGCCCGAGGAGATCCCGACCCCGGACACCCCCACCATCGAGACCCTGGCCGCCTCCCTCGGCGTCCCGGCTTCCGCGACCCTGAAGAACCTGCTCGTGAAGGTGGACGGCGAGATCGTCGCCGTCGGCGTCCCCGGCGACCGCGAGGTCGACCTGGGCAAGGTCGAGGCGCACTTCGCCCCGGCCGCCGTCGAGCTGGTCACCGCGGAGGACTTCACGGGCCGGCCCGACCTGGTCCGCGGCTACGTCGGCCCGCAGGGCCTGGAGAAGGTCCGCTACATCGCCGACCCGCGCGTGGCCCCCGGCACCGCGTGGATCACGGGCGCCAACAAGGAGCACACACACGCGAAGAACGTCGTCGCGGGCCGCGACTTCGAGGTCGACGAGTACGTCGACGTCGTGGTCGTCCAGGAGGGCGACCCGTGCCCCAAGTGCGGCACCGGCCTGAAGCTGGACCGTGCCATCGAGATCGGGCACATCTTCCAGCTGGGCCGCAAGTACACCGACGCCCTCAAGCTCGACGTGCTCGGCCAGAACGGCAAGCCGGTCCGCGTGACCATGGGCTCCTACGGCATCGGTGTCTCCCGCGCGGTCGCGGCCCTCGCCGAGCAGCTCGCCGACGACAAGGGCCTGGTCTGGCCGAAGGAGGTCGCCCCGGCCGACGTGCACGTGGTGGCCGCGGGCAAGGCCCTGCAGACCGAGCTGGCCCTCGACGTGTCGCAGAAGCTGGCCGCCGCCGGCGTGCGCGTCCTGGTCGACGACCGGGCCGGCGTCTCCCCGGGCGTGAAGTTCACCGACTCCGAGCTGATCGGCGTGCCGCAGATCCTGGTGGCCGGCCGGCGCGCGGGTGAGGGCGTGGTCGAGCTGAAGGACCGCAGGACCGGCGAGCGCGAGGAACTCACCGTCGAGGAGGCCGTCGCCCGCCTGACGGCGGAGTGAGGCGGAACCACCCACGGGAAGGGCCTGCGGGCCCTTCCCGCATCCCCGCCCAGGCCGGTCCCTCACGTCCACCGGTCCGGGACGGTGAGGCCGGTCCCTCTCGGGAATCGCCGATGAGACCGGGCCGCTCAGCGCTCCCGGTCGACGGCAGGGCGCGCGGTCCGGACGGCGCGCCGCGCGGCGCGCCACCGCAGCCGCACGGCGCCCTCCCGCCGCCACTGAGTGCGCCGCCCGTTCCCGCACGCGGACGCTGCTTGCCCGAGCACCGCGCGCCCCCGCACGTGGCTCGCCCCCGGCACGCGCGTCGCCGCACCTCCCGTCGTGCGGGGGCCGGTCGCCGTCGCGGACGCCGGCGCGTCACAGCCAGGACGCGAACTCCAGCAGCAGTTCCGCGTCCCGCGGACGGCCGACCCGGCGGGCCCGGACCCCGGACTCCACGGCCCGGAACAGCGTCCACCCGCGCAGCCGCTCCCGGTCCACCTCCAGCGACTCCGCCAGCCGCTTGACCCGCCGGCGGGTCGTCGAGGCGCCGGACGGCGAGGCGATCAGGTCCTCCACCCGGTCGCGGACCAGGCGCGCCAGATCGAAGGCGCCCTCGCCGACCACCGGGTCGGGGCCGACGGCCAGCCACGGCACCCGGTCCCCGGCGAGCACCTTGCTCTGCCGGAACGTGCCGTGCAGCAGCAGCCGTTCCGGGGGCGCGGCCAGCAACTCCTCCCGCACCGCGAGCGCCGCCTCGACCAGCGGCGCCGCCTCGGGATCGGACTCGGCGCCCGCCCGCATCGCCTCGGCCTGCCGTCCGGTCCGCTCCTCGACGGTCTCGAAGGGGTGGCCGGGCGGGGGTTCCACCCACAGCCGCCGCAAGGTGCCCGCGGCCTCCAGCAGCGCCCTGGCCTCCGGCAGTGAGCGCACCGACACGTCCGGGTGCAGCCGCTCCAGCAGCAGCACGCCCTCGGTCCTGAAGGGCTCCAGCAACTGGACGGCACCCCGCCCGCCCCAGTGGGCGAGCGCCGCGCGCTCGCTCTCCGGCCGGGCCCGGGGCGGAGCCAGCTTGAGCACGGCGGGCGTCCCGTCGGCCGTCCGGACCAGCACCACCAGGCTGCTGCGCCCACCGGGCACCTGCACCCGCTCGACGGTCAGCTCGCGCAGCGCGACCGCCTCCCGCGCCGTCTCGGGCAGCTTCTCCAGCCAGTCGTCGCCGGCGGGTGCCGTCTCACCGAGCGCCCGCACCAGACGCCGCGGCGGTTCGAAAGCCATGCGCGAGTCGCTCCTTCCGTGCCCTTCCCGGACGCGTCACCTGCCGCCAAGCCCCGTGCCCCGTGGATCGAACCGCAGGCGTCCCCCCGTCCGTCCTACGCCGCGTGCGGCCCGTGTGCCTCCCGGATCACGCCGCCGGTGTCGTCGGCGGTGCGGCCGTTTCCGCCCGCTCGGGCAGACCAGGGAAGGCTACGCTCCCGCCGCGCCAGCGCACCGCCCGGACCGCCGCCTCCCGCAGCGCCCCGGCGGCGGCGCGGCGCCGCTCGCCGTCCGCGGCCCGCACCAGGTCGGAGTAGACCGCCGCCATCCGGTCCTCGAGCTCGGCGGCGAGCCGGAGCGCCGCCACGGCGTCCGGCACCGGGAAGGGCAGCGCGTACGCCGCGGCGGCGGCCACCGGCCGGCCACCCAGGTCCCGGACCTCGCGGGCGAGGGCGTCCCGCCGCGCCCGGTGCGCGTCGTAGGCCGTGCGCGCCTCCGCGCGCCTGTGCTCGCCGATCCGGGCGCCGACGACACCGTAGCCGTACACCGCCGCGTGCTCGGCCGCGAGCGCCGCCTGCAGGGCCGAGACCGCGGGTGCGTCTGTCTCGCTCACTTGGCTCCCTCCGTCAGCAGATACGCGTGTGCCGCCCCGGCCGCCGCCACGGAGGCCAGCAGCCGCGCCAGCTCGCCCGGCACCCCGAGCAGGGCCGTCGTCCGCCGGTCCGCGAGGGACCGTTCGGCGGCGGCGAGCGCGGCGAGGGCGTCCTTCTCGTTCGGCGGGACGGCGGCGGAGACG
Organism: Streptomyces sp. NPDC046831; assembly: GCF_040645305.1. Classification (NCBI taxonomy): domain Bacteria; kingdom Bacillati; phylum Actinomycetota; class Actinomycetes; order Kitasatosporales; family Streptomycetaceae; genus Streptomyces; species Streptomyces sp. NPDC046831. The sequence continues at coordinate 47,886 of NZ_JBEYXZ010000042.1, read as the reverse complement.
GAAGGCGACGCCCCGGCGCCCGCGGCGTCCGGCGCCGAGGCGCTCGCCCCCTCCGGTCCGGCCGGCACCGCCGGCGCCTCGGAAGCCGTGGGCGAGGCCCCGGCGGCGCCGAACGCCCCCTCGTGCCGGGCGACCTCGGCCCGCAGCGGCCGCAGCCGCTCCGCCAGCGCCGGATGCGCGGCGATCACGGCGTCGTAACGTTCCCTCAGCCCGCGGCTGTCCCGCGCGGCACGCGCGCGGGCCCGTTCGGCCGCGGACGGATCCGCGCCGCCCGGGTCACCGGACCCGCCGGCGCAGCCCACGAGCAGGGCGCCCCCGGCGGCCGAGGCGAGCAGGCTCCTTCTGCGCGGACCCGTGAGGGCGCGCGGGGGTGAGGGGAACGGCACGGCAGACGTCCTCGGGGGGTTCGAACGCGACAACACGCGACAACGGCACTTGCGGGCGGCTCGCCCGTGATCACGGTACCCGTGCACCTGTCCGGTTCCACTCAGCGGCACCACGCCACGCGGCCGCCCCGCCGCAGTGGACGGCAACACCCCTTCGGAGCGGATACCCTTTGACCAGACACGCGACGTACCCACAACAGCACACGCGGCCGAGGAGTCACCCGGATGAGCACCAACCAGAGCGAGAGGCTGCGGGAACTGCTGGAACCGCTCGTCGCCTCCCAGGGGCTGGATCTCGAAGAGATCGCCGTGGACTCCGTCGGACGCAAGCGTGTGCTGCGCGTCGTCGTCGACTCCAACACCGGGGCGGACCTGGACCAGATCGCCGATGTGAGCCGTGCGCTCTCGGCGAAGCTCGACGAGACGGACGCGATGGGCCAGGGGGAGTACACCCTGGAGGTCGGCACCGTGGGCGCGGAGCGCCTCCTCACGGAACACCGGCACTACGTGCGTGCCACGGGCCGGCTGGTGAGGTTCCGGCTGGCCGGGGGCGGTGAGCTGGTGGCCAGGATCCTGCAGGTCGACGACGAAGGCCTCGACCTGGAAGTGCCCGGCGTCAAGGGCCGCAAGGCCACCACCCGCAGACTCGGCTTCCCGGACGTCGCCGAGGCGCGCGTCCAGGTCGAGTTCAGCCGCAAGGACCAGAAGGAAGAGGAGGCGTAGCCGTGGACATCGACATGAGCGCCCTGCGGGGCTTGGTACGGGAGAAGGAGATCTCCTTCGACCTGCTGGTCGAGGCGATCGAGTCGGCCCTCCTCATTGCCTACCACCGCACCGAGGGAAGCCGCCGCCACGCGCGCGTGGAGCTGAACCGGGAGACCGGCCATGTGACCGTGTGGGCGAAGGAGGACCCCGAGGACCTCGAGGAGGGCCAGGAGCCCCGCGAGTTCGACGACACCCCGTCCGGCTTCGGGCGGATCGCCGCGACCACCGCCAAGCAGGTGATCCTGCAGCGGCTGCGCGACGCGGAGGACGACGCCACGCTCGGGGAGTACGCCGGCCGTGAGGGCGACATCGTCACCGGTGTGGTCCAGCAGGGGCGCGACCCGAAGAACGTGCTCGTCGACATCGGCAAGCTGGAGGCCATCCTGCCGGTGCAGGAGCAGGTGCCGGGGGAGAGGTACCCGCACGGCACGCGCCTGCGGTCGTACGTCGTCCGGGTGGCCAAGGGCGTCCGCGGACCGTCCGTGACCCTCTCCCGCACGCACCCCAACCTGGTGAAGAAGCTCTTCGCCCTGGAGGTGCCGGAGATCGCCGACGGGTCCGTCGAGATCGCCGCGATCGCCCGTGAGGCCGGTCACCGTACGAAGATCGCCGTGCGGTCCACCCGTTCGGGCCTGAACGCCAAGGGCGCCTGCATCGGTCCCATGGGCGGCCGGGTGCGCAACGTGATGGGCGAGCTGAACGGCGAGAAGATCGACATCGTCGACTGGTCGGACGACCCGGCCGAGATGGTGGCGAACGCGCTGTCGCCGGCCCGTGTCTCCAAGGTGGAGGTCGTGGACCTGGCCAGCCGGTCGGCGCGGGTGACCGTGCCCGATTACCAGCTGTCCCTGGCCATCGGCAAGGAGGGGCAGAACGCCCGCCTCGCGGCCCGGCTCACCGGATGGCGGATCGACATCCGCCCCGACACCGAGCAGGCGTCCGTCTGAGTCCCTGCCCGGGGTGTCGCCCGGGGAGGGGGAATAGATCTGAGCCGCAGGTCGCTTAGATCACGACAGTTCTGTACACAAGGTCTGTTCGACCTCTCCCCCGTGGGGGTGAGATCGGTCAGGGGAGGTAGACTAGGAGTGTCTGGCCGGACGCGTGCCCGCGTATGCCCTGAACGCACCTGTGTGGGGTGCCGGGAGCGAGCGGCCAAGACCGAACTGCTGCGGACCGTGGTGGCCGAGGACGCATGCGTCCCCGATCCTCGCGGTACGCTGCCCGGCCGGGGTGCCTATGTACACCCCGCCTCGGTCTGTCTCGACCAGGCGGTGCGCCGCCGGGCGTTTCCGCGGGCGCTCCGCGTCCCGGGACCGCTCGACGTAAAGGCGTTGCGCCACTACGTCGAGCAGGCACAAGGTTGCTGACACGGCAGCCGACGGCCTGCTGGGTGATGCCGGCCATGCCAGGCGGAACCGAGCAGGCGACACGGTAAGGAAGACGTGCCGCGCGGAGCCCCGTGCGGCCTGGTACCTCGCGAGTCGAAAGCAGGTCGAGATTGCGATGAGCACTCGATGAGTACGCGATGAGTACGCCCATGAACTAGCGACGGTCCGGCCGCAACCCGGACCTCAGAGGAGCGAAGTGGCTAAGGTCCGGGTCTACGAACTCGCCAAGGAGTTCGGTGTTGAGAGCAAGGTCGTCATGGCCAAGCTCCAGGAGCTCGGTGAATTCGTCCGATCGGCGTCTTCGACGATCGAGGCGCCCGTAGTACGCAAACTGACCGACGCCTTCCAGCAGGGCAGCGGCAACGGCCGGTCCGCCGGCAAGCCGTCCGCCCCCAGGAAGGCCGCCCCCAGGCCCGCCGCGCCCTCCGCGGCGCAGGCTGGTGGCACTCCCGCGCGCCCGGCTGCCCCGAAGCCGCCGGCCGCCCCCGCCGCGGCGCAGCAGCCCGCGGCCCCGTCCGCGCCGGCTCCCGGCCCGCGTCCGGTTCCGGGCCCCAAGCCCGCGCCGCGCCCGGCCCCGGCGGCGCCCACCACGCCGGAGTTCACCGCTCCGCCGTCGGCTCCGTCTCCGGCCGCGCCGAAGCCGGGCGCCCGTCCCGGCGCCCCGCGTCCCGGCGCCCGTCCCGGCGCCCAGGGCCAGGGCCAGGCCGGCCGTCCCGGTCAGGGCCAGCGCCCCGGCGGCCAGGGCCAGCGCCCCGGCGGTCAGGCTCCGCGTCCGGGCGGTCGTCCGGCCGGTCCGCGCCCGGGCAACAACCCCTTCACCTCCGGTGGCTCCACCGGCATGGCGCGCCCGCAGGCGCCCCGTCCGCAGGGCCCGCGGCCCGGCGGCCCCGGTGCCCCCGGCGCCGGTCCCCGTCCGCAGGCGCCCGGCGCCCAGGGCGGCGGTCCGCGTCCGCAGGGTCCGGGCGGTCCCCGCCCGACCCCGGGCTCGATGCCGCGTCCGCAGGGCGGTCCGCGTCCCGGCCCGGCCGGCCCGCGTCCGAACCCCGGCATGATGCCGCAGCGTCCCGCTGCCGGCCCGCGTCCCGGCCCCGGCGGCCGCGGTCCGGGCGGTGCGGGTCGTCCCGGCGGCGCCGGCCGTCCCGGTGGCGGCGGCTTCGCCGGCCGTCCCGGTGGCGGTGGCGGTGCCGGTCGTCCCGGTGGCGGCGGTGGCTTCGCCGGTCGTCCCGGTGGCGGTGGCGGCGGCTTCGGTGGCGGCGGTGGCCGTCCCGGCTTCGGCGGTCGTCCGGGTGGTCCCGGTGGCCGTGGCGGCACGCAGGGTGCCTTCGGCCGTCCGGGTGGTCCCGCGCGCCGCGGCCGCAAGTCGAAGCGGCAGCGCCGTCAGGAGTACGAGGCCATGCAGGCCCCGTCGGTCGGCGGCGTGATGCTGCCTCGCGGCAACGGCGAGACCATTCGCCTGTCGCGCGGTGCGTCGCTCACCGACTTCGCGGAGAAGATCAACGCCAACCCGGCGTCGCTCGTCGCGGTCATGATGAACCTGGGCGAGATGGTCACGGCCACGCAGTCCGTCTCCGACGAGACGCTGCAGCTCCTGGCCGACGAGATGAACTACCAGATTCAGATCGTCAGCCCGGAGGAGGAGGACCGCGAGCTCCTCGAGTCCTTCGACATCGAGTTCGGTGAGGACGAGGGCTCCGAGGAGGACCTGGTCGTCCGTCCGCCGGTCGTGACCGTCATGGGTCACGTCGACCACGGCAAGACCCGCCTGCTCGACGCCATCCGCAAGACGAACGTCATCGCGGGCGAGGCCGGTGGCATCACCCAGCACATCGGTGCCTACCAGGTCGCGACCGAGGTCAACGACGAAGAGCGGAAGATCACCTTCATCGACACCCCGGGTCACGAGGCGTTCACCGCCATGCGTGCCCGTGGTGCGAAGTCGACCGACATCGCGATCCTGGTCGTCGCGGCCAACGACGGCGTCATGCCGCAGACGGTCGAGGCGCTCAACCACGCGAAGGCGGCCGACGTCCCGATCGTGGTCGCGGTCAACAAGATCGACGTCGAGGGCGCCGACCCGACCAAGGTGCGCGGTCAGCTGACCGAGTACGGCCTGGTGGCCGAGGAGTACGGCGGCGACACCATGTTCGTCGACATCTCCGCCAAGCAGGGTCTGCACATCGACTCGCTGCTGGAGGCCGTGATCCTCACGGCCGACGCCTCGCTCGACCTGCGGGCCAACCCGCACCAGGACGCGCAGGGCATCTCGATCGAGTCCCGCCTCGACCGCGGCCGCGGTGCCGTGGCGACGGTCCTCGTGCAGCGAGGCACGCTGCGGGTCGGCGACACGATGGTCGTGGGCGACGCCTACGGTCGCGTCCGCGCCATGCTCGACGACAACGGCAACAACGTGTCCGAGGCCGGACCCTCGACGCCGGTCCAGGTCCTGGGCCTGACCAACGTCCCGGGTGCGGGCGACAACTTCCTTGTGGTCGACGAGGACCGTACGGCCCGTCAGATCGCGGAGAAGCGCGCCGCCCGTGAGCGCAACGCGGCCTTCGCCAAGCGCACGCGCCGCGTGTCGCTGGAGGACCTGGACAAGGTGCTCAAGGCCGGCGAGGTCCAGCAGCTCAACCTCATCATCAAGGGTGACGCTTCTGGTTCCGTCGAGGCCCTCGAGTCCTCGCTGCTCCAGCTGGACGTCGGCGAGGAGGTCGACATCCGCGTCCTGCACCGCGGCGTCGGTGCGGTCACGGAGTCGGACATCGACCTGGCGATGGGCTCGGACGCCATCGTGATCGGCTTCAACGTGCGCGCCGCCGGGCGTGCCGCGCAGATGGCCGAGCGCGAGGGTGTGGACGTCCGGTACTACTCGGTCATCTACCAGGCGATCGAGGAGATCGAGGCGGCCCTCAAGGGCATGCTCAAGCCGGAGTACGAGGAGGTCGAGCTCGGCACGGCGGAGATCCGCGAGGTCTTCCGTTCGTCCAAGCTGGGCAACATCGCGGGTGTGCTCATCCGCTCCGGCGAGGTCCGCCGCAACACCAAGGCGCGCCTCATCCGCGACGGCAAGGTCATCGCGGAGAACCTCAACATCGAGGGTCTGCGTCGCTTCAAGGACGACGTCACCGAGATCCGCGAAGGCTACGAGGGTGGTATCAACCTCGGGAACTTCAACGACATCAAGGTCGACGACGTCATCGCGACGTACGAGATGCGCGAGAAGCCGCGGGCGTAACAGCCGACGGTTGGCCGCCGGCCGACGGGAACGCGTTCCCGTCGGCCGGCGTGCCGTTCCCGGGGTGCCGCCCCGGACTGAACGAACGGTTCCGTGGGCTGCAGCCCCAGGACGAACGGTCCCGGGGCTGCCGCTCCGGCCGCACGGGCTCGTCCCGGGCGGAACGGGTTCCCCGCACGGTGGACGGACCGCGGAGCCGAACGGCGTCGCGGCCGGTGCGGGACGCCCCGCACCGGACCCGCGGCGGGCACCTTCCACCCGGCCGGGACGCACCGGCGGACCGCACACCCCTGCTCCGGCGGACGCCGGGAGGCCCGGGGTGGCGCGAGCCCGCTGCTGACCTGCGTGGACGGAAAACCCCGTCGAGTCACCGGCAGGGTTCGGGGTACCGTTCTTGGTGTCCCTGCCGACACCGACGGCAGGACCAACGAACCCGTACCGGCGGGTGAACCGGATACACACATGTACGTGGGGACTCTGTCCTTCGACCTCCTCCTCGGCGACGTCCACTCGCTGAAGGAGAAGCGCTCCGTCGTCCGCCCGATCGTCGCCGAGCTCCAGCGGAAGTACTCCGTGAGCGCGGCGGAGGTGGACCACACCGACCTCCACCGAAGGGCCGTCATCGGCCTGGCCGTGGTCTCCGGCGACGCGGGGCATCTGACCGACGTACTCGACCGGTGCGAGCGGCTGGTCGCCGGCCGCCCCGAGGTGGAACTGCTGTCCGTCAGGCGGCGCTTCCACGGCGAGGACGACTGACGACCCTTGGCCAAGCACGTAGAGAAGAAAGAACGGGAGACGGACCAGTGGCCGACAACGCGCGGGCGAAAAGGCTGGCGGACCTCATCCGGGAGGTGGTGGCCCAGAAGCTGCAGCGTGGGATCAAGGACCCGCGGCTCGGCTCGCACGTCACCATCACGGACACCCGGGTCACGGGTGACCTGCGGGAGGCGACCGTCTTCTACACGGTCTACGGGGACGACGAGGAGCGGAAGGCCGCGGCCGCCGGTCTGGAGAGCGCCAAGGGCATCCTGCGCTCCGAGGTAGGCCGCGCGGCCGGCGTGAAGTTCACCCCGACCCTCACCTTCGTCGCGGACGCCCTCCCGGACACCGCCCGGACCATCGAGGACCTCCTCGACAAGGCACGCGCCTCCGACGCGGCGGTGCGCGAGGCGGCGACGGGCAAGACCTACGCCGGCGAGGCGGACCCGTACCGGAAGCCCGACTCCGACGACGAGACGGACGACACCGCCGAATGACCGACAAGCCCACCCCGCCCGACGGCCTCGTCATCGTCGACAAGCCTTCGGGCTTCACTTCGCACGACGTGGTCGCCAAGATGCGCGGGATCGCCCGGACCCGCCGCGTCGGCCACGCCGGCACGCTCGACCCCATGGCGACCGGCGTCCTCGTCCTCGGCGTGGAGAAGGCCACCAAGCTCCTCGGCCACCTCGCGCTGACCGAGAAGGAGTACCTCGGCACCGTCCGGCTCGGGCAGAACACGATCACCGACGACGCCGAGGGGGAGATCACCTCCTCCACCGACGCCTCGAAGGTGACCCGCGAGGCCATCGACGCGGGCATCGCCAAGCTGACCGGCGACATCATGCAGGTGCCGTCCAAGGTGAGCGCCATCAAGATCAAGGGCGTGCGGTCGTACAAGCGGGCCCGTGAGGGCGAGGAGTTCGAAATCCCGGCCCGGCCGGTCACCGTCTCCTCCTTCACCGTCCACGACGTGCGCGACGCCGTCGCCGAGGACGGCACGGCCGTGCTCGACCTGGTGGTGTCGGTGGTGTGCTCCTCCGGCACCTACATCCGCGCGCTCGCCCGCGACCTGGGCGCCGACCTCGGGGTCGGCGGCCACCTCGCCGCCCTGCGCCGCACCCGCGTCGGCCCCTACGGGCTGGACGCGGCCAGGACGCTGGACCAGCTCCAGCAGGAGCTGACCGTGCTGCCGCTCGCCGAGGCGGCCGCGGCCGCGTTCCCCGGCTGGCAGGTGGACGCGCGGCGCGCCCGGCTGCTCACCAACGGCGTGCGGCTGGAGATGCCCGAGGAGTACGCGGGCGCCGGGGCCGTCGCCGTCCTGGACCCCGAAGGACGTCTTCTCGCGCTCGTGGAGGAGCACCGGGGCAAGGCCAAGAGCCTGGCCGTCTTCGGCTGAGGCGCCTTCTCGGGCGGGCGCTGTCCCTCCGCCCGTGGAGCGGCGATCACGGGTGTCCACAGTCGCCGCTCCACGGGTGCCCCCTCGGTTCCCCCACCCCTAGGCTTATCCACCCGCTCCCGCGTATTCACCCGACTGGGCAGGCGCTCGGAGTGAACGGAGGGAGCGCAAGGGGGCGCGTTCGCCGCGTGCGCCGTCCCGGAGGGACGGGCCGCGGCGTCGGCGTACGCCCTGACCGCGCACCGCCGGTCCTGTCCGCTCCGACCGCGTACCGCCGACGCCCACCGCGTACGCCGACGCCCAGCACGTACCGCATACGCCGACCCCGCACCGCAGGCCCACCGCGTACTGCCGACGCCGACCCCGCACCGCCGGCGTCCACCGCGTACTGCCGACGCCGTCCGCACCGATCCGACCGCGCACCGCTGCGCCGCACCGGCCGCGCGCCGCTCGCCCCCGGGGCGACGGCTCCGCCCCGCACGGCCGTGCCCGCGCCCGGCCGTGCTCCCGCACGGCCCGGGAACCGCCCGGTTCCGGCCCTCGCCCGCGAGGAGGCCCGGCAGTCCTGGACGCCGTGCCGCCCGTCGCCGCGTACTCCTCCGAGGACCACCTCGGCGGTCCCGTCCACCGCACCGGACGCCTCCTCGTCCGCGCGCCCGAGGACGGCCGGGCCGTCAGCGACCGTCCCGTGCGGCGGACCGGGGACGTGCGCCGGGTCACAGCCCCATGCCGATGCGGGCGGGGACCGCGCGGCATGGCACCCTTAGACCTGCGGAAGAGGCAACACGGACACGGGTTTCGACGAGGAGCGGTCACAGTGCAGCGCTGGCGTGGCTTGGAGGACATCCCCCAGGACTGGGGGCGCAGCGTCGTCACCATCGGTTCCTACGACGGCGTCCACCGCGGTCACCAGCTGATCATCCGGCACGCCGTGGACCGCGCCCGCGCCCTCGGTGTGCCCGCCGTCGTCGTCACCTTCGACCCGCACCCCAGCGAGGTGGTCCGCCCCGGCAGCCACCCCCCGCTGCTCGCCCCGCACCACCGCCGTGCCGACCTCATGGCCGACCTCGGCGTGGACGCGGTGCTCGTCCTGCCCTTCACCACCGAGTTCTCGAAGCTCTCCCCGGCCGACTTCGTGGTCAAGGTCCTGGTCGACAAGCTGCACGCCAAGGCGGTCGTCGAGGGCCCCAACTTCCGCTTCGGCCACCGGGCCGCCGGCAACGTGGACTTCCTCGTCGCGCAGGGCCGGATCTACGACTTCGAGGTCGAGGCCGTCGACCTGTACCTGACCGGTGAGGCGGGCGGCGGCGAGCCGTTCTCCTCCACCCTCACCCGGCGCCTGGTCTCCGAGGGGGACGTCGAGGGCGCACGGGAGATCCTGGGCCGCCCGCACCGGGTGGAGGGGATCGTGGTCCGCGGCGCCCAGCGCGGCCGCGAGCTGGGCTTCCCCACGGCGAACGTCGAGACGCTGCCGCACACCGCGATCCCCGCCGACGGGGTGTACGCGGGCTACCTCCACGCCCAGGGCGAGGCGATGCCGGCCGCTGTCTCCGTCGGCACGAACCCGCAGTTCGACGGCACCGAGCGCACGGTCGAGGCGTACGCCATCGACCGGGTCGGCCTCGATCTGTACGGCCTGCACGTCGCCGTCGACTTCGTGGCGTTCGTGCGCGGCCAGGCCAAGTTCGAGTCGCTGGACGCCCTCCTGGAGACCATGGCCGAGGACGTCCGGACGTGCCGGGAGATCATCGCGGCGGACGAGAAGGGCGCCTGGTCCCGTCCGGCCGGCCAGGGGCGCTGCCCCGGAACGCCGCACTGAGTTCCGTACGGTGCCGATGATCCCGTCTCCGGCGCCCGTCACCGTGGCCTCAACGGGGCGGCGTCCTCCCGGACGGCGCTGTCTTCTTCCCGTCCGTGGCCACCGCAGGTGATTGCCGTACCGGAGGGCGGAAGTCACACTGGTCCCGTCAATCACGTCGGCGGCGCTACGGCAACGCCGAGCTGTTGATCGGATGATCGGGGGACATCGTGACGCAGGGCGGTGCCGCGCCGAGTGACGCGGCGGTGGTGAGAATCCTCAACGCCGACGGCAGGCCGGAGGGGGCCGGATTCCTCACCGGCCACCATGAAGTGATCACCTGCGCGCATGTGGTGGCCAGAGCGCTGGGCGCACCGTCCGACATGCTCACGGAGCCGCCCGCCGGACGATTATGGATCGACTTCCCCCTGGCGGAGCCCGGCCGGCGGACGGAGGTGCGGATCGGGTCGTGGACCCCGGTCCGGGCCGACGGGTCCGGCGACGTCGCCGTCCTCAAGCTGCTCACCGACCCGCCCGCCAAGGCGACGGTGGCCCGGCTGGTGGAGGACGCGGCCGGACCGGACCGCCGGGTGCGCACCTTCGGCTTCCCGGCCGGCTACGACGACGGCGCGTGGAGCGTCGGCTGGCTGCGCGGGCGGACCGGCGCCGGCTGGCTCCAGTACGACACCGATCCGTCCAGCGAGCACCGCGTGCAGACCGGCTTCTCGGGCGCCCCCGTCTGGGACGTGGCCGAGGGCGGAGTGGTCGGCATGGTCGTCGCCGCGGACGGCAGGCCGGACGTGCGCACGGCCTACCTCATCCCGACGCAGACGCTGCGCGAGAGCTCGTCGGCCCTGGGCGACACGGCGCTGCCGGCCTGCCCCTTCCGGGCCCTGGAGCCCTTCCACGAGCGCGACGCCGGCCTGTTCCACGGCCGCGAGGAGCCGGCCCGGCGCATCGTCGACCTGCTCGGTCACGCGCCGGCGATCAGCCTCGTCGGCCCGTCCGGCTGCGGCAAGTCCTCCTTGCTGCACGCCGGAGCACTGCCCGCGCTGCGCGCCCGCCGGGACCGGGAGATCGTGCTCTTCCGGCCCGGGCAGCTCGGCCGGAGCCCGCTCGCCGCGCTGGCTCTGGCGCTGCTGCCCCGTCTGGAGCCGGACCTGACCGAGACCGCCCGCCTGAAGGAGCTGCCCGGGCTGACGGACCTGCTGCGTGCAGGCCGGATGCCCGAGGTCGTCGACCGGCTGCTCGCCCGCCAGGGCTGGGACGGGCTGCTGGTGGTCGTCGACCAGTTCGAAGAGGCGCTCATCGGCACGGACAAGGCGGAACTGGACGCGCTGACGGCCGCACTCGGGCACGCGCTGCGCCCCGGCTCCAGGCTGCAGGTCGCGACGGCCCTGCGCGCCGACTTCCTCACCTCCGCCCTCAACCACCCCGGGCTCGCCCCGCTGTTGGCCGGCGACCGGCTGTTCACCGTGGGAGCGATGTCCGACGAGGAGCTGCGGGCGGCCGTCGAGCGTCCGCTGGACCACACCGGCGTCCGCTACGAACCGGGCCTGGTGGACCGCATCCTGAGCGACCTCGGGAGCGACCCCGGCCGGCTGCCCCTGCTGGAGTTCACCCTCACCAGGCTGTGGGAGCGCCAGCGGCACGGCGTCATCGGGCACGCCGCCTACGAGTCCCTGGGCCGGGTCGACGACGCGCTGGTCACCCATGCCGAACAGATCTGGGGCGGTGCCCTGACCGAGGAGGAGCGCCTGGCCGCCCGCGCCCTGCTCGTCCAGCTCGTCCACCCCGGCGACGAGCGGGTGGCGCCCACCCGCCGCACCGTGACCCGCTCCGAACTGCCGTCCCGGCAGTGGCGGATCGCCCAGCGGCTGATGACCACCCGCCTGGTCGTGCCCGGCGAGGAGTACCGGACCGGTGACGGGTCGCCCGTGGAGACCGTGGAACTGGCCCACGAGACACTGCTGACGCACTGGACCCGGCTGCGCGACTTCTTCGAGGCCGACCGCGGCTTCCGGCTCTGGCAGGAGGACCTGCGACGGCGGATCGCCCAGTGGGCCGCCGACGGGCAGCCGCGCAGTCGGCTGCTGCGCGGAGCGGACCTGCGGGACGCCCGCAACTGGCACGCGCGCCGGCCGGACGAACTGCTCGCCGCGGAGAAGGAGTACGTGGCGGCGAGCGTCCGGGGTGCACGCCGCCGCCGCACGCTGGTCGTCGCCCTCGTCGTCGTGCTCGGACTCGTCGCGGGGGGCGCGGGCCTGGAGGTCCGGGCGTGGCAGCGGGACGCCGGCAAGGACTCGGCCGCCAAGGCGTCCCGAGTGCTGGTGCAGCAGTCGCGCGACGCCGAGGGCATGGCCGACCCCACCGACCGGGGGGCGGGGTACACGGCGCTGCTGCTGGCCCTGCGCGCCTACCGCACCCAGGACACCGGGCAGACCCGTGCGCGCCTCGGTGAGATGTACGCGCGGTACGGCTTCGCCGACGTGATCGCCCCGCGGTACACAACGATCAACGGGCTCCTCACCGAGTCGCCGGAACAGCCGCCGAGTTCCTCCCTCACCGACGCCGGAGGACGGGTGATCGCCTCGCGTGCCGCCGACGGCAGGGTGGTCGTCCTGAAGCGCACCGACGGCCCGGGGGTCCGCCGGCTGTCGGCCGGGCACGACGCGGACGTCACGGCGGTCAGCCCGGACGGCTCCCTGGTGGCGATGGCCCGGACTGAGCTTCTCCCGGACACCGGCACCGTGCCGTCCACTCCGGCGGACCCGCGCGGGCTGCCCGTGCGTCTGTACGACGTACGGACCGGGCAGACCCGCACACTGGAACGGCCCCGGGGCGGGGACCCGTTCCCGGACGACGTGGGCGAGGTACCGGGGTTCCCCGGTCTGGAGCTGCCCGAGCTCGATCTCCACGACATTCCCGGCCTCACCCTGCCGACGCAGTACGCGCGACTCGCCTTCTCCCCCGACGGCACCGTGCTCGTGGGCCAGACCGGGTTGTTCGGCGACGGCGGCCGGCTCGTCCTGTGGGACACGGCCGGCGGACGCATCAAGAAGACCATGCCCGGCCTGCCGGAGCCGGTCGACGCGCTCTGGCTGGACGCCGGCGGGAAACGCCTGATCACGCTGACCGAGAGCGTCGGGGGCAAGTCCCTGGAGGTGACGACGTCGCTGAAGGTGTGGGACCTGACCGGGACGGCACCGCACGGGCGGGAACTGCTCGGCCTGAAGGAGTCGGCCGGGCACAGCGTGACGGTGGACGTGAGCCCGGACCTCACCCGGGCGGCCGTCGCCGAGACCTTCGTCAAGGGGCTGAAGGCCGAGCAGCGGCTGGCCGTCCGTGAACTGCCGGGCGGCAGGGTCCTCCGGCAGGAGCGGTCCTCGCAGCAGCTGCCGGCGACCGGGGTCACCGTGTCCGCCGGCGGTTCACGGGTGCTGGTCTACAGCGGGGCCGACATCCCTTCCTTCCCGTCCTCTTCACCCCCGGCGCCCGGCGGTTCCCCCGGCGACGGCCCCGTCGTCGCCGTCGCCCCCCGGTGGACGATCGACCTGCTGGGTTCGGACGACGGCCTGTCGGCGCTCCTGTACGAGTACCCCGGCGTGCTCGCCGTCGTCGGCCGCGGCAAGGGCGGACCGCTGCACCGGCTGCCGGCACCCCAGGCCGGCACCGGTGCGACCGGCAAGCCCGTCGGGGTTCCGTCGGCCGCCGAGGCGAAGCGGTGGATGGGGCGCCTGTGCGGCACCCTCGGCGACGAAACGCTGCCGCGGGCCGCCGAGGAGAAACTGCCCCCCGGTGCGTACCGGGGAGCGCTGTGCGCGAAGAAGGGATGACGACACATGGCCGAGGCCCAGCTGATCTGGGTGCCACTGAACGGTTCCGGGCAGTGCGGGGAAGCCGCACGGGTGGTGATGGAGGTCGAACCGGCCGCCTCCGGCATCGTGCGCGCCGCCCGGCCGGGTGAGGTGGCGGGGACCGCCGCGCGGACGCTGGCGGAGAGTTTCGACCAGGTGCGCGCCGCGGCCGCGACGCTCCTGGACCGGCTGACCACGTTTCCCAGCCCGCCCAGCACGGTCGAGGTCGAACTCGGAGTGAAGATCAACGCCGAGGCGGGAGCGGTCATCGCCAAGACGGCGGCCGAGGGGAACTTCACCGTCAGGCTGACCTGGCAGCGGGCCGACAGTGCCGACCCGCGCCAGGCCGCGAGCAGCGCGGACACGGCGACCGCCTGAGCGCGCCACCCCTTCCCCGGAGTCCGCCCCCCGGCGCGCCCCTGCCGTGCCCGGGAAGAAGGCCCCGGGTCATCGCGCTCCTGTCGTGCGGGTTCCTTCTGTTCGTGCCACGGACGACCTCGCCGGCATTGCTCTGCACAGCGACATTGTTCGCACTTCCTCATCGGCGGCCGAGTCGTCGTGAGGCGCCGGGCGGCGAAGCCGGGGAAACCACGAGACGGCAGCCGCCTGATGGCCACACCCAGCACCTCTGGGCGATCCAGCCCTACGAATGGCTCGATCAACCCGATCAAGAAGGTAGAGCCGCCTGACGTCCACGGGTGCGTCGGGGGACCGCCGATTCGTGCCCGGCGGCCGTCGTCCCGCCGCCCCCGGCCGTGCCTCCCACCCCGTCCGCGCCGCTCATGCGTGCCCGCTCACGCCCCCGTGCCGGCGGCCGGCGCGGTCATGCCGTCGTCCTCGCTCGTCCCGCCGGGTCCGCTCACCGCACCGGCGCGTGCCCCGCCCGTGACCCGCGCCCAGTGGCACGCCACCTCCGCCTCGCCGGCCCCGCCCAGGACGTCCGGATCCACCCCGCGGCACGCGTCCGCGACCCCCGCCCGTGCCGCCTCGCCGCTCGCCAGGACCTGGCAGCGGGCGTGGAAGCGGCACCCCGAGGGGATGCGGGAGGGATCCGGCGGCTCACCGGTGAGCACGACCGGATCGCCGGGCGCCTCGGGGAGCACGGACAGCAGGGCCCGCGTGTACGGGTGCCGGGGCGCCGTCAGGACCTGCTCCACCGCGCCGGTCTCCACGATCCGGCCGAGGTACATCACCGCCACCCGGTCGGCGATGTTCCAGGCCAGGCCCAGGTCGTGCGTCACGACCAGCGCCGACAGGCCGAGTTCGGCGCGCAGCCGCAGCAGCAGGGCGAGGATCTCACCGCGCACCGAGGCGTCCAGGGAGGCCACCGGCTCGTCGGCGACGACGAGTTCGGGTTCCAGGACCAGCGCGCCCGCGATCACGACCCGCTGGCGCTGGCCGCCGGACAGCTCGTGCGGGTAGCGCAGGAAGAACCGCTCCGGCGGCCGCAGCCCGGCCCGGGAGAGGGCCTCGGCGACGGCCGCCCGCTCGTCGCCGCCGTACCCGTGGATGCGCAGGCCCTCGGCCACCGCGTCGTACACCGTGTGCCGCGGGTTGAGGGAGCCGCTCGGGTCCTGGAGCACCAGCTGCGCCCGCCTGCGGTACGCCTTCAGCGCACGGGAGGAGTAGTCGAGCGGCGCCCCGTCGAAGGTGATCCGGCCCGCGGTCGGGCGGACGAGGCCGAGCAGGGAGCGGGCCAGCGTCGTCTTGCCGCAGCCCGACTCGCCGACCAGCGCCACGATCTCACCGCGCCGGACGGTGAGGTCCACGCCGTCCACCGCCCGGGCCGGCGGCGCGCCGTTCCGGCCGGGGAAGGTGAGGCGCAGACCCTCGACGCCGATCAGCGGCGCACTGGGGACAGGAGTGGTCATGGGGCGCTGCTCCTCACTTCATCCTCGTCCTCGACGCCCTGTCCCGCCGCGGTCGCCCCGGCCCCGGCGTCCACGTGCACACAGGCCGCCCGGCGCCCCGCCCCCGCTTCCCGCAGCGCCTGGTCCTCGGTGGCGCACAGGTCCAGCGCGACCGGGCAGCGCGGGTGGAACGTGCAGCCCGGCGGCAGCGCGGACGGGTCCGGCGGGTCGCCCGGCAGCCCGCGGGGTGCGAACCGCGACGCGGGGTCGCCGATCCGAGGGAAGGCCTCCGACAGGGCCCGCCCGTACGGGTGCCGGGCGTCCTCGTGGACCTGCCGGGCCGGGCCCTCCTCGACCACCCGGCCCGCGTACATCACCGCCAGCCGGTCGCAGGTGTCGGCGAGGACGGCGAGGTCGTGACTGATCATGATCAGGCCGAGGTCCTGCTCGCTCACCAGGCGTTCGATCAGCCGCAGGATCTGGGCCTGGATCATCACGTCCAGGGCGGTGGTCGGCTCGTCGGCGACGATCAGACGGGGGTCGCAGGCCAGCGCCATCGCGATCATGACGCGCTGGCGCTGGCCGCCGGACAGCTCGTGCGGATACGCCTGCGCCCGCGCCGCGGGCAGCCCCACGTGCTCCAGCAGCTCACCGGCCTTCGCCCGGGCCCGCGCCGGGGTGGCCCTGCGGTGCAGCAGCACCGGCTCGGCGATCTGGTCGCCCACCCGGTGCACGGGGTTCAGGGAGTGCATCGCCCCCTGGAAGACGATCGAGGCGCCGGCCCAGCGCACGGCGCGCACCCGGCCCCACTTCATGGCCAGCACGTCCTCGCCGTCCAGCAGGATCTCCCCGGTGATCCGGGCGCCGGCCGGCAGCAGCCGCAGCAGGGACAGCGCCAGCGTGGACTTGCCGCAGCCGGACTCCCCGGCGAGGCCGAGCTTCTCGCCGGCGGCGAGGCGGAGATCGACGCCGCGCACCGCGGCGGCCCCGCCGGGATACGTCACCGTCAGGTTCCTGACGTCGAGCAGGGTCAACGGGACACCCCCAGCCTGGGGTTGAGGACGGACTCCACCGCGCGCCCGCACAGCGTGAACGCCAGCGCGACGACGGCGATGGCGATGCCCGGCGGCACCAGGTACCACCAGTCGCCCGAGCTGACCGCGCCCGCTTCCCGGGCGTCCTGGAGCAGCCCGCCCCAGGAGACGACCGCCGGGTCCCCGAGACCGAGGAACGCGAGCGTCGCCTCGGAGAGGATCGCGGAGGAGATGATCAGGGTGGTCTGGGCGAGCACCAGCGGCATGACGTTGGGGAGCACGTGCCGCGACATGATGTGCCAGTGGCCGCCGCCGAGCGCCCTGGCGCGCTCGATGTACGGCCGCGACTCGACGGCCAGTGTCTGCGCCCGCACCAGACGGGCGGTGGTCGGCCAGGTCGTCACGCCGATCGCCAGCACGATGGTGCCGAGCGAGCGGGACATCACCGTGGCCAGCGCGATGGCGAGCACCAGCGTCGGCATGACCAGGAACCAGTCGGTGACGCGCATCATCACGGTGGCGTACCAGCCGCGGAAGTGCCCGGCGGTGATGCCGATGAGCGCGCCGATCGCCACCGACAGCACGGCCGCGAGCAGGCCCACGAGCAGCGACACCCGCGAGCCCCAGACGAGCAGGCCCAGCAGGTCGCGCCCGAACTGGTCGGTGCCCAGCGGGAACCGGCCGCTCGGGCTCTCCAGCGGCCCGCCGGGCGCGTCGGTCACGCTCTGGACGTCCGCCCCGGCGGTCAGCGGCGCGGTGAGCGCGACCAGCGCGGCCAGCAGCAGCGCGGCGAGTCCGAACAGGCCCGGCCGGTGCGTGCGGTACTGCCGCCAGAAGCGGGCCACGGAGGCACGGCGGCGCTGCCACGTCAGGGCGCGCGGCCCGGGGGCGGCGGCGGGCGCGGCGGTGTCGGCGGTCATCGTCCCACCCTCGGGTCGAGCAGCGGATAGAGCAGGTCGGCGAGGGTGTTCATCACGATCACCGACGCCGCGAAGACGAAGAACAGGCCCTGCACCAGCGGCAGGTCGGGCACGCTCAGCGCCTGGTAGAACAGGCCGCCGAGGCCCGGCCAGGAGAACACCGTCTCCACGAGGATGACGCCGGCGACGGTCCGGCCGAGGTTGACGAAGATCAGCGTCACGGTCGGCAGCAGCGCGTTCGGCACCGCGTGCCGGCGGCGG
This sequence comes from Streptomyces sp. NPDC046831, assembly GCF_040645305.1. NCBI lineage: Bacteria > Bacillati > Actinomycetota > Actinomycetes > Kitasatosporales > Streptomycetaceae > Streptomyces > Streptomyces sp. NPDC046831. The sequence continues at coordinate 30,234 of NZ_JBEYXZ010000042.1, read as the reverse complement.
ACGAGATCATCCCTGAGGCCCTTGGCCCGCGCGGTCGTCAGGTAGTCGCTGCCCATCTCGTCCAGCAGCGCGGAGCGCGTGACGAGCAGCGTCTGCCCGTACTCCACGGCGACCAGCGTCACCACCGGCAGGATCAGATGGTGGGCGACGTCGGCGACGTGGGCCAGGCCCTGTTCGCCGCCGGACTCCATCCCGCCGGTCGGGAACAGCCCCGGCACCGGGCCCACGCCGACCGACAGCACGATGATCAGCAGCAGCCCCAGCCAGAACGACGGGATCGAGTACAGGGTCAGCGCCAGCGCGGTGTTGACCCGGTCACCGGGCCCGCCGTGGCGCCAGGCCGACCGGGTACCGAGGACGATGCCCAGCACGGTGTAGAGCACGAAGGCGGTGCCGGTGAGCAGCAGTGTGTTCGGCAGCGCCTCGGTGATCTTGCCGACGACCGGGGTCCGGAACTGGTACGACGTGCCGAGGTCCCCGGTCAGGGCCTTGCCGCAGTACTGCGTGAACTGCCGCCACAGCGGCAGGTCGAGCCCGAACTCCCGCCGGTAGGCGGCGATCTGCGCGGCCGAGATCGGGCGCCCGCCGGTCATGAACTTCACCGGGTCGCCCGGGATCAGCCGGAAGAGGAAGAAACTGGTGACGAGGACGGCGAGCAGCGAGACGGCCGCACCGCCCAGCTTGCCCGCCACATAGCGCAGGTAGCCGGCGGTCGTGCCGGCCCGCGGCCTCCGGCCCGCCACCGGCCGGGCCGTCGCCGGGCCGGCGACGGCGGGCTCGGCCGGCGCGGGTGTCGCTTCAGCGGTCATGAGCACTCACTCGGTCTGTGCCGGCCGGGCGGTCGGCTGCCTATTCACGGTCGTCGGCCGTGGCACGCCGGCGCATCGCCAGGAAGGTCCCGAGGCCGGCGAGGACGACGACGCCCGCGACGATCCCGATGATGACGCCCGTGGACGTGGAGCCGTCTGAGGAATCACCGGACTTCGCCGGAACGGCGGACCACCAGCTCCAGTAGCCGTCCTGGCCGTAGATGTTGCCCGCCTTCGACGGCATGGTGGTGATCGACTCGATCTGGTCCGTGCGGTAGGCCTCGACCGCGTTCGGATAGGCCATGACGTTCATGTAGCCGAGGTCGTACAGCCGCGACTCCATCTGCTTGACCAGGTCCGCCCGCTTGGCCGGGTCGTACTCGGCCAGCTGCCGGGCGTACAGCTCGTCGTACTTCCGGTCGCAGATGAAGTTGTCGGTGGCGCCGGTGTCCTTCGGGGTCGCCGGGCGCGCGGCGCAGGTGTGGATGGAGAGCACGAAGTCCGGGTCGGGGTTGACGGACCAGCCGTCGAAGGCCAGGTCGTACTTGCCGGCCAGCCAGGGGTCGGTCACGTTGTCCAGGCAGTCGAGCGTCACGCCGATGCCGAGCCTGCCCCACCACTCCTGCAGGTACTTGCCGACCGCCTTGTCGTTGGGGTCGGTGGCGTGGCAGAGCACGCGGTAGTTCAGCGGCTTGCCGTCCTTGCCCAGCCGCTTGCCGGCGGCGTTCGCCTTGTAGCCCGCCTCGTCCAGCAGCCGGGCCGCCTTCGCCGGGTCGTAGGAGAGGTCCTGGCCGGCCGGCGGCTTCCAGAAGTACGTCGAGTAGCGCGGCGGAATGTACCCCTGGCCCTCGACCGCGTGGCCCTGGAACACCTTGTCGATGATGGTCTTGCGGTCGACGGCCAGGAACAGCGCGTTGCGCACCCGCTGGTCCAGCAGGGAGGGGTCGCCGTCGCCGAACTTCTCGCCGTTCCTCGCCTGTGCGCCGGGGTTGGTCGCGAGGGCGTAGAAGCGGCGGCCCGGCGCGTCGTTGACGCGGATGTTCTTCGCGCCCTTGAGGGACGCCGCCTGAGCGGGCGTCAGGGACGGCGAGCCCGCGACGAAGGAGACCTCGCCCTTGCGCAGGGCGGCCACCGCCGCGTCCTGGTCCTTGTAGTAGCGGAAGACCAGCTCGTCGAACTTGGGCGCCCCGCGCCAGAAGGTCTTGTTGGCCTTCAGCCGTACGTAGCTGTCGGGCTTGTAGTCGGTGAGGACGAACGGCCCGTCGCCGACGACCGGGAAGGACTTGTCGTTGTTGAACTCGGAGAAGTCCCCGACCTTCTCCCAGACGTGCTTGGGCACGATCGGCACGTCCAGCGCGGTCATCGTGGCCTGCGGCTTCTTCAGCTTGATGATCAGCCGGGTGGCGCTGGGCGCGGTCACCTCGTCGAAGTTGCCGACGAAGCTGCCGTTGGCCGTGGCGGCGCCCTCGTCCGTCATCATCTTGTTGAACGTCCACGCCGCGTCCTCGGCGGTGACCGGCTTGCCGTCCGACCACTTGGAGCCGGTGCGGATCGTGTAGGTCCACGTCAGCTTGTCCGGCGACGGCGTCCACTGGGTGGCCAGGCCCGGGACGACGTGGGCGTCCTTGGGGTCGTAGCCGGTCAGGTACTCGTACATGAGCCGGTTGATGCTCGTGCTGAGGAGACGGACCGCGAGGAACGGGCTGAGCGAGTCGACACTCTGCGCGACGGCGACGGTGAGGACCTTCTTGCCGTCCCCGTCCCCGTCGTCCGCCCTCGTGGCCCCCGCGTCCCCGGCCTCCGCGGCCTGCGCCTGCTGCGCGGCCGGGGCGAACGGGGTGGCGAGGCCCGCCGTGAGGACCAGGGCGGTGGCACCCGCGGCGGCGAGGAGCCGCGTTCGCCGAAGGCGTGGGCCGGTACGTCCTCTGCCGTGCTGATCGTGTGTGTTCATGGCTCATGACCTCGCGTCCTCGCAGGCACGGGACGCTGTGCGTCCCCTGTGCGACGGGCTGGAACGGGCTTGATCGGGTGACGCCGGCGGAATGAAGTGAGTGTCTATCAGCGGCAGTCTGCGCGCGTCAACGGTCCGTCAAACCCCGCGTGGCCTGCGGAAACAACGAGTTGACCGCATCGTCACCCCCCATTGGTGGAGACCATTGACGCCCTCCTGGTCAGGGGGTGGCGGCGGAATGCCGCCGGTTCGCGGCGCGAACGCGCGAGGGCCCGCGCCGGGTCGTACGGCGCGGGCCCTCGTGGCGGGCGGCCCCCGCAGGGGCCGCCGGTGTCACCGCTGTGGAGGAGCCGGAGGAGGCGGGGTCTGGCCCTGCGGCGGCTGGGGCTGAGGCTGGGCCTGCCCCTGCGGGGGCTGCGACTGCCCGGGCTGCTGCGGAGCGGGCTGACCGGCCGGCTGGCCCGGATACGGCTGCGGCGCGGGCTGATCGGCCGGCTGGCCCGGCCGGCCCGGATACGGCTGCGGGGCGGACGGGGCACCGGGCGCCGGGGCCTGGCCCGGGAACGGCTGCCCCGGAGCCGGCTGACCGGGATACTGGCCGCCGCCCTGCGCCGGCCGGCCGGGCTGCTGCGGGTAGGGGTGGCCGGGCTGCTGCGGATACGGCTGACCGGGCTGCTGGGGGTACGGCTGCTGCGCGGGGGCGAACTGGCCGGGCACCGGCTGCCCGGGCTGTCCCGGCACCGGCTGCCCGGGCACGGCCTGGCCGGGCACCGGCTGCCCGGGCTGGGCCGGGAACGGCTGTCCGGGCTGCCCCGGGAAAGGCTGTCCGGGTTGAGCGGGGTACTGGCCGCCCTGCGGCGCGGGCCGGCCCGGGTGCTGCGGGTACGCCTGTCCCGGCGCACCCGGCAGTGGCTGTCCCGGCAGCGGCTGTCCCGGCATCGGCGGGGCCGCCACCGGCGGCGGGTTGCCGTCGGACGTCCACAGCCCGTGGGACTGCTGGTGCCGGACGAGGTCCTCGGCCACCATCGCCGCCAGGTTGAAGTACGCCTCGCGCACCTTGGGCCGCATCATGTCGAGGTCCACCTCGGCACCGGCCGCCAGGTGCTCGTCGAACGGCACCACGACGACTCCGCGGCACCGCGTCTCGAAGTGCGCCACGATGTCCTCGACCTTGATCATCTTGCCGGTCTCGCGCACTCCCGAGATGACGGTGAGGGAGCGCGCGACGAGGTCGGCGTACCCGTGCGCCGACAGCCAGTCCAGCGTCGTGCTGGCGCTGCTCGCACCGTCCACGGACGGCGTCGAGATGATGATCAGCTGGTCGGCGAGGTCGAGCACCCCCCGCATGGCGCTGTACAGCAGGCCGGTGCCCGAGTCCGTCAGGATGACCGGGTACTGCTTGCCCAGTACGTCGATCGCCCGCCGGTAGTCCTCGTCGTTGAAGGTGGTCGACACGGCCGGGTCGACGTCGTTGGCGATGATCTCCAGACCGGAGGGCGCCTGGGACGTGAACCGCCGGATGTCCATGTACGAGTTGAGGTACGGGATCGCCTGGACGAGGTCGCGGATGGTGGCCCCGGTCTCGCGGCGGACACGGCGGCCGAGGGTGCCGGCGTCGGGGTTGGCGTCGATCGCGAGGATCTTGTCCTGCCGCTCGGTGGCGAGCGTGGCGCCGAGCGCGGTCGTCGTGGTCGTCTTGCCGACACCGCCCTTGAGGCTGATCACGGCGATCCGGTAGCAGGACAGCACCGGGGTGCGGATCAGGTCCAGCTTCCGCTGCCGCTCCGCCTCCTCCTTCTTGGCGCCGAACTTGAACCTGGAAGCGGCGGCGGCGGCGGTCGGCCGGCCGCTGCGGGCCTTCTGCCGCTTGTTGTTGAGCAGCCGGTCGGAGGACAGTTCCACGGCCGCGGTGTAACCGAGCGGCGCGGCACCGGGGTTGGTGGGCTGGCGCTGGTCGTGCTGTACCGGCTGCGGCCAGGCGGTACCGGCCCGGGGGTCGACGGGCGGCTGCACGACACCGGGCTGGGCCTGCGGGAGCTCCGGCCCGGGCTGCGCGGGCTGTCCTGGCTGCCCCGGCTGCCCCGCGTGGGCGGGCGGCTGCGGGAAGCCGTAACCGCCGGGCTGGGCGGGGGAATGGGGCGCGCCGGGGGTGTGCGGGGCGCCCGGGTCCTGCGGGAAGCCGTAACCGCCGGGCTGGGCGGGGGAATGGGGCGCACCGGGGGTGTGCGGGGCGCCCGGACCCTGCGGGAAGCCGTAGCCGCCCGGCTGGGCGGCCGGGCCGGGGGCGCCTGCGCCCGGCGTTCCGCTCGCCCCCGTGGGCTGGGGGAAGCCGTAACCGGCCTGCGGGTTCGGCGCGGGAGTGGGAGCGGGGGCGGGCGTGGTGCCGGCGGCCGGGGCGGGCGGCACGGGGCCCGAATGGGGGAAGCCGTAGCCGCCGTGTGCGTCCGGCGCGGCAGCCGGGGGCTGCGGGAAGCCGTAGCCGCCCTGCGCCGGGTGCTGAGGGGCCGGCTGCGGCACGGAGGGCGCGCCCGCCTGGCCACTGCCGGGCTGCGGGAAGCCGTAGCCGGCGGGAGGCGCCGGGGGAGTGGGCGCCGGGGTGTGCTGGGGCGGGGCGGCCGGCGCGTGCCACGCGTCGGGCCCGGCCTGCGGCGCCTGCTGCTGGAACGGCGGTTGCTGCGGGAACGGCTGCTGGGGCTGCGCCGGCGGCGGAACCGGCGTACCCGTCGGCTGGTACGGAACACCGCCCGGCTGGGAGGCGTCCGCGGCCGCCGGAGGGGCCGCGTGCGGCTGCGCCGGCCACTGGTCCGCGGGCGGGGGAGCGGCCGGCTGGTAGGACGGGGGCAGCGGCGGGACCGCGCCCTGCGGCGCCGGCGGCGGACCCCAGCCGGCCGGCGGCTGCGGCACGTCCCCGGGCGCCCCGCCCGGTGTCCCGGACCCGGAGGCCGGTACGTCGGCGGGGGCGCCGTCGGCCGGTGCGGCTGCGGCGGGGACGGCGTCCGGCGTGCTCCCGCCGTCACCGGCCGCCTCCCCGGCGTCCGGCGCCGCGCCGTCGCCCGCCGCGTCCGCCCGCGCCTCGGGAAGGGGGCCGGAGGCGGCCTCGGCGGAGACGCCGTCGTGGCCGCCCGCCACCTGCCCGTCCCCAGCTCCTGCCGAACCGTCGGAACCGTCGCTCGCGTGGGGCCCGGCGACCGTCTCACCGGCCGCCCCGTCGTCCTCCGCGGCTCGCGCGGCCGCCTGCGCGTCCAGGGCCGCCTGCACGTCCAGGGCCGCCTGCACGTCCGCGGCCGCCGAACCGCCGGCCGAGTCCCCGGTCGGGTGCTCGGACGCGCCGAGACCGGCGCTCTCGTGCTGCGGAGCCTCGCCGTCCCGCCCGGCCGCGTCGTCGGCCGGGACCTGGGCGCCGGCCGCGTCACCGGAGCCAGGAACGCCGTGCTCGCCGCCGGGCGCCGCCTCCGTCAGGTCCGCGTGCGCCGACGCGGCGTCAGCGGGCGTCGTGCCGTGGGCGTCCTGGGCCGGATGCAGGTGCGTGTCGCTGCCGGGCCCGGCGAACGGGATTCCCGGCGCATCGGGCCCGGCCGGGCCGTCCCCGGCCGGGGCGGCGTCCGCGGACACCTCCGCGTCGCCCGACGGCTCGGAGGCTCCCGGCGTTCCGCCGTCCGCGGCGGGCCCAGAGTCGCCTCCCGCGTTCGCGGCGGCGGCCGCCCGGTCCCGCTCGGCGAACTCGCGGTTCAGCGCGGCGGCGGAGATCCGCATCGTCGCACCGTTCACCAGGTCGCCGTTGCCGGCGCCGTCCGCCGCGCCGCCTCCGGCGGCCGCCTCGGGCGCCACCGGCTCAGCAGCCGCCTCGGGCGCCACCGGCTGAGCGGCACCCGGCTGAGTCCAGGCGGGCTGGAAGCCGCCGCCGGGCGGCAGGTCGGGAACGTCGACCGGCGGACCGACGGGAGGCGGCGGGGGAGGGGTGGCCGGGGTGGAGGGCGACGCCTCGTTCGAGGCGCCCGGCGCGTTCTGCGTGTACCAGGCGGGGGGCGCGTAGTCGATGGTGAACTCGCCCGTCGTCTCGATGGCGGACTCGGCGTCGGACTGGTCGTCGCCGGGCGTGGCCCAGCCCCCGCGGATCCCGTCCCGATCGCTGTTCACAGTTCCTCCTGGTGTGGTCGAGCACCCTCATGCCGTGCTGGGGCGACCGTTCGTGTCCTACGGGGTCGGTCGGGACCGGCCGGCCGGACACCCGGACCGAATCCGGTCCGCCCGGCCCTCCCCCGGAGCGCCTACGGCCCAGCCGCGGGTTCTGATGGGGCGCCCGGTCCCAGCCTAATCACCACGGGCACACCTGCGGCAGGCCCGGCCGCCCCTCCGCTGACGTCCGCGACGTCCGGTCCGGGCCGGGCCCACGGGCGCAGGGGTCAAGTAAGCGGCAAAACCAGCCAATGGTGAACCGGCCGGCCGACCGAAAACCGATCAGACGCCGGCCGCCCAGCGCACCGAAGCAGAGGACGAATCGCCCACAAGCGCCAACACCGGTCGGCGGACGGCCCGTTCGGTCCCCGCTCAGTCCATGCGGCGCGGCGTTCCCAACAATCCGATCTCGGCGTCGGTGGGCTGGGTCATCACGTACTGCCGGTCCCGGTCGGCGCACCAGAGCGTGACGCCGTCGGCGAGCGTGGGAAGGGAGTCGATGTCCGCCCGCGGCAGCGCCATGGTCCGCCCCAGCTCCGCCGCCTCGTCGGGGGAGATGCGCTGCACGCCGATCAGCCGGGCCTGCCGTACGAGCCGCGGCGCGACCGGGCTGAGGTAGGGCAGCAGCGTCACCACCGCCTGCCACGGCCCGGAGACCACCCGGCCGCGCGGGGGCCGCATACCGCAGTCCCGCACCACCAGGACCGGCGTACCGGCCGAAGCGCCCTGCGGGGGCACCCGGCCGACCTCGTACACCGCCAGGCCGTTCTGACCGCCGCCCATGGCGTGCACCATCTGCATCCAGGACTGCGGCCGGCCCGTCTCCACCGCGACCCGAGCACCCGTCGCCGCCGCCCGCAGGGCGAGGACCTGGGCGGTCCACAGGCCGCCGATGAGGACGACGTCGTACGGAGTGGGCCGGTTGAGCCCCAGCACGGCCGGCTGCCCCTCGGCGTCGACGCCGACGACGACGCCGTCGTCCCCGATGGGCAGGGCGAGCGCGTCCACCTGCTCCGCCGTCAGCGCGTGCCGCCCGTGCCGCGGACCGATCAACCCCAAGCCGGTGCGGAGCCGTTCACGCATCCGTCCGGTGGGGGAGGACGGCGCGGCCGCACCCGGGAAACCGGGGGTCTGCGTGGTCGTGGCGGTCACCGGGCACCTCCGAGGGGCAGCGTGGCGAGCATGCCGGGCACCTGCTCCCGGTCCAGTCGGGCGAGACCCGCACCGGCCTGCCGGGCGGCGTCCTCGACCGCGCGCCGGGCCGCGACCAGTTCGTCGTCACTGCGTCCGGTCACCCGGACGTGACCGCACAGCGTCATCTCCCGCCGCTCCCCCCGCGCGAGCGTCAGGCTGAAGGTCGTGGCGAGCGCGGGCACCGCGGTGAGCGCGGCCACGAGCTGCGGCAACGACGGCCCGGCGCCGCCCAGTTGGGGCCACCGGCGGATCCAGTACGTGGTGTGTCTGCGGTTGTCGCAGCGCCAGCTGCGGCCGGACTCCTCCGTCCGCCGCTCCCGCGTCTCGCCGCGCCCGGCCTCCGCCGTCACCAGCGGGTTGGCGCACGCCGACGTGGCGATCGCGGCGGTCAGCTCCTCCTCGTTGAGGATCGTCGGACGGAACCCCGCTCCCGTCAGCCGGCTGGCGAGATGGTCCGCGACCCGCGCCAGGCACTTCTGCGCGCCCACGAGGCCCCCGCCGCGCGCGGCCACCGCCTCCTGGCACAGCTCGGGGTCGAGCTTCAGCGCGATCCACGTGATCCGGACCGCCGGCGCGCCCGTCTGGGCCTGCAGCGGGGCGTAGTTGGTGACCGCCACGGAGTGCTGCGGCAGGTGCAGGGCCGGCGCGGGCTGCGTGTGCAGCACGATCTGGGCCGACTCCAGCCGGATCCCGTCCACCTCCAGCGCGTCCCGGACCAGCCCGACCGGGAGCGGCTGCCGCCCCCGCTCGGCCCGCAGCGCGGTCACGTCGGCCTCCACCTGGACGACGGCGCTGACGAACGTCCCGTCCCCCACCATGCCGACCGGCCGCCGGTCCCGGCCGCCGTAGGAGTACGTCCGCAGGCTGGGGTCGCACTCCACGGCGGGCGCGAAACCGGACTCGGTGCCCGGCGGCACCGGAGTGCTCGCGGCCCGCTTCTGACGGGCGCGCAGCGCCAGCAGCGTGCCCAGCCACTCCGGCAGGGAACGTCCCCGGCGGCGGACGAAGACCAGCGCCACCAGCACCGCGGCGACCACGGCGGCCGGCACGAGCGCGAACGGCCCGACCGCCCACCCGCACACCAGGAGGGCGGCGGCGAGCTCCAGCAGCACGATCCGCTGCAGCACGAACGAGCCCGCACGGCCCGAACGCGACGTGGGATGCGGCGTCAGCGGGCCCGCGGCAGGGGCGCCGGACGGGGCGGCACCACGGGAGTCGCGCGAACCCGGTCCCCCGTCACCCGATCGTGACCTCGATTGCGATCGCGACCGGGCCCGTGCTGCGGAAGCCACCACTGCAAACCCCCCGAACTCTCCCGAAAACTCACCGGCACGGCCCCTGGAACTCCGCGCGGAACGGGCGCTCGGCGCGCCGACTCCCGTTCCGTTCAGGGCTCTTGAGGGTCCCAGCACCCTACCCGTGCCGCGGGCGGTGTCCCACAACAGGCATAGTAGGGGCCGGTGCCGACAGTCGGGGCACCGACGGCAGCCGGGGGCGGGCACGGGGCGCACCGGGTCTCCACCACCCCTTCACAGCTCTGCACGGGGAGAGAGCGGACACAGATGGCATCACGGCGGGACGAACTCAACGCCTACACCTTCGCGAAGCGCCGCATGCTGGCGTCCTTCCTGCGGCCCTCTCCGTCGGGCTCGGAGGAGGGCGCCCCGAAGCCCCTGGGCGCCGTACTGCCCGGCGTCGTCGTCGGTGTCGTCGTCCTCGCGGTGTTCGGCGGGATCGGCCTGTTCAGCCCGACCGCCCCCAAGGGCTGGGACAAGCCGGAGGCGCACGTCATCGTCGCGAGCGACTCGACGACGCGCTACGTCGTGCTGAAGACGGGCAAGCAGACCCAGCTCCACCCGGTCCTGAACATGGCCTCCGCCAAACTCCTCCTGCCCCCGGACAAGAACAGCGTCATCACCGTCGACGAGAAGGTCCTCGACAGCGGCAAACCCCCGCACGGCGCCACGATCGGCATCCCCTACGCCCCCGACCGCCTGCCCACCCCCGACGAGGCCGAGACCCCGAAGCGCTGGGCGGTCTGCGAGCGCCCCGGCGACGGCGGCCGGGCCATCCAGAAGGCCGCGTTCGTCTTCGCGAAGAAGGACTACGCGAAGGCCGAGGGCCGCAACAGGCTGTCCGGCGGCGAGCTGATGTACGTCGTGGGCCCCGACGGCAAGGCGCAGTACGTCGTGGACGCGCGCGGCCACGGCTACCCGCTGGCCGACCCGGCCGACAAGGAACTCCTCAAGGCCCTCGACACCCAGGGCCGCGCCCCGCAGCGGGTTTCCCAGGAATGGCTCGACACCCTGGAGAAGGGTGATCCGGTGGCCATCCCGGCCGTCGAGGGCACACCCGGGGCGAAGGCGGGCGCCTTCGACGGCCTGGCGCAGTACGACCGCTACGACAAGGTCGGCATGGTCATCAAGGCCTACGACGGCCGGCGTATGCAGTACTACGTCGTCCAGCCCGGCCGCGTCGCCCGCATCTCCGAGTTCACCGCCACCCTGCTGCTCAACAGCCGGGACCTGGTGGCCGTCGGCCAGGCCGGTGAGGCGCAGCAGGTCAGCCCGGGCGCGGTCGTCGACAGCACCACCTTCGCGGCGGACCAGGACTGGCCCGAGTACCGGCCGAAGACGGTGAACGACGGCGCCAGCACCACCTCCGGCCGCAACACCGTCTGCAACGTCCTGCGCTCGGTCGGCGCCGACGGGAGGAAGACCCTGTCCACCTGGGTGGGCAGCGACTTCCCCGCGCAGCTTCCCACCGGCTCCTCCAGCGCCTACGTCACCGCCGGCTCCGGCCTGCTCTTCCGGCAGTTCAAGGGCACGGAGACCGGCGCCGGCCCGGTGTTCCTGGTCACCGACACGGGCCTGCGCTACGCGCTGCAGTCCAACAGCGACAGCGCCACCGACGACAAGGGCATCGGAACGTCCGGCAAGAAGCGCAAGGAAGAACTGGACGAGGCGAAGATCGCCCAGACCCGGCTCGGCTACGAACGGGTCACACCGGCCCCCGTGCCCGCGGAGTGGTCGACGTTCCTGCCGACCGGCCCGCGCCTGTCGGAGTCGGCGGCCCGCCAGCCCCAGGGCTCCTGACGGCCGCGGGGGAGGGGAGCGAACCCATGCTGACAGCAGCAGACACGAGGCGGCGGCGATCGGCGGCCGTCACCCGGGCGGCGGCCCTCGCGGCCGCGACCGCCCTCACGGCGGCGACGTCGGTGCTCGCCCTGCCCGCGCCCGCGGCGTGGGCCGACGACGGCCAGTGCACCTTCCCGTCGAAGCCGTACGCGGGCCGCCCCTGGGCGCTGCAACGGGTCAACCTCGACCAGCTGTGGGCGCAGTCCACCGGCAAGGGCGTCCAAGTGGCCGTCATCGACACGGGAGTCGACGTCAAGCACCCGCAACTGAGGTCCGCGGTCGACGCCTCGAAGGGCAGGAACTACCTGCCCGCCAAGAACGCCAAAGGCGAGCCGATCGACCGCGGCAACGCCCGGGGGACCACCGACACCGTCGGCCACGGCACCCGCGTGGCCGGCATCATCGCGGCCCGCCCCGCCAAGGGCACCGGCTTCGTCGGCCTGGCACCGGACGCCACGATCCTGCCGATGAAGCAGAACGACGCGGAGGGCAACGGCACGGCGACCACGCTCGCCCAGGCGATCCGCGACGCGGTGGGCGCGGGAGCCGACGTCATCAACATCTCCCAGGACACGGCCAACGCCGTCGCACCGGACGTCCGCCTGAAGCAGGCCGTCGACTTCGCCCTCGGCCAGGGCGTCGTCGTCGTGGCCTCCGCGGGCAACGACGGCCTCGGCGGCAACGTCAAGGTCACCTACCCGGCCTCCTACGAGGGCGTCCTCGCGGTGGCGGCCTCCGACCGCAACAACGAGCGCGCCTCCTTCTCCCAGTCCGGCGACTTCGTGGGCGTCGCCGCCCCCGGCGTCGACATGATCTCCACGGTCCCCGGCGGCGGCCACTGCTCCGACAACGGAACCAGCTTCTCCGCGCCCTACGTGGCCGGCGTGGCGGCCCTGCTGAAGGCCAAGTACCCCAAGTGGACGGCCCAGCAGGTCGTCGCCCAGATCGAGCAGACGGCGGAACGCTCCGTCGCCGACCACGACCGCCTGGTCGGCTGGGGCGTCGTCGACCCGGTCAAGGCCCTGACCGACGTGGACCCCGCCCACCCCGTGGAGACCCCCCGCGCGCAGGAGGGCGTCACCCGGGCCGAGGCCCCGTCGGTGACCCCCGTGCACTTCGGCGAAACGCCCGAGGAACGCAACACCCGCCTGGCGACGTACGTGGTCGTGGGCGGCCTGGTCCTGGTCGCGGGCCTCGGCGGCACGGCGGTGGCCATACGGGACGCACGCCGGCGGCACGGACGCGTGGGCGGCACGGTCTGACGGCGGTGCCGGCGCTGCCGTTCGCCGAGTCGGCCGGACTGGCGGCGCAGACCCGTCGGCACGCCTCGCGGTCGTCCTACCGGCAGTCCGGCCCGTTCTCCGGCAGCACGTCACTGAGCGCGGCTGCGGCGCGCGACGCATCACCGAGCGAAGCGCTTACGTTCGCCGTCTGAACCTCGCCCTTCTTCTCGAGCGGCGGCAGTTCGAAGGCGTAGGCCATCCCGGCGACGAGCGCCAGCACCAGGGCGGCTCCGGCGACGAGCAGGATCTTGGGGACGGGTGAGTGTCACGTCTCATTCTTCCGTGTCGACCGCATCCGCCTTTCACGCCTCCTGGCCGCACGGCTGCTGCTTCGTGAGGGCGGCCGTGTATCCGGAGATCAGGCTCTTCATCGCCGACTCGTCCTTGCGGCCAGGCTTCAGGACTCTGATGTAGGTGCTCACGGCCTCGTCCTCGGTGCCTTCGGCACGGCACTGCACGACCGACACCGCAGCTCGGTCCACGTAGGCGATGGTGCCGCCTTCTCCGGATTTGGCCTGTCCGATCCGGTGGTCGTAGGAGATGATGCGCCACGCCGAACGGCCTGCATCGATGCGTTCCCGCTCGGCGGAGAGGACTACCTCGCCGTCCACCGTGACTTCGCACATTCCGGCGTCATCCGGGTCGTTCTCGACCTGTACGTCCTTCCCCGATTCAGGCAGCAGGCGGGAGAGCGCGTCGGAGGGTACGGAGACCCCGCACATCGCCTTGGGGACCGTGAAGCCCCGTTTCGGCGCGTGTGAGGAGCAACCCGCCACCGCGCCCGTCATCAGGACGGTCAGCAGGAGGACGGTGCGAAGCGCTCGCGCGTTCCGGCTCAATTCGCGTCACTCTCCGAGTTCCACCGGGCGCCCGTCGGACGGCTGTCAGCGGCTGTTGGGCTCGCGGCGTGGCGCATGAGAGCTTCGAGGTCCGTTGTCGTCCCCAGGAATTGGCGAGCAGCGTCCGTGGAGGGGCGGGCGGTCGGCGTGCCCCTCCAGCGCTCTCTCAGGACCCCTGCCTGCACGGCTTCTGCGCCCTCAGCGCGTCGGTGTATCCGACGATGAGGTCCTTCATGGCCGACTCGTCCTTCCGCGCCGGTTCGAGGACCTTGATGAGGGTGCTGATGTCCTCCTCCTCCACCCCCGTGCCTCGGCACTCGATCAGTGAGACCGCACCCCGATCGGCGTAGGCCACGGAGCCGTCCTCTGCGGACTTCGGGTCGTGCAGCGAGAGCCTGTTCCGCAGGATGCTCTCCGCGGACTGGCCGACGTCGATGCGCTCCCTGCTGAGGATCAGGACCGTGTCGTCGTCGACGGTTACTTCGCACAGTCCCTCACCGTCAGCCGACATCGATTCCGATGCCACGCTGACGCGCTTGCCTGAAGAAGGCAGGAGACTGGACAGCGCGTCAGCCGGAACCGACACCTCGCACAGGCTCTCCGGTGCCGCGAACTCCCGTTTGGGATCGTCCGACGAGCAGCCGGCCACCGCGGCTGCGGCGACCACCAGACAGGCGCCACGCAAGGCGTAGATCATGGCCTTCAATTCGCGTCACTCTCCGAGTTCCACTGGGCGCCCGCATCGTGACCCAGGCCGGCAGCCGTGCGAGCCGCGCGCTTCAAATCCACCGCCGTGTCGTAGTTGATGTCCTGGTTGTTCACCAGAGCATGACCGACGGCGGCCTCGGCGGAGTCCAGCGCGGCCTCGCGACCGTGGGAGTACTCGTTCCCCGCCTCGCGCTCGGCGTCGGTCATCGTGTCCCGCTCGATGCTCTTCATGATGGATTCCTGGATGTCCTCCGAGGCCCACTCGAGGGCAGCACCCGCGATGGGGACGCGCTCACCGGCCTTCTCGATACCCATGCCGAGGATGCGGTTCACCCACTTCTGCTTGTCGGCGGCGGCCTCGTTGAACTCCTTGTCCGAGGCGACGTGGTACTCGAAGATCGCGTCGGCCCTCGCGTCGCTCATGATGCCGGCGATGGTCGCGCCCGGTGTCACGGCCGCGCCCACCCGTCCGTCCAGCGAAGCGGTCGACTGGCTGTCCCCATTGATGACGTGGTGCACCACATCGGCCGTGTAGGCGTGCTGAGCGCTGGTGATCGCCGCGTAGGCATCGGGGTCCTGCCCCACCACGCCCAGGAAGCGGGCCGCATGGCCCGTGTCCAGATTGGCCGCGGCGCCGAAGGTCGGGAACAGGGTGCTGCTCGGATCCTCCTTGTACATGGCTCGCTGGAAGTCACCCATGTACTCGGCGGTAATGTCCCCGAGGCTTCCTCGCATGGCGTAGAGAGGGCCGGACTCCATGCCGTCCAGGTCCCCGTTCTCGTTGTGGCGGATGAGCTCCGGGTGCTCGCCGAACTTGTCGACGATCTGGCTCACCAGCTGCGCACGTGCTTCGGTGTGCTTGATCGCGTCGCCGGTGGCGTCGCTGTCGTAGGGCCGGCCCGTCGTGGCCGCTTCGAGGGCGTGGCCGAGCGCCTCGGGGCCGAAGCCGAGGGCCTTCTTGGTCTTGTCCTCGTCGATGAGCACGTTGTTGTCGTTGGTGTCGATCGTCCACTCGAACTCCTTGTCGGTGAACAGATCGAGATACGAGTCGAAGCCGACCTTGCCGTCCTTCTTCACCGTGCCGTCCTCGTTGTACGCGGTCGGCGCCTGGGTGAAGAACTTCTCCGCGGCCTCGGGACTGTGGCCCAGGGCTTCGAGGACGCTGTTGAGCGGATCGTTGCCCGTGCCGAGCTTGCCGGACGGGTTGAAGCCGTAGATGTCGGGTGAGCCGGCCGGCGCGTTCAACACGAACCGGTGCGGGTCCTCCTTGTGGAGCTGGGTGATGTGCTCCGCGATGGGCGTGAGGAAGCGAGCGTCGTAGTTGCCGTACCGCAGCAGACCGCCGAGGACCTGGTAACCGTACGGCTTGTTCATCTGACCGGGTTCCCAGCCGATCGGCTGGGTGCCGAGTCGCCGGAACGTCGAGCCCCAGCTGTCGGGCAGGTGGTGCCTGTGGTCGGGGTCCGTGGCGTTGGCCAGCGTGTACCCCATGACCTTCTGCAGGTCCCGCACCTGGTCGAGCCGGGTCTTGGTCGCGTCGCCGTCCGTTCCGTCGATGGACATCTCGGCGTAGAACTCCAGCGCCTTCTCCGGGCCGCCGAGCCCCTCGTAGAACTTGGTGGCGAACTCACCGTCCTGCTCCCGCGAGTTGTACCGCAGCAGGCGGTTCAGTTCGCGCAGTTCGGCGTCCGACATCTCGTCGCCCTTGCGGGCCAGTTCCAGGGCGCGCTCGGCCTCTGCGTCGTTCAGGGACCCGTAGGCGCTGTGACCGGCGTTGTTCGGGTCGTTGCCGTGACTCTTCGCCAGCGCCCGGGCGACCGAGGCGTCGATCTCTGCGGCGTGGGCGAGGATGCCGTTGATCCGGCCTTCCAGCTCCTGCTTCGCGTCGAGCTGTTCCTGTGTGCGCTCGTCGCTGTCCCCGCGGACGTGGGGGAAGAAGCAACGGACCGTTCCGTCGCCGACGTCCTCGACGCGGAGGCCGAGACGAGCCGCGTCGTCGTGTACGGCCGTCTTCAGCTGCTGCTGCAGCGCGGCGAGTTCCGTGTGTCCGTCGTCGAGGACCTGGAAGATGCTGTTCGCCTCGGTGTGGAGATCGGATATCTCCTTCGCCGTCTTGGCGATGAACTCCCGCGTGACCGTCGCGTTGACGCCGGCCCATCGAGCGGTGTCCGACTTGGCCTGCATGCCCTTGCGCGCGTTCTCCGCCAGCGTGTTCAGCCTGTCGACGGTCTTCTTCCAGTCCGATACGGCGGTGCCGAGCTTGCCGAGGTCTACTTCGACGAGGTCGGTGAACTTCAGAGCCACTGACGCTTCCCCCACTACTTGAAGTACTCGCTGAGCTTCGACACCGGCACCGTCGAGCCGTCAGGGTTGCTGAGGACGGCCGCGATCTGGGCGTCGTCCTGCGCGTGCAGCTTCTTGCTGTAGTCGAGGTGGTTGGAGATGTGCGCGCAGGCCTGGAGGACGGACTTCACCTGGGACGTCCACACGTCGACCGTTGTCTCCAGGGCGCCGCCGGTGTCGAAGCCGTGCGACTTCAGGTTGGCCGCCGCCTGCATCGTCGAGCCGGCTCCGTCCTTGCCGGCTCCGGCACCGGCGATGTCGGCGTCCTTCCGCAGCCCTTCCCAGAGGATGTACGCCTCGTGCCCGACCGCACCGAGGTCGTCCTGATGCACGACCAGGTCGCCGCCCCCGCCGCCACCGCCCGGCTCCAGCTGATTGAGGCGCATGTGAGTCGATCGTCGGTCGGCGGCCTGAGCCTTGAGCGTCTCCCATTCCTCCCACGCCATGGTGGACCCCTTCCCCGTGTTCGCCCAGCCGTCGATGCACATGCTGCGGCAGGTGCCCCAGGTTGTTGCTGCGGTGTCCGGTCAAGTTAGCAACTGGACCCGGCACTGCTCACAGGTCGCGTCCGGTGTGCGGTGTTTGTGTGGCGCCGAGTCCCCTCGGCGCTTCGACCGGCGCCCGGGAGCCGTGCCGTGACCGCGCTCGTCATCAGTGTCGTCCTGGGCCGTCACCCGGTCGTGTGGAAATTCGATGAAGATCGCCGACGGCGCCGGCGACGCGGGCGACGGCCGCGCTCCATGGCGGGTGGACGCGCCGGGGCGGGCGGCGGTGCGTGTTCGCCGGCGCGTGCGCGAGGGACCGGCAAACCGGGAGAAGCGCGGCGCGGAGCATGGTTCCGTAACAGGCTTAGTACACAGCCTTGTTGGTCCCGATGGGCAGGTTGACTACAGTGGTAAAGGCGTTGTGGGAAGCGGCTCGCTTTGCGATCGTAGGCGAGCGGTTCGTCGGCCACGGCGGATGTGCATCACGGGGATACGGGGAGGAGCGTCGTGCTTCCGGCAGACATGGTGGGGGGCGTGTCGGCTGCCAGGGCAGCGAACCTGGAGGCCAGCGGCGAGGCGCTGACCACGTTCATGAAGCGGGTGGACGCCGTCCTGCGCGACCTCGAGTCGTCGGCCGGCAACCCCACGCGGGTCAGTGCCCAGAGGATCAGCCGCACGTCGTTGAGCAGCGGGAACGCCGTCTTCCAAGAGGCGCACGACCTGTACGAGCAGTACGACGCGGTGCACGAGAAGCTCACCACCCTGTCCAAGACCCTGCACCTGCAGATCGAGGCGATCGGAATCGCCGTCAAAGGCGCCCACGTGGGCTTCGACAACCTCGAAGAGGAACAGCGCCGGCGGTTCTGGGAGATCCAGACGAGGATCAAGGCGCTCCAGCCCACGACGGGCGTGGAGCACACCGGCGACGGCACCGGCCTGAAGGCGTGACCATGGGCGACAACCAGCACAAGGCGGACTACGAGCGGGTCTCCGGCCAGAACTCCTTCACCGATTTCGCGCGGGGGATCGAGGAGCACCCGCAGGGCGGTTTCTACAACAACCTCGTCTACGGCGCCCTGCGCCCGATGGTCGAAGCAACGCCCTACGGCAGGGCCATGCACGGCCGCACCGACTTCGACGACTACGACCTCAACAAGATGGTCGACCTGGTCGAGCAGACGAAGCCCGAAGACCTCGAGTCCTCCGGGAAGGCCCTGTGGGACGCGCGCGACGCCATCAGCGCGGCGGCCAGGGAGCTCGACGGCCACATCGAGAAGGTCCACTGGGTCGGTGAGTCGGGCGACGCGTTCCGCGAGTGGGGCCGCTCGCTCGTGAAGACCACGAACGCGCTCAGCGACTTCGCCGGCGGAGCGGGCGACCAGATCACCGCCGCCGCCGTCGGCCTGGCGTCCGTGCGCAGCGCCATGCCGCCTCGTGACACGCGGCCGGACCGGAAGCGGCCGGACAAGTTCACCGAGGCCGAGAAGACCGCGGACAAGGAGGAGTACGCCGACGCCGTCCGGGTGGAGAAGGACCGCCAGGAGGCCATCAACCAGATGAACCGGCTGTCCTCGTACTACGCGGTGGCCAAGGAACAGCTCCACGGTCTGAACGCGCAGCCCCCGCAGTTCACGGCCATGCCGAATGTAGGGGTTCCGAAGCCCGCAGGGGTCAGGCGCTTCGCGACCGAAGAGGCGACGTCGGAGACGCTCGGGGAGAGCCGGGCGGCGCCTGCCGGGACGACCCGTCACGCGACGGTCGAGCAGACGGGCCCCGCCCGCGTGCACGCCACGACTGACACACCGCCTCACTCCCCGGACGTCATCGGCGGGGTGGAGCGCCCTGACGTTCCCGTGGGTACGAACATCGACACCGTCGGCACGCTGCCCCCGCCCGTGACCGGACCGGCGGCGGGTCACACCGCACCAGCCACAGCCTCCCCGGTCGCGGGTGGTGGCCTGCCCAGTGGATTCGAGGGCGGGTTCGGCCCTCCGGTGTCCCGAGGCGTTCCCGGCCGCACACCGAGTGCAGCCGGGGGTGTCCGCACTCCTGCCTCCGCTCAAGGGCGCGCTGGTACTTCCGGCTTGGGCAACTCGGGCTCGGGACGCTCCGCCGCCCGGGGACCTCTGGGGCAGACGGGCCGCGCCACGGCGACCGGTCAGTCCGTGGCCAAGGGCATGGCTTCCGGGTCCACGTCGTCGTCCCAGATGGGCCGAGGCGTCACGGGTGGCACCCCGAGCACCAGCCGCACGACAACACCCCGTACCACCGGCGCCCCCACCGCCGGTGCCGGCCGTGGCAACGGCGGTGGAGCCACGGGTGCGCGGGGTGCCAACGGTGTGGTCGGGGGGCGGCCGGCTCCCACGACCGGTACTTCGGCCAAGGGCGGGCCGAGAATCCCACGCGGAACCGTCATCGGAGCGGAGGGAACGGCCAACGCACGCCCCCTGACCGGCCGGCCCGGACAGCGTGGGGTCTTCGGGGCATCCGATGTCACGGCCAGGTCCGCTCCGGTTGCCAATCCCGCGCGCGGCGCAGCGGCCGCACCCGGGACGGTCACCGGTACGCCGAGCGCGCGCAACTCCGCCACCCAGGCCGAACGCAACGGCATGACGCGTGGGGGAGCAGGACTCGTGCGTGGACCGGGCGGTCAGGGCAAGCCCGGTGACACCGGCGGCCGCGAGGGGGCGTCGCGTCCGGACTACCTGGTCGAGGACGAAGAGACGCACCTGCCCAACCCACCGCGGCGCGACGTGCCGCCGGTCATCAACTGAGTGCGAGTGAGGACTTACGACGCCATGAGGCCAGGGACCAGCGGACGTACCCGGCGGGCTGCGCTCCTGCGAGGGCGCTGCGGAGGACGGGTTCGTGCCGTGAGCGCGGTCGTGGGTGCCCTGGCCGCTGTGGGTGTGGGGTTCGCGCCGAGCGTCGCCGCGTACGACGCCCCGTCCAAGCAGTGGTACCTGGGACCGATGCAGGCCGAGCGGATGTGGAAGGTCAGCGCCGGTGAGGGGGTCAAGGTCGCCTTGATCGACACCGGCGTCAACCCGGACACCCCGTCGCTGAAGGGGCAGGTACTGACCCACGAAGTCTCCAAGGCGGCGGCCTACCGTGCCACCGACGACTACGACGGCCATGGAACGAGCATGGCCGAGTTGATCGTCGGCACGGGAGCCGGCGGTGGAGTGCGAGGACTGGCCCCGAAAGCCAAGATCCTCCCGTACCGCATCAGGCTCGAGGGCGTGAAGGGGGCGGAGGAGAAGCAGACGCCTGAGCCGGCAGACGCCATCCGGGCAGCGGCGGACACCGATGCCAAGATCATCAACATGTCGTTCGGCTCGGAGTACGTCGACCCCGACGAGGAGGAGGCGATCAAGTACGCGGCCTCGAAGGGCAAGCTGCTGGTTGCCGCCGTCGGCAATGAGGCGGGGAACAAGGACGGCAAGGACTATCCGGCGTCCTACCCCTACGTGCTCGGGGTCTCGTCGTCGGACGAGTCGCTGCAGGTGTCGAAGTTCGCCTCCTACGGTGGTTACGTCGACCTGGCAGCGCCGGGTGAGGACATTCCCGGATGGTGCGACGCATCCCTCCGCTCCTACTGCGACCGCAAGGGCACCAGCGCCGCGGCCGCTCTCACCTCGGCCGCCGCCGCGCTGATCTGGTCCGCCCACCCCGACTGGACGGTGAACCAGGTCACCCGCGCCCTGATCGACACGGCCGGCCGGACGTGGTCGAAGGACGACCCGAGCAAGTACGCGGGCTACGGGTTCATCCGGCCCCGTGTGGTCCTCGAGGACTCCGGCTACGACGCGGGCCCGCCGAACGTCGACCCCTTGGCGAAGGAGAACGGGGGCGACCTGCTGGCCAAGTCCGCGGCCGGGGCGGGCGCGTCGTCGTCCGAGCCGTCCTCGTCGTCCTCTTCCGCATCAGGCTCGTCACAGGCTCCGCAGAAGGGTTCGGCCGGCGGCACATCTGCGGCAGGATCGAGCGCGGAAGCGTCGAACGACAGCAGCACGCTCTGGATCGCGCTGGGTGCTGCCGCCGCCGTCCTCGTGATCGGCGGCGGAGGCTTCGCCGTCCTGCGGGCGCGCCGGGCGAGGTGAGGGCGCGGGTCGCCGAGCCGGACGCCCGGCACCATCCGCGTGCCGCGAAGCCCGCCCGGCCGGGCTCCACGGACCGACACAGCGTGCTCACCGCCGAACCGGCGGTGGGCCGAGGCAACTGACCAGGAAACGACAAGGAAAGGGCGGGCTGGTCATGGTTGACAAGCAGAAGCTCGAAGACGGTGCAGTAAGCAAGCTGCAGAACGACATGTTCATGAAGTACGAGAACATCCGGACCCGTGTGCACCGCCTGCAGCAGGTCATCGACAGCCTCGAGGGGCAGTGGCAGGGCATCGGCCGCGCCGCGTTCGACAAGAAGCAGTACGAGATCAACGAGTCCCTGCAGAACATCGGCAGGATCCTCGGCGACGTCATCGAGGCGATGACGAAGACGCGCGAGATCAAGGACACCAAGGAAGACGACGTGCGGGCCGCGATGAACAAGATCAGCCTGCAGGACGGCGCCTCCACGGTCTCTCCCTTCAGCTCGTACTGAGACCGTTTCGGCTTCGCAGGTGATCCGCCGGGCAGCCGGCACCCATCAGACAGACACGAGCGAGACGAGGTAGACAGGTCATGGGCAACAACTCCGAGGGGCTGAGCGTCACTTACAACGCCCTCGACGCCACGGCGACCAAGATCGGTAACGAGGCGAAGGCCCTCGAGCAGGACCTGCAGGAGCTCAAGCAGATGGTCGTGCAGAGCCTGCAGTACTGGGAGGGCGAGGCTCAGGGCACCTTCAACGAGAAGCTGCAGAAGTGGGACAAGGAAGCCAGCGACATCCACACCGCCCTCACGGGCATCGGTCACGTCGTCCACATGGCCGGCGGTGACTACATGGCGGGCGACAAGCAGGCCGCCAGCTACTTCCGCTAGAGACGGCGGTTCAGAGGTTGTCCGGGGTGGGCGCGCGCGGGAGGCGCCCACCCCGCTGTCGTGTGCCGGGCACGGCCCGAGGCTCCGCCGTCGGCGGGCGACGGGGCGCCACCACGAGACCGCCGGCGCTTCCGTGCGGCCGACCGGACGGGGTGCCGCCGTTGGGCACGCCGGGCCCTCACGCCGGGCCCTCACGCCGGCCCTCACGTCGCCGGAGCAAACGACCCGGCCGTGTCCGGCGACCACCGTCCGACCGCAGGCCTGCGTCGTGCGCTCGTCCACGGACGCCGGCGCGCCGGCCGCCCCGCCGACGTCCGAACAGGTCGGGTGAGCGGCCCCGGCCGCCGCTCGCACAGCCGGCCGGGCCGGCGGGCACGGCGCCGCTGCGCCGTGCCCGTCCTCAGTCGCCGACCAACCCGACCTGCACCAACGGCCGGCCCTGCTTGCGGGACACGAACACGCCCCGGCCCGCCGGCATCGACCGCGGCCGCACGCCGCCGAGCAGGTCCCCCTCGCCGGGGTCGCCCGCGAGGACCACGCCCTGGGCGCCGAGTTCCTTGATCCGCTGCATGAAGGCCTCGTAGCCGGCGCGCCCCGCGCCCGCCGTCGAGCGGGCGATGATGAAGCGCACGCCGACGTCCCGGGCGAAGGGCAGCATGTCGGTGAGTCCGGCCATCGGGTTGCCGCTGGAGGTGGACACGAGGTCGTAGTCGTCCACGATCACGTACACCGTGGGACCGCGCCACCAGCTGCGGTCCCGCAGCTGCTCGGGGGTGACGTCCGAGGTGGGCGTGCGGCGCTGCATCAGGTCGGCCAGCGCGCCCATGTGGTGCTGCATCTGGTTCGACATGGGGATGTACTCCGCCAGGTGGGAGGACGGGGTCACCCCCAGCAGCGAGCGGCGGTTGTCGACCACGAACAGCTTGCAGCTGTTGCCGTCGTAGCGCTCGGTGAGGCCCTTGATGAGCAGCTTCAGCAGGTTCGACTTGCCGGACTCGCTCTCGCCGAAGACGAGGAAGAACGGGTCCTGGTCGAAGTCCACGAACACCGGCTCGAGGTTGTCCTCGTCGAGGGCGAAGGCGATGCCGCGCTGCGGGAAGCGGTCGCCGGGCGGCAGCTGGGCCGCCGGGAACTCCCGCGGCAGCAGCCGCACCTGCGGAGCGCCGGGCTGCTGCCAGTGGCGCGTCACCTCGGCCGTGAGGGCCGCCGTGGCGTCCGCCAGGTCCGTGTCGGAGGACAGGCCGTCGATCCGCGGCACCGCGGCCATGAAGTGCTGCTTCTGCGGCGTCTGGCCGCGACCCGGCACGCCCGTGGGCACGTTGGCCGCGACCTTCCGGTCGAACTCGGAGTCCATGGGGTCACCGAGCCGCAGCTCCAGGCGGTTCATCAGGTGGTCCTTCATGTTCGAACGGACCTCCATGGAGCGCGAGGCGGTGAGGATCAGGTGGATGCCGTAACCGAGCCCGCGGGCGGCGATGTCCAGGACCAGGGGTTCCAGCGCCTCGTAGTCGGAGCGGAAGTTGCCCCAGCCGTCGATCACCAGGAACACGTCGCCCCACGGCTGGTCGGTGACCGAGATGTCGCCCCGCGCGCGACGGGTGCGGAACTCCGCCATGGAGGAGACGCCGGCGCTGCGGAAGTACTCCTCGCGCCGGGTCATCACGCCGTACACCTCGGCCGCGGTGCGCCGGACCTTCTCCGGGTCCAGGCGCGAGGCCACCCCGCCCACGTGCGGCAGGCCGGCCACCGCCGACATGCCGCCGCCACCGAAGTCCAGCCCGTAGAACTGCACCTCGTGCGGGGTGTGGGTGAGCGCGAACGACGCCATGACCGAGCGCACCAGCGTCGACTTGCCGGACTGCGGACCGCCGAGGATCTGCATGTGACCCGCGGCCCCGCCGAAGTCCACCCAGAGCGGGTCACGCCGCTGCTCGTAGGGCTTGTCCACGAGGCCGACGGGGATGACGAGCCGGCCCGCGCCCTCGTAGCCGGGCTGGGTCAGGCCGCGGCCCGGCACCGGCACCAGGCCGGGCAGGAGCGAGTCCAACGACGGCGGGCTGTCCAGCGGCGGCAGCCACACCTGGTGCGCCGCCGGCCCCTGTGCCTCCAGCCGCCGCACGATGACGTCCAGGACGGTGTCGGCGAGCGCGTCGTCCTTCTCGTCGCGCTCCGGTTCCCGGCGCTGCTGCGGCACGGGCACGTAGTGCACCGGCACCTCGGCCGCCGTGAACAGCACCGGCCGGCGGTCCACCGGGAGCGGCCCGCCGAGCGCCGCCGCCTGCTGGGAACTCGTCCGGTACACGCCGGAGACGTACGCCGCCTTGAAGCGCACCATCTCGTCGGTGCCGAACTTCAGGAAGCCGGAACCCGGCACGTTCGGCAGCTCGTAGGCGTCGGGCACGCCGAGCGCGGCACGCGACTCGGCCGCCGAGAACGTCCGCAGGCCGATCCGGTACGACAGGTACGTCTCCAGGCCGCGCAGCCGGCCCTCCTCCAGGCGCTGCGAGGCGAGCAGCAGGTGCACGCCCAGCGACCGGCCGATGCGGCCGATCTGCACGAACATCTCGATGAAGTCCGGCTTGGCCGTGAGCAGTTCGCTGAACTCGTCGATCACCAGGACGAGCGAGGGGATCGGCTGGAGCGGGGCGCCGGCCGCCCGCGCCTTCTCGTAGTCGTGGATGTTGGCGTAGTTGCCCGCGTCGCGCAGCATCTCCTGGCGGCGGTTGAGCTCGCCGCGGATGGAGTCGCCCATGCGGTCGACGAGGGTGAGGTCGTCCGCGAGGTTGGTGATGACGGCGGCGACGTGCGGCAGCTGGGCCATGCCCGCGAAGGTCGCGCCGCCCTTGAAGTCGGCGAGGACGAAGTTGAGCGTCTCGGAGGAGTGGGTCACCGCCAGGCCGAGGACCAGCGTGCGCAGCAGCTCCGACTTGCCGGAACCGGTCGCGCCGACACACAGGCCGTGCGGGCCCATGCCCTCCTGGGCCGCCTCCTTCAGGTCGAGCATGACGGGCCGGCCGTCCTCGCCGACGCCGATCGGCACGCGCAGCCGCTCGGCCTGGGCACGTGGCCGCCAGGTCCGCTTGGGGTCGACGGAGGCCGCGTCGCCCAGGTTCAGCAGGTCCGTGAACTCCAGGTTCGCCAGCAGCGGCTCGTCGTCGTCCCCGCCGGACGCCACCCGCAGCGGCGCCAGCTGCCTGGCCAGCGCCTCCGCGGCCTCGTACGACAGGACGTCCGGCGTCCCCTCGTAGACCATGCCGTGGGCGGACTCCAGCCGGAGCTCCTTCGGGTGCACGACGACGGACAGGTCGCCGCGCCCGGCGGTGAGCTCGCCCGGGACGACTTCCAGGACCGTCACGCCCTGCAGGCCCTCGGGGGAGGCCAGCAGCGACGTGGGCGACAGCGACACGCCGTCGAGCACGACGACCAGGTGCGGCTGCTCGGGGACGGGCGGCCCGCCGGGGTGGAAGCGCGGCCGGCCCTGCAGCCGGGCGGCGAGCAGGTCCTCCAGCTCCGCCGGGTCGGCCGTGATCAGCCGCCGGCTGCCCGCCCCGTCCGCGACGCCCGCCGCCTGGCTGTGCGGCAGCCACTTGGCCCACTCCCACTCGGCAGCGGCGTCCCGGTGCGCGGCGACGGCGACGACCAGGTCCTCGGGGGAGTGCAGCGAGGCGAGCGAGCCGACCAGGGCGCGGGTGGTGCCGCGCACGGTCGCGGGCTCGCCGCTGACCGTCACGTGGTAGAACGCCCGCAGCGAGACCGCCATGGGCAGGTCCTCGAGGGTGCTGTGGGTGGCCAGGAAGCGCTGCATCGCGCCCGCGGTCAGCGGCTCCAGCTGGTCCACCGGCGCGGTCTCCGGCGGGAGCAGAGGAGTGGCCAGGGCCTGCGGGCCGAGCCCCACGCGCACCTGCCCGAAGTCCTCGTCGCCGGTGCGCCGCTCCCACACCCGGCTGCCCTCGGCGACCAGCGCCCACAGTTGCTCAGGCGAAGGGTGCAGGTAGTACTGGGCGTCGCGCTGGACCCGCGCGGTGTCCATGGCGGCGCGCCGCGTCTGCGACAGGTAGCGCAGGTAGTCGCGCCGGATGTCGGCCATCTGCCCCTGGTTGCCGCGGCGGTAGCGGACCAGCATGGAGATGCCCATGGCGATCGTGGAGGCCACCATCACCATGCCCATGATCTTCATGAACGGCTGGGCCTGGGGATTGAAGAAGAACACCACCGAGCCGCCCATGCCGAGCATGGGCAGCAGCTGCATCAGCGCGCCCTCCTGCTGCCCGCGCGGGAGTTCCGGTGGGGGCTGGAGCAGGACCTCGTCCGTGGGCACTTCCTTCGGCAGTGCCCGCGGCGGGCGCTTGACGACGATATGGCTCACTGCACACCAATTCCCTTGGCCGACCGAGGTGTTCTGTCCGCCGCCCCGTGTCAGGCGGACGCCGATCGCGAACCGCGATCCTACTGACAACCACCGGCGCCGACGGGCGGTAGGGTGCCCGTGGGACGTGTGAGCGTTTGCGAATACGCCGGTCGAAGCAGGGCAATTCGCAACGTTCACAGCGAGCGCCTGCCGCACCTCACGTGCGGGACGGCGCAGTTGACCGGCAGTGGGGGAGACGCGGCACGGACTCCCACCGGAACGTACACAGCATCTTCACGGCCGGGCGTGCGCGGCGGCGTCACGACCGGCCACACCAGCGACGAGGGGGAACAGCAGGTGAGCATGACGGCCTCCGCGCCGGCCGGCAACAACGCCGGACCGGGCTCCGGAGCCCCTTCCGGGGCGGGCACGGGTTTCGGTTTCTGCCGGGTGACCATCGTGGCGCCCGACAGCCGCATCGACGTGGCACTCCCCGACGACGTACCCGTCGCCGACCTCTACCCGGAGATCCTGCGGCTCTCGCAGCAGAGCCCCGCCGAGGGCGCTCCCGTCGGCTACCACCTGGTCCGCCGCGACGGCACCGTCCTGGACAGCGCCCGCTCCTTCGCGGCCCAGCGCATCCTCGACGGGGAACTGCTGACGCTGCGCCCGTTCGCCGAGTCGCTGCCGCCCGCCGTCTTCGACGACGTCTCCGAGGCCGTCGCCTCCGCCGTCACCCGTGACCGCGCCCTGTGGAACGGCGACCTGACCCGCGCGGCCGGCCTCGTCGCCGGCGGCGTGCTGCCCGCGCTGCTCGCCTTCGTGGCGTGGAGCTCCCAGCTCCGCCACGACATGCACAGCCTCCAAGGCGTCCTCGCGGCCGTCACCGGAGTGCTCCTGACCGCCATCGCGTGCGTCCGCGCGCGGGTGTACGACGACCGGGGCTCCGCGGTCGCCCTGGGCCTCGGCGGCCTGCCGAACATCGCCGTGGCGGGCTCCGGCCTGCTGCCGCTCACCGACGGGCAGGGCATCGGACGACTCCAGTTCCTGCTCGCCTGCACGGCGGTCCTGGTCGTCTCCGTGGTGCTCACCCTCGTCTCGCCGGGCGGCGACGGGCCCTTCGTGGCCTTCGTCCTCGCCTCCACGATCGGTCTGATCACCACCTTCGTCGCGATCCTCACCGACCTCAGGCCCATCGAGACGGCCGCCGTCTGCGCCCCCCTCTCCGTCGGCGCGCTCGCCTTCCTGCCCGGACTGTCCATGCGTTTCGCGCGCCTGCCCATCGGCTTCGACGCGCCCAGCCCCTCCCGCGGCTCCTACGCCCAGGGCGAGCCGAGCGCGCACGAGCCCGTGGACGCCGAGCGCGTCGCCGCGCAGGCCCGCCGCGGCCACGAACTCCTCGTCGGCCTCGTCGGCGGCTGCGCGCTCGTCTCGGTGGGCGCGTCGATCGTGCTGGGCTTCTCCAGCAACGTGTGGGCGCAGCTGCTGGCCCTCGCGACCGGAGTGGCGATGCTCATGCGGGCCGGCCTGTTCCGCTACACCGCCCAGGTCGCCGCCACCCTGGCCGCGGGCCTGGCCGCCCTCGTCTTCCTCGGCATCGGACTGGCGCTGAACCCGCCGCTCGGCTACGTCCGCGACGCGCTGCAGGGCGACACCACCGCCCTCGACATCCGCACCGTCTGGCTGGTGGCGGCCGTCGGCGCGGCCGCCGCCCTGGTCACCGCGATCGGCCTGATCACCCCCAAGCGCGGCGTCACCCCCTTCTGGGGCCGCTTCCTGGAGATCGCGGAGAGCTTCGTCCTGCTCACGCTGGTCCCGCTGACCCTGGCGGTCTTCGACGTGTACGCGACCGTACGGTCGATGACCAGCTGAGACGTGCCGCACCGGCCGGTCCGCCGCAGCGAGCGGCCGGACCGGACGGCGGGCCGTGACAAGCGGCTGGGACGGACCGGCCGGCACGACCGCTGGGCCGGACCGGACGGACGGCCGTGATGAGCGGCCGGGCCGGTCCGGCCCCGGGCCGTGACGAGCGGCTGGGACGGACCGCTCCCCGCACGGCCGGCCGGAGCGAGCGGCTGAGACGAACCGCACCGGCCGTTTCCGCCGCAGCGAGCGGCTCGGACGGACCGCACCGGAGGGCCGGCCGCGACGAGCGGCCGGGAGGACCGGAGGCGGACCGTGCGGCGGAGACGCCCCGCACGGGACGGCCCGCCGGAACAAGCAGCTGAGACGGCCGCACCGACGGCTGCACGAGACGACTGGACGAACGGCCGGTCAGGACGGCGGGGCGGCCGGCTGAGGCATCCGCCCGGACAGCCGGCTGCCCCGGCCCGGCAACGAGAGGTGCCCGGCACGTGAGCTTCGGCCCACCCCCTTCCCCCTTCACCCAGTCCGCCGTCGCGGCCGACCAGGCCGCGCGACGCCGGCGCACCAGAGCGCTGGGCGGCGCCCTGGCCGTCGTCCTGGCCGTCGCGCTGTGCGTCGGCGGCCTGCTCCTGTGGTCCGCGGGGGACCACGGCGGGCCGGCCGGTGACGGCAAGGCGGCCGCCGCCCAACGGCCGGACGAGGTCCGTGAGTCGGCCGACCCGGTCCCCGGCTCGCCCGAGGGACGGCTGCTGGTCGACTACAGCGAGGACGGTCTCGAGGGCACGGTCAAGGGCCGGCCGCAGTACGCGCCGGGCACCTGGGCCACGGACAAGGTCGTGGCCAAGGGCATCGGCCACGACATCGTGGGCCTCACGACCGCGGCGAGGGGCGACGAGAAGGCCTGGACGCTCGAGCTGGACGGCCACTTGTGCGCCACCACCAGGCACATCACCGCCGACGGCCGCACCGCCGTCGTCGTACAGCCCACGCGCCCCGGCGGCGCCAAGGCGTCGGGCGTGTGCGACGAGGTGGTCTTCTTCGACGTCGACACCGGGAAGAAGCTCTGGCAGGCGACGATGCCGTCGGCGCAGGCGGCCCTCGTCACCAACACGAACGTGACGCTGACCAAGGGCGTGGTCGCCGTCGCCTGGGGCCAGGGCTCGGTGGCGTACGAGATGAAGACCGGCAAGCAGCTCTGGAACGGCACGACCGCCTCCGCCTGCGAGGACAGCGGCTTCGCCGGCGGCCGCGCTCTGCTGGCCCTGGAGAAGTGCGGCCAGGCGCCGGACACCACCTACCGGGTCCAGAGGCTCGATCCGCGCACCGGCAAGGCGGAGTGGACGTACAAGCTCGCCGACGGCGTCCAGGACGTCTTCCTGCCCTCGGCCGACCCGCCGGTGCTCGCCGTCGCGGCGGGCGACAGCCTCGTGACCGACCTGATCACCCTCGACGACGACGGCAAGCGTCTCGCCACCGTCTCCATGAGCGGCTACGACCCGCGCTGCGGGGTGCGGACCATGAGGTTCTTCGGCTCGGTCGACCACTGCGAGGGCATGGTCGTGGGGCCGAAGCAGGTCTACGTGGTGAGCGAGGACAACGTCGAACCGGCGCAGGCGGCGAACTGGATCGTCGCGTTCGACCTGGCGACCGGCAAGAGCGGCCGCAAGTTCGACGGACGTCCCGGTGAGCCGCTGACCCCGGTCCGGATGAACGGTGACGACCTGCTGGTGTTCCGGCGCAGCTACCTGGAGGTCGAGCCGTCCGCGGTGGTCGGCTGGAATCCGCGCACCGGCAGGCAGACGCCGTTCCTGTTCTTCGGGCTCCCGTCGGACGACGCCGGGGAGCTGGGCGACGTCGAACAGTCGGACATCCTCGTCGAAGGGGGCCGGGTCTTCTTCGCGAAGTTGCGGCTGGAGGCCGACGACGAGTCGCCCACCGACCCGGTGCGGGTGGTCCTCGGCGTCGGCAGCGCCGGGCCGGGCGACTGACCGGCAGCCGCGGGGGCGGAAACCGCAGCGGGCGGAAGCGGGAGGTCACCGGCGACGGCCGCCGCCAGGCGACCAGCAGCTTCCTGGCCCTGGGCGTCCCGATCGAGATCAGCCTCCGGCACACCTAC
>NZ_JBEYXZ010000041.1:0-55031 GCF_040645305.1 Streptomyces sp. NPDC046831 | reverse complement strand
CACCCCCCAGGTCATCCCTTCGACAGGGGGCAACAGTCATGCCGGGCCCGGAGGCCAGCGGCCCTCTTGCAGGACCGCGAAGAAGATAACGGGGGGACCCCCTTCGCCGCACCGGCCCCGGACCCGAGTACGTCCCGTACGAGGGCCTGGGGCCGGCACGCCGAGAGCACGCACCTGACGCCGCGCGGCCGCCCTCGGGCGACGACGCGAACAGTCAGACCGGACCTAGCGTTCCGAACGGCGCATCGTCCCCCACTGCGCCTCCTGCCGGTCGACCTCCGCCCGCGCCTCGGCGATGACGCCGGCGTCGATCCAGCACACCGGCTCCACGTCGACCACCAGCGGTTCGTTGTCCGGGCCCCGGCCCCGCTCCCTGCCTCTCAGCACCCAGGGGCGGACGCCGGGGCCCTTGTCGTGCGGCAGGTGCGCGTAGTCGTACAGACGTCGCGCCACCCACAGTTCCACCGACCGGCCCTCCCACCACTCCTCCACGTCGAGGGGGTTGGCCGACAGTCCGGGCATGGGGACGCCGGTGAGTTCGTCCGTGCTGGAGGTGGCGCCGACGTCGATTTCCGGACCGCGCGACCAGCGGACGTACAGACCTCGGCGCCCCTCGACCAGGGCGGCCAGGTCGCCCAGCGAATGCACGACCGGCAGGTCGTCCGATGCGCTCATCTCGTGACTCCCGCGCTTCCCCTTGTTCGCCTGTTCAGGCGCTCGGGGTACCCGGACGGCGCAAGCGGAACCGCATCCGGAATATTCCGTTCCAGGCAGCCGCCCGCCGGCGGCCGCACGCGCACGGCGGGGCGGGTGGAAAGGGGATCGAGGACACCACCGCGGCGAGCGGTGCGGGTCGCCCGCCGCCGTACCCCGGACGCGCCGTACCGCCGACGCGCCGGGGCGGGCCGGGCCGGCGCATCCCGGGCGCGTGCCCTCCAACAGGTCGAGTCGGGGCCCGGCGACCGCCCGGTTCGGCCCCCGCGCGGGCGGACCGCAGTAGGCTCCGCCACGACCCGCCCGCCTTCCAGGGAGGCCCCGTGAGCGTCCGTGTCCGCCGCGTCTACGAACCGCCCGAGCCCGACGACGGTGTGCGCGTCCTGGTGGACCGGCTGTGGCCGCGTGGTCTGTCCAAGGAGGACGCGCACATCGACGAGTGGCCCAAGGTGATCACTCCGTCCACCGAGCTGCGCCGCTGGTACCACGCGGGCGAGGGGTCGCACGAGGAGTTCCGGCACCGGTACGAGACGGAACTCGGCTCACCGGAGGCCGCCGAGGTCCTCGATCGCGTCGGGAACCTGGTGCGCGAGGGCCCGGTGACGCTGGTGACCGCGTCGAAGGTGCCGGAGAAGAGCCACGCCACGGTGCTCGCCGACCTGCTGCGGTCCCGCGCCGGGTAGGCGAGGCGCCCCGGTCCGGCCCGCCACGGTCCCGGACCCGGCAGGCGGCACCGGTCGCCTGCGGGCACATCCGGACGGCGCGTCGCGGCGCCGGGCCGGGCAGGCGAGGTGCTGCGGTCACGCGCGGCACCGGCTCCCTGCCCGCCCGTCTCCCCGGTCAGGCCGTCTGCCGTGCCGCGGCCCGTCCCGCCGCGCGGCCCGAGAACAGGCAGCCGCCGAGGAAGGTGCCCTCGAGCGCGTTGTACCCGTGGACCCCGCCCCCGCCGAAGCCGGCGACCTCCCCCGCGGCGTACAGCCCCTCGACGGGCCGACCGTCCGTGCCGAGGGCGCGCGAGTCGAGGTCGGTCTGGATGCCGCCGAGGGTCTTGCGGGTGAGGATGTGCAGCTTCACACCGATCAGCGGCCCGGCCGCCGGGTCGAGGAGGCGGTGCGGGGCCGCCACCCGGCTGAGGCGGTCGCTGAGGTAGCGGCGGGCGTTGTGGATGCCCTGGACCTGGGCGTCCTTGCTGTACGGGTTGGTCATCTGCCGGTCGCGGGCCTCGATCCCGCGCCGCACCGCGGCCGCGTCGAGCAGTGGCTCGTCGGTCAGCTTGTTCATCTTCTCGACGAGCTGTTCGAGGGTGCCGGCTACGACGAAGTCGGCGCCGTGCCGCAGGAAGTCGCGCACCGGCCCTGGCGCGCCCCGGCCCAGCAGCCGGTCGCGCAGCACGGCCTTGCGGTCCTTGGCGGTGATGTCGGGGTTCTGCTCGGAACCCGACAGCGCGAACTCCTTCTCGACGATCTTCCGGGTCAGGACGAACCACGAGTGGTCGTGCCCGGCGATGTCGTCGGTGCCGCGCAGGTGCTCGAGGGTGCTGAGCGTGTCGTAGCCCGGCAGGCACGGCTCGGGCAGCCGGCGGCCGAGGGCGTCGAGCCACACGGACGACGGTCCGGGCAGGATGCGGATGCCGTGGCCGGGCCAGATCGGGTTCCAGTTCTGCAGGCCCTCGGTGTAGTGCCACATCCGGTCGCGGTTGACCAGGCGCACACCGGCGGCGGCACTGATGTCGAGCATCCGGCCGTCGACGTACGCCGGGACACCGGTGACCATGGTCCTCGGCGGAGTGCCGAGGCGTTCGGGCCAGTACCGGCGCACCATGTCGTGGTTGGCGCCTATGCCGCCGGTGGTGACGATCACCGCCTGCGCGGTGAGCTCGAACTCCCCCACCGGATCGCGGTTGGAGGCGACACCACGGGGCGCGCCGTCGCCGGCCAGCACGGTCCCGCGCACCCCGCGGGCCGCGCCGCCCTCGATCACGAGCTCGTCGACCCGGTGGCGGTGGTGGAAGGTGAGCAGCCCGTCACGCGCGGCCTGCCGGGCGTGGTCGGCGAACGGCTCGACGACGCCGGTGCCGGTGCCCCAGGCGATGTGGAAGCGCGGTACGGAGTTGCCGTGCCCGTCCGCCCGCAGGTCGCCGCGTTCGGCCCAGCCCACCGTGGGCAGCAGCGTGATCCCGTGCCCGGCCAGCCAGGAGCGCTTCTCCCCCGCCGCGAACTCCACGTAGGCGCGCGCCCAGCGCACGGCCCAGGAGTCCTCGTCGTCCAGCCGGTCGAACCGCGCGCTGCCCTGCCAGTCGTTCCAGGCCAGCTCGACGGAGTCCTTGATGCGCAGGCGCCGCTGCTCGGGCGAGTCGACGAGGAACAGCCCGCCGAAGGACCAGTAGGCCTGTCCGCCGAGGTTGGCGGCGTTCTCCTGGTCCACGAGGGCGACCCTGCGGCCCCGGCTGGTCAGCTCGTGCGCCGCGACCAGGCCCGCGAGACCCGCTCCCACCACGATGACGTCCGCTTCCATGGCGACCGTTTCCTTCCTCATTCGGCTCGTACGGCAGTGGCGCCGCCGTCCGTCAGCAGCGCGGTGAGCAGCTGCTTGAGCCAGGTGCGAGCACGCTCGACGTCCTGGTCCAGCAGCAGTTGGACGGTGACCCCGTCGTAGGCGGCGACCACCGCGTGGGCCGCGCCGTCCACCCCGCCGAGCGCGGCGGGCGGTCCGCTGCGCCACCGGGCCCGTGCGAGCCGGTCCGCGATCGCCCGCCGCAGCCGTGCCCGGTGTTCCAGCAGGGTCCGCGCCACGGCGGGGTCGCGGGCGGCGTGCGCCAGGAAGTCCGTCTTGACCAGCAGCCAGTCCAGGTCGAGCAGGAGCACCTCGGTGACCCGGTCGACGGCGGCCGGCACGTCGAGGACCGGCCCGTCCAGGGCGAGCGCCCCGGCGACCTGCTCGGCGATCAGCTCGGCGCGCTCCCGGTACAGGGCGAAGAACAGCTCGTCCAGCGTGGCGAAGTTCGAGTAGAAGGCGCCCCGGCTGTAGCCGGCGGCCTCGCAGACCTCCTCGATGGACACCCGACCGAAGCCCTTGGCCGCGAACACCGTGAACGCGGCGTCGAGCAGGTCCGCCCGGGTGCGCAGCCGCCGCTTGGTGACGCGCCGGGCCGTTCCCTCCGCCGCCATGTCCGCCTCCCGATCCGGATACAGGAATGTATCCGATACATCGATGTATGCGAAGGGGCGGCGGGCAGACGGTGGCGGGAATCGACAGAGATCATCGACGGGAACACATTTTCGATTCAGCGGTACGCTGGCAGCATGACCGCGCACCATCTGCAGGGCTCCCTCTTCGACCAGAGCGACGAGCTGCGGCTCGCTTCCCTGGCCGGGCTGCGCCGCACCGAGCTGGGCTCCGGGGCGTGGATCGACGTCCTGCCGGGGTGGCTGTCCGGCGCGGACGCCCTGTTCGAACAGCTGGCCGCCGAGGTGCCGTGGCGGGCGGAGCGCCGCACGATGTACGAGCATGTCGTGGACGTGCCGCGGCTGCTCGCCTTCTACGGCGCCGGCGACCCGCTGCCGCATCCGGTACTCGACGAGGCGCGGGACGCGCTGTCCGCGCACTACGCCGGCGAACTGGGCGAGCCGTTCACCACGGCCGGGCTGTGCCACTACCGCGACGGCCGCGACAGCGTC
The DNA here is from genome assembly GCF_040645305.1 of Streptomyces sp. NPDC046831. NCBI lineage: Bacteria > Bacillati > Actinomycetota > Actinomycetes > Kitasatosporales > Streptomycetaceae > Streptomyces > Streptomyces sp. NPDC046831. Next base: position 50,640 of record NZ_JBEYXZ010000041.1, on the reverse strand, counting down.
GCCTGGCACGGCGACCGGATCGGGCGGGGAGCGCGTCAGGACACGATGGTCGCCATCCTCTCGGTGGGCACGCCCAGGGACCTGCTGCTGCGTCCCGTGGGGGGCGGCTCCACGGTCCGCCGTCCGCTCGGGCACGGCGACCTGATCGTCATGGGCGGCTCCTGCCAGCGGACCTGGGAGCACTGCGTGCCGAAGACCACCCGGGGCACCGGCCCGCGCATCAGCATCCAGTTCCGCCCGGCCGGCGTGCGCTGAGCACCGCGCGCCGTGCGTCCCGGCCTCCCCGAAGGCGCCACCCGCGCCCGGGGTCCGTGCCGCCGCCCCCTGCCGTGCAGGGGGCACGTCTGGTTGGCTGTCCCCCGTCGGGCAGTCACCTGATTGCGGGGAGAGTCGATGCGCGCGGACGTACGGCAGGTCGCCGAGGGCGCCTATCTGGTGCACGGCAGCAACACCAACTGGGTGCTCCTGACCGACGGGGACGCGGTCACCCTGGTCGACACCGGCTACCCCGGCGACCGGGAGCGGCTGCTCGACTCGCTGGCCGCGGTGGGCAGCGCGCCGGAGGCGGTGGCGGCCGTGCTGGTCACCCACGCCCACAACGACCACCTGGGCTCGGCCGAGTACCTGCACCGCGTGTACGGCACGCCGGTGTACCTGCACGAGGCGGAGGTGCCGCACGCCCGCCGGGAGTTCCTGCACCAGGTGTCCGTCGGGCGGGTGCTGCGCAACGGCTGGCGCCCGGGGGTGCTTCCCTGGGCGGTGCACGCGCTCCGCTCCGGCGGCACCGCCCACGTCCCCGTCACCGCGCCCGAGCCGTTCCCGTCGGCGGGGCCGCTCGACCTGCCCGGGCGGCCGGTGCCCGTGCACACGCCGGGCCACACCCGGGGCCACGCCGTCCTGCACCTGCCGCACGCGGGCGTGGTGATCTCCGGCGACGCCCTGGTCAGCGGCCACGCCACCTCGCGCGTCGCGGGCCCGCAGCTGCTGCCGGACATGTTCCACCACGACCGCGCCGGGGCACTGGCCTCGCTCGCCGTACTCGCGGACCTGGAGGGCGACGTCCTGCTGCCCGGGCACGGTCCGCTGCACCGCGGATCCGTGAAGGCAGCCGCGGAACGCGCCCGGGACCGCGCTCCGCACGGCCGTTAGGCCCCTGCGGTGTCCCCGCACCATTCCGTCCGGCGCCCGAGTCCGGGCCCGAGGACCCGGGGGCGCCGCAGCGGACGACGCCCTCGGTGAGCGACATGTGGGAGGGCGCCGTCACTCCGCCCCGCGCCGTGCGCGACGGCGCCCCTTCTCCGGACGCGCGCTTCCCGGACGCGCGCTTCCCGGACGCGCGCTTCTCAGACGCCCGGTTCTCGGACGTGCCGTTCCCGGACGTGCGGGACGACGGCGACCGGGCAGCCCGCGTGGTGGAGCATGGCGTGCGCCACCGAGCCGATCCGCGCGCCCACCGCCGTACGGTGCGCCCGGCGCCCCACGACCAGCAATTGGGCCCGCCCCGACACCGACAGCAGCACCTGTCCCGCGCTGCCCATCTCGACGTGCTCGACGACGTGGACGTCCGGGAAGAGCTTCCGCAACGGCTCCACCGCGGCCGCCAGCGCCTTCTTCTCGAACGGCTCCAGACCCCCGGCCTCGTCGAGGAGCTTGAGGGAGCCGGGGCTGTAGGCGAACACCGGCGGCAGCGCCCACGCCCGGACGACCCGGACGGTCGCGCCCCGGGCCGCAGCGATCTCGAAGGCGAACCGCAGTGCCGCCGCGCTGTCCTCGGGGTCGCCGTGCTGGCCCACGACGACCTCCCGGCCCGCGACCTCGGCGGCGGGCTTGTCGTCGGCGCGCACCAGGACGACCGGCCGCGCCGCCGCGGCGATCACCTGCTGCCCCACCGAGCCGACGAGGAAGCCGACGACGGCTCCGTGGCCGCTCGAACCGAGCACCAGGATCTCGGCGTCGGCCGCCGCGGCCACCAGGGTCTCCACCGTGTCGCCCTCGACCACGTCCGTGGCGACGCTCAGGTTCGGATGGCGCCCTGCGACGCTCCGGACGGCCTCGCCGACCGCGTCGCGCACCCACCGCTCCTGCGCGTCCCGGTCCGCGGCGCCGGCCGCCTCGTACGGCTCGAAGCGCCAGACGTGCACCACCCGCAGGGCCAGGTCCCGGCGCACGGCCTCCCGGGCCGCCCACGCCAGCGCGGCGCGGCTCTCCTCGGACCCGTCGAACCCCGCCGTGATCGGGCGCCTCATGCCGTGTGCCTCCCTGTTGTCGCGGCGCCGCCGGTGCGGCCCCGTCCCGGTCCTGCGGGCGGCCGTGTGTTCCGCCCGTGGTCAGTCTTCCTCACGATGCCCGCGGGATCGTCGCACTACGCTGCCCGGCGGCCCGCGAACGGGAACAAGTGATCGTCGACGCGGCCGCCCCGGCAGCCCCCGGACGCCGGTGAGCCACCGCTGTTCCGCGTTCCGGGGTGCCGGCGGTCCCGCCGGGCAGCCGGTCCGGCACCCGATCCGCACAACCCGCGCGAAGGCGGGCCGTCGAACATACGATGGGCGGGTCGGCGCGGCGACGAGGGGGACGCCGGGGACGCCGGCCCGACCGCTTCCTGGTGTGGGAGACGTATGGCACCGGCCTCGGACACCGCACGGACCGTCATCATGACCGTGGACGACGATCCGGGGGTCTCCCGCGCCGTCGCCCGCGACCTGAGACGGCGCTACGGCGCGTCCTACCGCATCGTGCGCGCGGAGTCCGGCGAGTCCGCCCTGGAGGCGCTGCGCGAGCTGAAGCTGCGCGGGGACGCGGTGGCCGTCATCCTGGCCGACTTCCGGATGCCGGGCCTGAACGGCATCGAGTTCCTGGAACGGGCCATGGACGTGCACCCGGGCGCGCGGCGGGTGCTGCTCACCGCCTACGCGGACACCAACGCGGCCATCGACGCGATCAACGTCGTGGACCTGGACCACTACCTCCTCAAGCCCTGGGACCCGCCCGAGGAGAAGCTCTACCCGGTCATGGACGACCTGCTGGAGGCCTGGCGCAGCAGCGACCGCGACCACCGGCCGGTGCCCTTCACCAAGGTGGTGGGGCACCGCTGGTCCGCCCGGTCGTCCGAGGTGCGGGAGTTCCTCGCCCGCAACCAGGTGCCCTACCGCTGGTACTCGAGCGACGAGCCGGAGGGCCGGCGGCTGCTGGCCGCGGCGGGGCAGGACGGGCAGCGGCTGCCGCTGGTGGTCACGCCCGACGGCACGCCGCTGGTCGAGCCGGAGGCGCCGGAGATCGCGGCGCACGTCGGCCTGGCGACGACGCCGGCCGCCGACTTCTACGACCTGGTCGTCGTCGGCGGCGGCCCGGCCGGTCTCGGCGCGGCCGTGTACGGGGCCTCCGAGGGGCTGCGGACGGTGCTCGTGGAGCGTTCGGCGACCGGCGGGCAGGCGGGCCAGAGCTCGCGGATCGAGAACTACCTCGGCTTCCCGGACGGCGTCTCCGGCGCCCAGCTCACGGACCGGGCCCGGCGGCAGGCCGCGAAGTTCGGCGCGGAGGTCCTCACCACGTGCGAGGTGACGGGCCTGGAGGTCAACGGCGCGGCGCGCACCGTGCGGTTCTCCGACGGATCGGCGATCGCGGCGCACAGCGTGATCCTGGCGACCGGCGTGTCCTACCGGACGCTGCCGGCGCCCGGCACCGAGGAGCTGACCGGGTGCGGCGTGTTCTACGGCTCGGCGCTGACCGAGGCGCCCGCCTGCCAGGGCCACGACGTGTACATCGTCGGGGGCGCCAACTCCGCCGGACAGGCGGCGATGTACCTGCGCAGGGGCGCCAAGTCGGTCACGCTGCTGGTGCGGGGCCCGTCGCTGACGGCGTCCATGTCGTACTACCTGGTCCAGCAGATCGAGGAGGCACCCAACGTCTCGGTGCGCACCGGCACCGTCGTGGAGGCGGCGCACGGCTCCGGGCGGCTGGAGCAGCTCACGCTGCGCGACAGCGCCACCGGGCAGAGCGAACTCGTCGACGCGCAGTGGCTGTTCGTGTTCATCGGCGCCGCGCCGCTGACCGACTGGCTCGACGGCACCGTGCTGCGCGACGAGCGCGGATTCATCCTGGCCGGGCCCGACCTCACCCCCGACGGACGGCCGCCCGCCGACTGGGAGCTGGACCGGCCGCCGTACCACCTGGAGACCAATGTGCCCGGAGTGTTCGTGGCGGGCGACGCGCGTGCCGAGTCCGCCAAACGGGTCGCGTCCGCCGTCGGCGAGGGCGCCATGGCCGTCATGCTCGTCCACCGGTACCTGGAGCAGTCGTGAGCGGCCGCCCGGCGCCGTGCACCCCGGAGGAGGTCGGCTCGCTGTTCCTCTTCGAGGAGCTGTCCCCCGAGCAGCTCGCCCGGCTGTGCGGCGAGGGCCGGATGGAGCGGTTCGACCCCGGGCCGGTGTACACCGAGGGCGAGCCGGCCACCTGCTTGTACGTGCTCGTGGAGGGCTCGGTGGTGCTCTCCCGCCGGGTCGGCGGCGACGACGTGGAGGTCAGCCGGACCTCCCAGCGCGGCGTGTACGCGGGCGCCATGCAGGCCTACCTCGGCGACCGGGTACGGCAGGTCTACACCAACTCGCTGCGCGTCACCGAGCCCGCCCGCTTCTTCGTGCTGCCCGCGGACACCTTCGCGGGCATCATGCGGGAGTGGTTCCCGATGGCGGTGCATCTGCTGGAGGGGCTGTTCTTCGGGTCGAAGAGCACCCAGGCGGCCGTCGGGCAGCGCGAACGGCTGCTGGCGCTGGGCTCGTTGTCCGCCGGGCTCACCCACGAGCTGAACAACCCGGCCGCGGCGGCCGTGCGGGCCACCGCGACGCTGCGGGAGCGGGTGGCGAAGATGCGGCGCAAGCTGGCCGTCATCGCCGAGGGACCGTTCTCGCGGGAGGCCCTGGCGCAGCTGATCGAGATACAGGAGCGCACCGCCGAACGGGTCGCCAAGGCGCCGGTGCTCAGTCCGATCGAGTCCGCCGACCGGGAGGACGCCCTCACCGACTGGCTGGAGGACCACGGCATCGAGGGGGCCTGGCGGCTGGCACCCACGTTCGTGCAGGCCGGGCTCGACGTGGACTGGCTGGAGCAGGTCGCCGCGACCGTGGGCGAGGACATCCTGCCGGGGGCCGTCGGCTGGCTCAACTACACGGTGGAGACCGAGCTCCTGATGGACGAGATCGCGGACTCCACCACCCGCATCTCCCACCTCGTCGACGCCGCCAAGCAGTACTCGCAGCTCGACCGCGCTCCCCACCGCATCGCGGACGTGCACGAACTCCTCGACAGCACGCTGCTGATGCTGTCGGCCAAGATCGGTCCGCGCATCGAGGTGGTCAAGGAGTACGACCGCACGCTGCCGCTCATCCCCGCCTACCCCGCCGAACTCAACCAGGTGTGGACCAACCTCGTCGACAACGCGGTGGCCGCCATCCGCGAGGGCGGCGAGCACGGGACACTGACCGTGCGGACGGCCCGTCACGACGACCGGGTGCTGGTCGAGTTCCGGGACACCGGGCCCGGTGTCCCGCCGGAGATCCGCGACCGCATCTTCGACCCGTTCTTCACCACCAAGCCGGTGGGCCAGGGCACCGGCCTGGGCCTGGACATCTCCTGGCGGATCGTCGTCAACAAGCACCACGGCGCCCTGCGCGTGGAGTCGGTGCCGGGCGACACCCGTTTCCAGGTCCTGCTGCCGCTGACCGCCGCCCCCGGCGACACCCCGCCCACGCCCGAGGAGCCGGTATGACCAGCGACACCGGAATCCGTCCCGGCGTCCCGCCGTGCGGCAGCGGCTGCGTCTGCGTCGAGTGCGACGCGGCCGGCGGCTGGTGGTTCCCTCTGCGGCGCTGCGCGGCGTGCGGCCACGTCGGCTGCTGCGACGACTCCCCCGCCCGGCACGCCACGGCGCACTACGAGGCCCCCGGGCATCCGGTGATCCGCAGCTTCGAGCCGGGCGAGGGCTGGTTCCGGAACTACACCACGGGTGAGCTGTACGAGTCCGGACCCGACCTGGCCCCGCCGGTCAGCCATCCGGCCGACCAGCCGGCGCCCGGGCCCGCCGGCCGGGCCCCCGCGGACTGGGCGGACACGCTGCGCTGAGCCCTTCCGCACCCGGCCCGCCCGCCGGCCGCCGCGGGCGCACTCCGGCGGCGGCGCGCGGCCCGCGCACGGCGGGCCCGGCTCACTGAACCACCGGGAGACACCTGTCCCCGCCCCGTCCCGCGACGGGCGGGGCGGGGCCGTCACGGGGTCGCCGTCCTGTCCGCGGTGGGGACGGCCCGTCCGACGGCCGGCACACCCCGCACGAACGTGCACGTCCTGCCCCTTCCCCGGGCCGACGCGATGTACGACCGCGCACCGCTCCCGGGCAGGTCGGCGTCGCGCGCCGGCGGGCCGGCCGGACGCGGACCGCTCCCCGCCGACCGGGCCGGGCCCCGCACGACGGTGACCGTCCTCCCGCACGTCTCCTGACCCTCTCCCCGATCCACCCCACCCGGTGACCGACGGGTGACCCAACTGTGTGTCGTCCCCGGAGATCCGACCGCATGAGGGAAGGTTGCCTCACCGATGGTGATCGAACCCGCACCCATGGTGCGCGGTGGAGACGGGAGAGGCATCGTATGGCCGCAGGAACGGTGTGCACGCGTGCGCTGCTCGGATCCATGGTGCTGGGCCTCCTCGCAGGCCCGGCGCACGCGGCGGGCGGGCACCCCGGCCCCTCGGCCCGCGCCGCGCTTCCGGCCCCCGACACCGCCGGGCTCAGCCGCCTCCTGCGGATCGCCCTGGCCCAGGGCGCACCGGGCGCAATGGCGCGGATCGACGAACGCAACCTGGTGCACGGTACGGTCCACAAGGCCACCGAAGGGGTCGCCGACCGCGGCACCGGGCGGGTCACCGACACCGCGGACCGCTTCCGGATCGGCAGCGTCACCAAGACCTTCACCGCCGTGGTCCTGCTGCAACTGGCCGCCGAGGGCAAGGTGCTGCTCGACTCCCCGGTCGACGCCTACCTGCCGGGGCTGCTGCGCGACGACCGGATCACCGTCCGGCACCTCCTGAGCCACCGCAGCGGCCTCTACGACTACACCAACGACATGTTCGCCTCGACCGTCCCCGGCTTCGAGGCCGTCCGCTCCAAGGTGTTCACCTACCGTCAGCTGGTGGACCGGGCACTGGCGCACGCGCCCACCCACGCGCCCGGCGGCGTCTACGCCTACTCCAACACCAACTTCGTGGTCGCCGGGATGCTCGTCGAGAAGCTGACGGGCCGGCCGGTGCGCACCGCGTACGAGCAGCGCGTCATCAAGCCTCTGGGCCTGACCGACACCTTCTACGTGCATCCCGGGACGAAGATCCCCGGACCACACGCGCGCGGCTACCTGACCCCGGACGAGCCGGGCGCGCCGCTGGTCGACGCGACCGAGCAGACGGTGTCCTGGGCGCAGAGCGCGGGCGCGCTCGTCTCCAGCGCGCGCGACCTGAACACCTTCCTGTCGGCGCTCCTCGGCGGCCGGCTGCTGCCCGCGGCGCAACTCGCGGAGATGGAGCGGTGGGTGCCGGCGGGCACCGGCCAGGCGTACGGGCTCGGCCTGCGCCGCCGCGACCTGTCCTGCGGGACGTCGGTGTACGGGCACACGGGCGCTGTCCAGGGCTTCTACACCTACGCGTTCACGACGAAGGACGGCCGGCGCAGCCTGACCGCGCTCGCCAACACCTCCAACAACGGCGACGTGCACGCCACGATGCTCCGGACCCTGGAGTCGGTCTTCTGCGGCAAACAGGCGGCCCGTCGCACCACCTTCGCCACCGAGGCGCGGGAGGACGCCGAACTTCCCCGCTGATCTTGGCGGAACGTACCGCTCCGGGCCAGGATGCGCCCATGAAGGGTGACCTCTTTTCCAGCGAGCACGTGGTCCGGCAGGCGACGGCGCCCGGCATGACCGCCGAGAACGCGAAGTGCATCAAGTACGCGGTGAACGGCGAGATGTTCGCCCGGCAGGGCTCGATGGTGGCCTTCCGCGGCAGTCTGCAGTTCGAGCGCAAGGGCCAGGGCGTGGGCGGCATGCTGAAGCGCGCCGTCACCGGGGAGGGCCTGCCGCTGATGGCGGTGCGCGGGGAGGGCGAGGCGTGGTTCGCGCACGAGGCGCAGAACTGCTTCGTCGTCGAGGTCGGCCCCGGCGACGAGTTCACGGTCAACGGCCGCAACGTCCTGTGTTTCGACGCCTCGTTGTCGTACCGCATCAGAACGGTCAAGGGGTCGGGCATCGCCGGCGGCGGACTGTTCAACAGCGTGTTCACCGGGCAGGGCCGGCTGGGGCTGATCTGCGAGGGCAACCCGCTGGTCATACCGGTGACCCCGCAGCAGCCCGTGTACGTCGACACCGACGCCGTCGTCGGCTGGACCGCCGGCCTGGAGACCTCGCTGCACCGGTCGCAGTCGCTCGGCTCGATGCTGCGCGGCGGCTCCGGCGAGGCCGTGCAGCTGATGCTGCAGGGTCAGGGGTACGTCGTCGTGCGCCCCAGCGAGGCGACCCCGCAGAAGGCCCAGCAGCACTGAGAGCCTGGGCGGAGGGCGCCCCGGCGGGCGATCTGCGCCGCACAGGCAACCCCGCCGCCGCTTCCGACGTCTTGATCGGCAACAGGCGACGCCCCGGCCGCCCGCGGCCGGGGCCGGCTCCCGGCCTGCTATACACCCTGCGTATACATGGCGTGTATACGCACCGTGCGGACCCGGTGTCCGTACGTGTGGGTGCATGGCCCGCCGCACCGGCCCGCGCGTCCCTGTCACGCGACATCAGGCAGCGGACCGAAAGGCATTCATGTACGGCAAGGCTTTCGCCCCCGAGTACCAGGGCGCGCTCACCTCCCTCTCCGTGAACTCCTCGCTGACCGAGGTCCTGGCCGCCGGAAGAGAGCAGCTGGAGGCCGCCGAGCGGGCCGGGCGGCGGGGCGAGGCGGCGCGGTCCGGGCTCGCGGTGGCCGAGGCGCACCGCAGGCTCGGCCAGGTGCGGGAGGCGGACCTGGCCTGGAAGGCCAGCTACCGGGCAGCCCGGGAGGCCGGCGACGTGGCCGCGATGGCCTGGGCGCTGTGGAGCGGCGGCACGCTGGCCCGCCAGCGGGGGGCGTTCGCGCTGGCCTGGCGACTGCTCGGGCTCGCGGCCGAGCTCGGCGAACGCGGCGGGGACGTCGTCGTGCGCGGCTACTCGCTGGCCGGCCTCGCCGAGACCGGCCGGATCCAGGGCGACTACGAGGCCGTCGGCCGGCTGCACGAGCAGCTGCTCGCCGAGGCCCGCCGGCGCGGCGAGGCGCGGCACACGGTGTGGGCGCTGGAGGGCATCGCGCAGATGCACCGCAACACCGGGTCGTACGACACCGCCTACGAGATGTTCGAGGAGGCGGCCGGCATCGCGGCGCGCGCGGACGACCGGCGCGGCCACGCCTGGGCGCTGCGCGGGCTGGCCGACATCGTCTCCGTCCGCGACCAGGACACCGAGCGGGCACTGGCGCTGCTGTCGGAGGCGGAGGAGACCTGCCGCGCGATGAAGCTGACGAGTGCGCTGGCCTACAACCACAAGATGCGCGGCAACGTCCTCTACCGCGCCGGCCGGTACGCCGAGGCGCGGAGCCTGTACGAGGAGGCCCTCGCGGAGTTCCGTGCCATCGGCGAACCGCGCGGCGAGGCGCTCAGCCGGCTCGGCCTCGCCAAGTCCCTCGCCCGCCTGGGCCGCGACCGCGCCCGGACGGCGGCCGAACTGGCCGACCTGGCCCGCACGGTGGACCGCATCGGGCTGCGGCACGTGCGGGAGATGGTGGCGCGGGCGCAGGAGGAGTTCGGTGTGCGGGCCGACCCGGCGGAACCGGATGTTCCGCGACCCCGCGCCGGCTCGTCCGCGCCCGACGCCCGCCCCACCGGGCCGGGCTCCGCCCGCTCCCGCATACCGGAGCCCCGGCCGGCTCCGGGCTCCACGGCCGGCGCCGGGACGTCCCCCGGGGCCGGGTCTCCGGCCGTCGCCCGCACCGCGGCGGACGCCGTCTCCCCCGCCACCGCCCCCGGCGGTCCGGCCGGGGCCCGCGGCCACGCCGGCCCGGGCACGTCCCCCGTCGGCACGGGAGCCGGGCGATGACCGCGCCGTCGCCGGCCGTGCCGGCGGCACCCGCGGCGGCCGACGTCCTGGACCGCTGCCGGTCGCTGGTCCGGCCCGCGCTGGCGGAGGCCGTCGGGCGGCTGCATCCGTGGGTGGGCGAGATGGCGTCGTACGCCCTGGGCTGGTGCGAGGTCGGCGGTGCCCCGGTGGCCGCGCCCGGCGGCAAGGGCGTGCGGCAGGCACTGGCGGTGCTGGGCGCCGAGGCGGCCGGGGCGCCCGGCCGGGCGGGTGTCGCCGCCGCCGTCGCGGTGGAGCTGGTGCACACCTTCTCCCTGCTGCACGACGACATCATGGACGGCGACGCCACCCGGCGGCGCCGCCCGGCCGTCTGGAAGGCCTACGGCACGGGCCCGGCCGTCCTCGCGGGCGACGCCCTGTTCGCGCTGGCCGTCGAGACGCTCGCCGCCGCCCCCGGCGGTGCCGCGGGCGTGCGCCTGCTGTCCGCGGCGCTCGCCGACCTGGTGCGCGGTCAGGCCGACGACCTGCTGTTCGCCGCGCGCCCGTACCTCGGGCCGGACCGCGTGCGGCCCGAGGCGTACCGGGCCCTGGCCGTGCACAAGACGGGCTCGCTGCTGGGCTGCGCCGCCGCCCTGGGCGCGGTGCTCGGCGGGGCGCCCGCGGCGACCGCCGACGCGCTGGACCGGGCCGGGCGCCACCTCGGCGTCGCCTTCCAGATCGTGGACGACGTGCTCGGCCTGTGGGGCGATCCCGCGGTCACCGGCAAGCCGGTCCACGCGGATCTGCGCGAGCGCAAGAAGACGTTCCCCGTGCTGGCGGCGCTGGACTCGCCCGGTCCGGCCGCCCGGCGGCTGGCCGCCCTGCTGGAATCGGCCGGTGACCCCGCCGAGGCGGCGGCGCTGATCGAAGCGGCCGGCGGCCGCACGGCGGCGCTGGCCGAGGCCCGCCGGCAGGTCGCCGCCGTGCGGGCGGCTCTGGCCGCGGTCCCGATGGCGGCCCCGGCCGCCGCCGAACTGGAGGCGGTGCTGGACTACCTCGTCGGCCGCGACCTGTGAACCGTTGACCGCGGCCGCCCCGCCGGGTGAGGGTGCGGACGGCGCGGCTTCCCTCTCCCCCGCGCCGGAAGGGTGACCGCCTTGATCGGCATCTCGGAGATCGACGCCGCGGCCGAACGGATCGCCGGACACGTCGTCCGCACTCCCACCGTGCCCAGCCCCGGCCTGTCCGCGCTGCTCGGCGTCCCGGTGACCGCGAAGCTGGAACTGCTGCAGCGCACCGGCTCGTTCAAGGCGCGCGGCGCGACGGCGAAGCTGCTGTCGCTCGGCGCAGCCGAACGGGCGGCGGGCGTGGTCGCGGTGAGCGGCGGCAACCACGGGATCGCGCTCGCGGTGATGGCGGCGGCCCTCGACGTGAAGGCCACCGTGGTCATGCCGCGGACGGCCCCCGCCCGGTCGGTGGAGATCGCGGAGGCGGCCGGGGCGTCGGTGCGGCCGGCCGACGGCATGGGCGAGGCCTTCGCGCTGTCGGCGCGGCTGGCGGACGAGGGGCTCACCCTCGTCCACCCCTTCGACGACCCGGTCGTCGTCGCCGGACAGGGCACGGTCGGGCGGGAGCTGGCAGCGGACGCCGGCGACCTCACCGACGTCCTGGTCAGCGTCGGCGGCGGCGGTCTCATCTCCGGTGTGGCGGCGGCACTGCGGGCGCTCCGCCCCGGCGTCAGGGTCTGGGGCGTGGAGACAGAGGGCGCGCAGGCGATGTCCGAGGCGCTGGCGGCGGGCGGACCGGTGCCGGTGGCGCTGTCGTCGGTCGTGTCGACCCTGAGCGCCCCGTCCGTGTCGCAGCTGACCTACGACCATGTGGCCGCCCTGGTCACGGACGTCCTCGTGGTCCCGGACCGGGAGGCGGTGCGGGGGTGTCTCGACCTGGCCGAGCACGCCAAGGTGTGGGCCGAGCCCGCCGCCGGCTGCCTCCTGCCGGCCGCCCGGCGGGTACGGGAGCGGGTGGGGCCGGGCGCGCGGCTCGGACTGGTGGTGTGCGGGGGCAACGTGACGACCGCGGACATCGGCGCCTGGGCAGAGCGATTCGGGCTGCGCTGAGGACGCCGGGAAAACGCTCGCGCCCGCCGTGGGCCGGAATTCGGCCGCCGATCCCGCGTACCGCGGGTTACCACCAGGTCGGATGCCGGTATTCGAGTCGTGGAAATTCGCGGCGCGTTGGTAGGGGTCGTCCGTGCCCGGACGGCACACGGCGTTTTCCGTGGTCCTCCCCGCGCGGACGGCCGCCGTCCGGGCCCCGGGTCCTCCTGCCCGAGGTGCGATGGGAAGCCCTTGCCGGCACCGTGCGTCCGAAATTCTTCGTACACTTGCTCAACGCGGTTGAATAAAAGGCAGGAACGACCGTCCGGTCGAGGAATCTTTGAACACCTCCCCCCGCGACCCCCGTACCACAGGGAAAGGTGAGAGCCGGCGCTTCAGCGAGGGATGACCATGGGCCAGGAGCACGTCTGCGCACACGAGTTGATCGCCGGACGCTACCGGCTCCTTGAGGTCGTCCACCGCGAGACGAACCGCGTCTGCTGGTACGGCGAGGACGTCGACGCGGCGCGCCCCCGCCTGCTGACGCAGGTGGGCCTCCCGGAAGGCGCCGACGAGGGCACCGCCCGCCGGATCACCGCGCGCGTTCTGCGGACGTCCGAGGCGATGGGCCTGCTGCGGCCCGACCGGGTCGCCACGGTCGTCGACGCCGTCACCGAGGCGGGCATGCTGTGGACCGTCACCGAGTGGATCGACGGCACGCCGCTGGGCGAACTTCTCGCCCAGAAGGGCACGTTCTCGTACGTGCGCACCGCCCGCATCGGACTGGAGCTGCTCGACGTGCTGGAGGCCGCGCACGCCGAGGGCATCACCCACGGCGAACTCAGCCCGGGCCAGGTGTTCGTGCGGGCGCAGGGCGGGGTCGTGGTGGCCGGCTTCGGGCTGGTGGGCGCGACCCTGGCACCGCGGGTCACCGCGCCGTCGTTCGCCTCTCCGGAGCAGGCGCGGGACGAACGCATCGGCCCGGCGGCCGATCTGTGGGCGCTCGGCGCGGTCCTCTACACGATGGTCGAGGGCCGCCCGCCGTTCCGCGACCGTGGCCCCTTCGAGGCCACGCTGAGGAGCGTGGACCGGCTGCCGCTGCGCAACCCGCAGCGCGCCGGGCCGCTCGCACGGGCGGTGCAGGGCCTGCTCCGCAAGGACGCCCGGGAGCGGCTGACCGCTCCCGTCGTCCGTGACGCGCTGGCCCGCGCCCTCAGGGAGGACCCGGGCACGGCCGGCGCGGCGGCGCCGCCCCGGCCCCGGCTGCGCGGTGTCTGCGCCGCGGCCCGCCACGCGGGCCGGTCCTGGAGCCGGCGCACCCTGGCCGCGGGCACGGCCCTGGCCGTCGTCACCATCGGTCTCGCCGTCCTGGCCGCGACCCACCGGCTGCCCGGCACCGGTACAGGCGGCACCCCCTCCGCCGGCGGCCCGGCGGACCGTCCCCCCGCCTCCGCCACCGCCTCCTCGCCGGGCGGGAGCGCCGGGGGCCGCCCGCCGCGGCCGTCCCCGACCGCCACGCCGCCGGCCGTGCCGTCCGGCTACCGCCTGTACCGCGCCCCGGAGGGCTTCTCCGTCGCCCTTCCCGCGGACTGGACGCGGCTGCGCACCACGCGGGTGCCCGGCCCGGCCTACCGCGTGACGTTCGGCGCGAACGGTGACGCGCGCACCCTCGCGGTCACCTACAGCGAAGGCGCCGGCCCCGATCCGGTCGCCGTGTGGCGGGACGAGGTCGAGCCCGGCATGAAGCGGACGGGCGGGTACCGGCGGGTCGGCGAGATCCGGGCGACGACGTACCAGGGACGCAGCGCCGCGGACATGGACTGGCTGTCCGGGACCGGCGAGGACCGGGTGCGCACGTTCGGCCGCGGCTTCCTCCTCGGTGGCCGGCGCAGCTTCTCGCTGCGCTGGACGACCCCGGCCGCCGACTTCGGCACGGCGGTGAACCGGCAGGCGCTGAAGGTGTTCCTCGCGACGTTCCGGCCGGGGCCGGACTGATCCGCCGTTTTCGGCTGTCCGTGGGGGGAACTCACAGGTGATGGTGCAAATCGGATACACGATGATGACCGAGCAGGCCGGGCCCCGTGAGCTGGTCGGCCACGTGGTGCGGGCCGAGGAGGTCGGGTTCGACTTCTCCGTGACCTCCGACCACTACTTCCCGTGGCTGCGCGCGCAGGGACACGCGCCGTACGCGTGGAGCGTCCTCGGCGCGGCGGCCCAGGCGACCTCGCGCATCCCCCTGATGACGTACGTGACCTGTCCGACGTTCCGCTACCACCCGGCGGTCGTGGCGCAGAAGGCGGCCACGATGCAGCTGCTGTCCGAGGGCAGGTTCCGGCTCGGGCTCGGTTCGGGCGAGAACCTCAACGAGCACGTCGTGGGCGCCGGCTGGCCGGCCGTCGACCTGCGCCACGAGATGTTCGAGGAGGCCGTCGAGATCATCCGCGCGCTGTTCGAGGGCGGGCACGTGACCCACCACGGCACGCACTTCGACGTGGACTCCGCCCGCCTGTGGGACCTGCCGGACCAGGCGCCGCCCATCGGCATCGCGGTCTCCGGCGAGCAGTCCTGCCGCCTCGCGGGCCGGCTCGCCGACCTCGTCATCGCCACGGAGCCCAAGCCGGGTCTGCTGGAGGCCTTCGACCGTCACGGCGGCGAGGGCAAGCCGCGCGTGGGTCAGCTGCCCGTCTGCTACGACCCCGACCGCGACGCGGCCGTCCGGCGCGCGCACGAGCAGTTCCGCTGGTTCGGCAGCGGCTGGAAGGTCAACGCCGAACTCCCCCACCCGGACTCGTTCGAGTCGGCGACACAGTTCGTCAGGCCGGAGGACGTGGCGGAGTCGATCCCGTGCGGTGACGACCCGGAGGTCTTCGTGGAGGCCGTGCGCCCGTACGCCGAGGCCGGGTTCACCGAGGTCGCGCTGGTGCAGATCGGTGGCGAGTCGCAGGGGGCGTTCCTGGACTGGTCGGCGAAGACCCTGCTGCCCGCGCTGCACGACGCGCTGGACTGAACCCTTGCGGCCATTCGACCGGATTGCCGGGAGTGTCCATCGCGACACGCGGCCATCCGGCGAGAATCACCCCTGAGCCTGAGCATTGTGCGCGTGCAGGGGGTACTAGAGGGCTCTACGTCCCCGCGTTCTCGGAAGGCCACTCGTGAGCTCACACGTGCACAAGTCCCTGGTCATGCAGCTGCAGGCCGGTACGGCGGACCGCTTCCCCGTGCTGGCGCACCTGAGTTACGACTCCGACGACCCGTTCGCCGTGACGGCGGTATTCAGCCACGATGGACGGGTGCTCGCCCGGTGGAAGCTGGACCGGGAGATGCTCGGCGAGGGACTGCGCCGGCCGGTGGGCGTCGGGGATGTCCGCTTCCGCCCCGTGTCGAGCGGTCTGTGGGAGGAGCTGCGCATGGACTTCTACGGCGACACCCACCCGGACGGCGAACGGCACCACGCGGCGGTGTTCGCCTGGGCGCCGGGCATCGCGGCCTTCCTGCGCGAGACGCACGAGCTCGTCCCGCCCGGCCGTGAGGAGATCCGGGTGGACGACTTCCTGGCGGAGGTCCTCGCGGAAAGCCGCGCACCGCGACCCGAGTAGCGGTACTCACGCCGCCGCCGCGCGGCTCCGCCACGATGGGGCTCACCACGCCGAGGAGCCCCGTCATGTTCCCTGCGCACACCGGTCCACGCCGCGTCCTGCCCGCCGCCCTGATGGCCGCGGTGGCCGCGGCGACGGCCGTTTCGGCCTTGGCAGCCGCGCGACCGCACGACCTGGCTGCTGGAAACCTTCTGGGTGCCGGCCGGGCTGGCCCCGGCCGTTGTTCTGCGCCGGCGCTTCCCGCTCACGAACCTGCTGTGCTGCCTGCCGGCCGCGCACGCGCTGGTGCTGCTCGTGGGCGGTCACTGCACCTACGCCCGGGTGCCCGCGGGCGACTGGGTGCGGGACGCCTTCGGCCTGGACCGCAACCCCTACGACCGGTTCGGCCACCTCGTCCAGGGCTTGGTCCCGGCCGTGCTGGTGCGCGAACTGCTCGTCCGCACCTCTCCATTGCGCGGCAGCCGCTGGCTGGCGCCCCTGACGGTGTGCGCCTGCCTGGCCTTCAGCGCCTGCTTCGAACTGCTGGAGTGGACGGCGGCGCTGATCGGCGGCCACGGCGCGGACGCGTTCCTCGCCACCCAGGGCGATGTCCGGGACACCCGGTGGGACATGTTCTGCGCCCTGGCGGGCGCGACCCTCTCGGTCTCGGTCCTCGCCCGGGCGCACGACCGGCAGCTCGCCGCCCTCACCGCGTCAGCGGGCCGTGTAGCGGCGCCGGGTCCACAGCGGCACGGCGAACCAGAACAGCACGTACCAGAGGACCACGCCCGTGACCAGGTACGGCACCCAGCCGTCATGGGTGGCCACCCTGAGGATCAGCAGCAGTGACGAGGTCATCGTCGCCAGCAGCAGCACGAGGCCGATGAACGTCATGCGGGAGGCCCAGCGCACGGCCTGCGGCTTGACGCGCCGCCCGGCCACGAGGCGGTGCAGGGACACCGGGCCGATGAGCGCGCCGGTGGCGCAGGCGCCCAGGACGACCGTGAGGATGTAGATCATCTGGTTGGAGTGCTCCAGGGTGGCGTACTTCGGCTGGAACACCACGGTCAGCAGGAAACCGAACAGGATCTGCACACCGGTCTGGGCGACGCGCACCTCCTGTATGAGTTCGCCCCACTTCCGGTCGGCCCTCTCCTCCTCGGTCTCGTTGCGTCCCCGGCGCTTGTCCGCACCCTCTCCCACGACCGACACACTGCCTCCCCTTTGTCCGACTGTCCGACTCATCTGTCGTCGCACGTTCCCCGGCGGACGGCAAACGTGCCCGGTCAGCGGGTTGTTTGAGCGATCATCCAACGGTTACCCGGTCCGGGACGCACGCAGCGCAGTCGAGGAGGTCCTGGCCGATGTCCGGCACACAGCTCACGGTGACGATCGACGGCGGCGAGATCGCCGACGCCCGAGCGGTCGTCAAGACGCTGGAAGGCGTCTTCGGGGCGGCGGACGAGCTCCCCGCCGACGAAAACGCCACCATCCGTACGGCCACCTTCTCCGACGCCACGGCGGAGGGGGCGCCCGGCGAGGCGGGTGCCGGCGGCCGGCTGTCCGCGCCGGTCGCGGTGACCGTCCAGGGCTCCCCGGAGGCCGTGCGGAAGGCGAGCGACGCACTGACCCAGGCGTTCACCTCACGGGACGAGGGAGCGGCCGCGGGCGACCAGGAGCAGGAGCGGCAGCTGCACCTGGAACCCTGAACCACCGCCGCAGACGAACGGCCGGGAGCGCCCCAGCGCTCCCGGCCGTCGCACGTCCCCGCGCCCCGCGCGGCCCGGCCCGGCACGGCGCCGCCCGGTCCGCGAGTGCTCGCCCTGCGGGAGCGCGAGGACGATCCGCAGGACGGGGCCGGCGAGCCGTAGTCCGTCCGGGGGTAGCCCGGGCGCTGCCCAGGGGCCGCTATCCGGCGGCCGCCGTGCGGCATTCCGGATGGCCCCAGCCCTGCGGGTTCTTGGCGATGGGCTCGCCGGCCTGGTAGGAGCGCCCGCACGTGCAGCGGCCCGGGAACTTCGCCTTGATCGTGCGCGCCGACGACCCGCCGCCGCGCGCCCGGCCGCCCTTGGCGCCGGCCGTCCCCCGGCGCGGCGCGGCGGAGGCGGGGGCGGTGGGCGAGGGCGGCGGCTCCGGCGAGCCGAGGGCGCTGCCCGCGGGCTCCTGGGCGGTCGCCGCCTGGCTGGCGGCCCGGTCGGCGAAGTCGTTGAGCGGGTCGCCGTCGACCTGGTGGGCGGGCACGTAACGGAAGTCGACCGTGCGGCCGTCGAGCAGTTCGTCGATCCGCACGACCAGCTCCTGGTTGGCCACCGGCTTCCCGGCGGCCGTCCGCCAGCCGTTGCGCTTCCAGCCGGGCAGCCAGGTGGTCACGGCCTTCATCGCGTACTGCGAGTCCATGCGGACCTCCAGCGGCACGCCGGGGTCCGTGGCCGTCAGCAGGCGCTCCAGGGCGGTGAGCTCGGCGACGTTGTTGGTGGCCCTGCCCAGCGGCCCCGCCTCCCACCGGGCCGCAGTCCGCAGGTCGTCGGAGACCACCCACGCCCAGCCCGCCGGCCCCGGATTCCCCTTCGACGCCCCGTCGCACGCGGCCACCACACGTTCACCCATGTGCCCGATCATGCCATTGCGGGCGGGCCCGGGGCGAACACCGTGCGCCGGGCCGACGCGGACGCGCACCTGCACCCACACTGGAGGGCGACACGGGCGGGCCGCGGGAGACGGGGCACGGTATGGCGGACGGCACGACGATGCGGGCATGGGCGGTGACCACCCCCGGGCCGGTGGAACGGGATCCCCTGGAGCTTCTCGGGAGGCCGGTTCCGGTGCCCGGGGACGACGAGCTGCTCGTGCACGTACGGGCGTGCGGGGTGTGCCGCACCGACCTGCACGTCGCCGAGGGCGATCTGCCAGTGCGCCGGACGGGTGTCACGCCCGGACACGAGGTCGTCGGGGTCGTGGCGGGCCTCGGCGCGGCGGTCACCGGTTTCCAGCCCGGCGACAGGGTGGGGGTGGCCTGGCTGAGGCGCACCGACGGCACCTGCACGTACTGCGTCCGTGGCGCGGAGAACCTGTGCCCGTCGTCGCGGTACACCGGCTGGGACGCCGACGGCGGATACGCCGAGTACACCACCGTCCCGGCCGCCTTCGCATACCGCCTGCCCGGCGGCGTCGACGACGTGGCGGCGGCCCCGCTCCTGTGCGCGGGCATCATCGGCTACCGCGCCCTGAAGCGGGCGTCGCTGCCCCCGGGCGGGCGGCTCGGCCTGTACGGGTTCGGCGGCAGCGCCCACCTGTGCGCACAGCTGGCGCTCGCCCAGGGTGCCACGGTCCACGTGCTGACCCGGGGTCCGGCCGCGCAGCGCCTGGCACTGGAGCTGGGGGCGGCCTCGGCCGGGGACGCCTACGCGCGGCCGCCGGAGCCGCTGGACAGCGCGATCCTGTTCGCCCCGGTGGGCGACCTGGTCCCGGTGGCGCTGCGGGCCCTGGACCGCGGCGGCGTCCTGGCGGTCGCCGGGATCCACCTGAGCGACGTCCCGCCCCTGCGCTACGAGCGCGAGCTGTTCTACGAGAAGGAGCTGCGCAGCGTCACCGCGAACACCCGCGAGGACGGCCGGGAGTTCCTGGCGCTGGCCGCGCGGCACGGCGTACGCGCCACCACCCACCCGTATCCGCTCTCGCAGGCGCGGCAGGCGCTTAAGGACCTGAAGGCGGGCCGCTTCGACGGGGCCGCGGTCCTGGTCAACGACCTCTCCTGACCGGTCACGGCTGCCCGGCTCCGCCGCCCTCCGCGGACACGCACGGGCCGGGGCCGCCGCCGGCCGGAGTCCGCCCGGCGTGCTCCCCCGCGGTGGGAGAGCGGGCCGGGCGGTCCCCCGTCACTCCCCCGCGTACGCCTTCTTCAGGGCGGCGATGTCCAGCTTGCCCATCGCGAGCATCGCGCGTGTGGTGCGGGCCGCCTTCTCGGGGTCCGGGTCGCCGATCATGTCGACGAGGCCGTCCGGGATCACCTGCCAGGAGACGCCGTACCTGTCCTTGAGCCAGCCGCAGGGCCCCGGCCGGCCGCCGCCCTCGGTGAGTTTGCTCCAGTAGTGGTCGACCTCCTCCTGGTCCGCGCAGTGGATCTGGAAGGAGATCGCCTCGTCGAACCTGAACTGCGGTCCGCCGTTCAGCGCGACGAACCGGTGGCCGTTGGCCGTGAACTCGACGACGACCACCGAGCCCTCGGGTCCCGGACCGGCCGCGGTGGAGCGGGTGATCCGTCCGATGCGGGAGTTCTTGAAGACGGAGACGTAGAAGTGGGCGGCCTCCTCGGCCTGGCCGTCGAACCAGAGACACGTCGTGAATCCGTCAGCCGGCATGGCAACCTCCTGGAGCGTGGAACGCGGTCGTCGGTGATGACCGCCGCGCGGCCCGGAACTCATCGGTCGCGCCGGACATGCGCCGCCTGCCGGCACCGGGGCGCTTCCGGCCGCCGCTTCCCCGCCCCGGCCGCGCTCCGCCCGTGGCGAATCTGCCGCGGGCAGAGAAATCCCCGCGCCCCCGGCTCCCCCGCCGAGAGTGGGCGCAGCGGCGAGCACGCCGCGTCCGACCCGACTCGACCACTCGACGAGGAGCGCCGATGCACCCACTCACCACCCGCCGCCCACCGGTCCTGACGCCGCGGGCCGAGGAGGGCGAGACCCCTCCGACCCGCTTCGACGACCACCTGGCCGCCCAGCTGCTCGACCAGCGGATCGTGCTGCTGGGCACCCAGGTCGACGAGGTCTCCGCGAACCGGGTCTGCGCCCAGCTGCTGATCCTGTCGGCGGAGGACCCCCGGACCGACATCAGCCTGTTCATCAACAGCCCAGGCGGCTCGGTGCACGCCGGCCTCGCGATCTACGACACGATGCGCCTCGTCCCGAACGACGTCTCGACCCTCGCGATGGGGTTCGCCGCCAGCATGGGCCAGTTCCTGCTCGGTGTCGGCGCACCCGGCAAGCGGTTCGCGCTGCCCAACGCGCGGATCATGATGCACCAGCCGTCGGCCGGGATCGGCGGCACCACCGCGGACGTCGAGATCCAGGCGGAGAACCTGGAGTTCACCAAGCGCACCATCGAGCGGATCACCGCCGAACACACCGGCCAGAGCCCGGAGACCATCGCCCGGGACGGCGACCGCGACCGGTGGTTCACCGCCGAGGAGGCCCGGGAGTACGGGATCGTGGACCGGGTGGTGGCGTCGTTCGCCGACGTCCGCCCGGCCGCCACCCGGCGACGGATGGGGCTGTAGACATGGGGACGTACACGATTCCGAACGTCGTCGAGCGCACACCGCAGGGCGAGCGGTCGTACGACGTGTTCAGCCGCCTGCTGTCGGAGCGGATCATCTTCCTCGGCACCGAGATCGACAACGGCGTCGCCAACGTGATCATCGCGCAGCTCCTCCACCTGGAGTCGGCGGCCCCGGAGCAGGAGATCGCGCTCTACATCAACTCCCCCGGCGGCTCGTTCACCTCGCTGATGGCGATCTACGACACGATGACGTTCGTGCAGGCGCCGATCTCCACCTTCTGCGTCGGGCAGGCGGCCTCGACGGCGGCGGTGCTGCTGGCCGGCGGGGATCCCGGGCGGCGGTTCGTCCTGGAGCACGCGCGCGTGCTGCTCGGGCAGCCGGCGAGCGGTGGCCGGCAGGGCACGGTGTCGGACCTGGCGCTCCAGGCCAAGGAGATGGTCCGGATCCGCGCCCAGGTGGAGGAGGTCCTCGCCCGCCACACCCACCACGACGCGGCGACCCTGCGCGCCGCCATGGACCGCGACAAGGTGTTCACCGCGTCCGAGGCGGTGGCGTACGGGCTGGCCGACGAGGTGCTGAGCCGACGCCTCGCCACCGTCTGAGGCGGCGGGCCGGGCGGGGGCGCTGGGCCGGACGGGGGGCTCCGAGCGGATCGGGCCGGTGGCGGGCCGAAGGCTACGGCCGCCGCCGGCCGGCGGCGGGCCGGGACCTGGTGCCCGGCTCACACGCGCGGCGCCGGGTCGTCAGGCGGCGGGCCGGGACCTGGTGCCCGGCCCGCACGCGCGGCGCCGGGTCGTCAGGCGGCGAGGCAGAGGCCGTCGCGGCGCGGGTCGATGGTGCCGCGGCCCCGCGGGGCCGTACGGCTCGTGAGCCGGACGAGTTCTCCCTGTGCCAGGGCCAGCAGGTCGCCGAGGCCGAGCCCGAGGGCGCGGGCGGCGGCCGCGAGGACCTCGGAGGAGGCCTCCTTGCGGCCCCGCTCGATCTCCGAGAGGTACGGCATGGAGATCCTGGCCGCGTCGGCGACGTCCTGCAGCGTGCGCTCCTGGGCCAGGCGCCGGCGCCGCAGGACGTCGCCGACGAGGTCGCGCCACAGGGGTTCCCGCGCGGCGGCGGGCCGCCCGGACCCTGCGGGCGCCGAGGCGGACCGACGGGTGGCGGGCGCGGCGCCCGGCGGGCCGGAGGCGGGTCGGTCGGACGCTGGGCGGGCGGTCCCCGGGTGCGCGGCCGGCGGGCGCAGGGGGATGACGCGGGCTTGGTTCGGCGCTTGGTCGGTCACCCGCTTCAGACTAGGAGCCGGGGACGGCGGCGGAAGGGGTTGGCGTTCCGCTCTCGGTGAATTCGGGACGGGGCGTCCGCGGAAGGTCGGATGCGGTCCTCACGCGGCCTGCCACGGTCCACGCCGCACGGGTGTGTTCCGCATCGGGTGCTCTGCGCGTCGGGCGGAAGGTGCCGAACCCGGTGCCGCCCGGATCCGGCCCGGCCCGCCCGGTGCCGCCGGCCGTCGGCTTCGGCAGCCGCTCGCGCCGGCTTCGCGCACGCCCGTCGGGAGGAGGCGGAAAAGTCCGCGAGTCGGCAGGCATACCCTGCGGTGAACCGGGTAGACGCGCCGTCGCGGGCCGGGCCGCCGCCACGAGGCACGGCCGGACCCGTCAGGAACACAGCACCGGCGACGCCGGACCGTGACGTACGTGGGAGAGGGAATGGACACCGTGATCGGGTCTGAGGCCGAGGTCGAGGAGACCCAGGGGACCCGGACGGGTCATGGACCCTCGCTGGAGGTCGCCGACCCGCGGGCCGTCGCCCCGCGGGACGCGCGGGAACTGTCCCGCCACTTCTTCCAGCGCCTGACGGAACTCGAAGAGGGCACGCACGAGTACCAGTACGCCCGCAACACGCTGATCGAGATGAACATGTCGCTCGTGCGGTTCGCGGCCGGCCGGTTCCGCAACCGCGGCGACGACATGGAGGACATCGTCCAGACCGGGATGATCGGCCTGATCAAGGCGATCGACCGGTTCGAGCTTTCGCGCGAGGTGGAGTTCACCTCGTTCGCGCTGCCGTACATCGTCGGCGAGATCAAGCGGTTCTTCCGTGACACGACGTGGGCGGTGCACGTGCCGCGCCGGCTGCAGGAGCTGCGCGTGGAGCTGGCCCGGGCGCGCGAGGAGCTCTCCAGCCGTCTCGACCGCGACCCGACGGTCGCCGAGCTGGCCACCCTCATGAACCTGTCCGAGGACCAGGTGGTCGAGGCGCAGATCGCGTCCAACGGTTACAACTCCGCGTCGCTGGACGCCGCCCTGACCGGTGAGGGCGCCGAGGACGGCGAGGCCGTGCTCGCCGACTTCATCGGCGTGGAGGAGGAGGGCATCGAGCTCGTCGAGGACTTCCACGCCCTCGCCCCGCTGCTCGCCCAGCTCAGCGACCGGGACCGCCAGATCATCCACCTCCGCTTCGTCGAGGAGGCCACCCAGGCGGAGATCGGCGAACGGCTCGGCTGCTCGCAGATGCACGTCTCCCGCCTGATCAAGCGCATCATCACCCAGCTGCGCAACGGCATGCTGGGCGAGCTCGGCTGCGCCTGACACTCTCGCCGGCCCGCGTCCGCCCGACGCGCCCGTGAGGATCGAAAGATGCCGCACCACGCCTGGCCGTGGAGCGGCATCGGCGTTCCGGGCGGAGACAGGGCGGCCGGCTGCCCGGCACCGCGGACGCGCGCACGGCCGACATGGCACAGCACCCTCCGACAGGCACCGCGGCCCGCCAGACACCGCAGAAGCCCGGCACCAGCCGTTCCGCCAGGCGCGGGGCGTGGGTGACAAGGATGCGGAACGCGGCCCGGGCAGGCGGGCAGCACAATGCCGCGTCCCATTCCGAACGGGACGCGGCAGGGGACGGAGGAGGCAGGGGCTCAGGCCCGCCTCACGGCCACCACGGCGCGCACCCGCTTGCCCACCGGAACGCGCTCGACCGTCACGGAGGACGCCAGCGCGTGCACTATCTCCAGGCCGTGCCGGCCCACGCGCTGCGGGTCCCGGGGGAAGCGCCGGGGCACGGCGGGGCTGCTGTCGTAGACGGACACGGTCACCGCGCCGTCCGTACCCTCCAGCTCCAGGATGTAGGGCCCGTTGCTGTGCCGGTCCGCGTTGGTGACCAGCTCGCTCACCACCAGGAGCACTTCCTCGCCGGCCATGCGGTCGACGTCCGCGCACCACTCGGTTCGGAGCTGCTCGAGGAAGAACGTCGTGAACGAGCGCGCCTCAGCGATGCATCCAGGCGCCCCCGTGTAGTGCGCCGTCCGCCGCAGCGGTTCCACGGGAACGTCGAAACCAGTCGGTATCACTGCCCCGTCCAGGTGCTCGATCATGCGTTTCTCTCTCGGAAGCCGGTGTGCCGGACGCTCCTGCCCCCGTGCTCGTACCCCGAGCCGCTGCGCGCACTCCCGGCCGACCGGTGTGACCTTCGCCCTCTTTTTCAGGACACCGGCGAGGTCGCGGGCCGCCGACGGCACCCTCCGGCGAACGGGGACCGGCTGCGGCCGGACGCGGACGGACGTTCCGGCGGGCGCGCCGGGGCGGGACTGCCTAGCGTGGCAGCGTGAGCCGGCGAAGCCCGTCCGTCCCGTCGGACGCCCGGCATGGCTGGGTGCAGGCCCTGGCGACGGTCCTGGCCGGGCTGGTCGCCATGGGCGTCGTCGCCGCGCTCGGACTGTGGGCGGCCGGTGCCGCGGACCTTCCGGACCGGGCCTTCCCCCGGGTGGTCGCCGCGACCGTGGTGACGGCGGTCGGCGGCAGCGTCGAGTTGTCGGGGAACGCGGGTTCCCTCGCCGAGACGCACGCCGGCATCACGGTGATGCCCCTGTCCGTCACGCTGGCCGGGGCGCTCGTGATCGCCCGGGGCTTCCTGCGTCCCCTGCGTCACCGGGCGGTCGCCGGGGTGCGGGAGCCGGCCCGATGGGCGGCCCGGATCGCCGTGCTCTGGCTCCTCGCGCTCGCCGGCCTGGCGCTCGGGGCCCGCCAGACCTTCGCCGTCGACCTCGGCAACGGACTGCTCGGCGACATCGGCGACGTTCTCGGCTTCGCGCCGCGGGTCGGCTTCGCCACGAACGTGGCGCCGACCGTGGTGTTCGGGACGCTGTGGCTGGCGGGGGTCATGATCCTGGCCCTGCTGGTGGCCCGCGGGGCGCCGCTGCCGGCCCGGCTGCCGTGGCTGCGGACCGCGGTGCGCCCGGCGGCGTACGCCATGGTCGTCCTGCTGCTCGCGTACGTGGCCCTGGGCCTCGTCGTCGCGCTCGTCACGGCGGCCACCCGCGGGCATCCCGCGCAGACGTTCGCGGTGATCCTGCTCGGCCTGCCGAACCTCGCCTGGCCCGCCCTCACCGTCGGCCTGGGCGCCACCTGGCACGGCAGGGTGGACGGCCCGTTCGGACTGCCCATGCCGCACCTGCTGGACGAGGTGCTGCGCACTCCGGACGCCGCCACGATCGACCTCCGGGCGCTCGCCGCGCACGACGCCAGGGTGTGGTGGCTGGCGGTCGCCGACGTGGTGCTCCTGGCGGCCGCCGCCTTCCTGATGGCGGTGCGCTCACCGGCCGGGGTGAGCGCCTGGCGGCACGCGCTGCGCATGGCCGCCGCCCTCGCCCTCACGGTCCTCACGGTCTGTCTCGTCGGCAGGATCTCCGCCCACTACGGGCTGTCCCTGCTCGGCATCGGTGATCCCGGCGGCGGGCTGTCCGGGGAACTGCTGCTGTGGCCCCAGGTCTGGAGCGCGCTGGGCCTGGCCGTCCTGTGGGGGCTGGTCACCGGCATCCTCGGGGCGCTCCCGGCCCGGCGGGTGCACCGGCGGGGCGAGGCCGACGCCGCCCGGGGCGGAACGTCGGCGAATGCGGTGGGCCCGGGCCGGGAACCGCGGCGAAGTGCGGGGCCGAGCGGGTGACGGCGCACCGGCCGCCGGCGGCGAGGTCCGTCGGTGACGCACCGGGTGGCCGACGGCCCCTTGACCGGGAACCTCATCCGCGACGGCGGGGCCGCCACGGTCCCGATGTACGACGGCGGGGTCGCCACGGCCCCGGTGCGCGCCGCCGGGGCGACGGCGGAACGACGACGGCCGGAGTCCTGCGGCCGGTCAGCCCACCGGCAGGACGAGCGCGGGAAGGGTCCGCTGCATGCGCAGCGCGTCCACCGACTCGGCGAGGAGTTCGTACTCGGTGGTCTCGTCGCTGACGGCGATCCGGACCAGCCGCCCGTCCGCCAGCTCGTCCGCCACCAGCTCCTGCTGGACGAGGTCGGCGGACCAGCCCCGCAGGACGGCGGGGACGTCGGTCACGTCGTCGGGGACCGGGGCGAGGGCGCCCGGCGGCACGTACGGGGTGTCCGGACTGGGATCGAGCCGCTCGGCGATCCAGCAGGCCCGGTCGCGCAGCCACCACAGGGCCAGCGCCAGCGTGGGCGCCCGGTAGGTGCCGAGCGGTACGCCGATACGGCGGCCGTCGCACACACCGTACGCGGTGACATGGCACAGGAATTCGTCGTGCACTGCTCCTACCCCCGTTGCGTGTTCTCGGTTGCCGGCCGTGCCTCGCTTTCCTTGCGGCTGCTGGGCGGTGAAAGGGCCCTCTACCTTCGAGTATGTTGACTCCTGAAACAGTGTCACCATGAATTTCCGGCCACTTCGCCGGCATATTCACACCGCTTCATGGCCGAAATCAGGCGCGTATTCGGCGCGTTGGCATTACTCCCGTGGTAATCGACCCCGGCGGCACGTCCCGGGCATGGTGGTCGCACCGGGTCGCCGGGACGGCATCCGGTTCCCGACCAGCACGTACGACCTCGATGGAGGCTGATTCGCCATGTCCGCGCACACCGACCGTCACGACCGCGCCGTCGCCCGCTACCTCGAGGCCTGGAACGCCCGCGAGCCGGAGGCGCTGACCAAGGCGGTGGCCGCCGCCTTCACGCCGGACGGCACCTACACCGACCCGCTCGCCGACGTCCGCGGCCACGAGCACATCGCGGCGGTCATATCCGCGGCCCACGAGCAGTTCCCCGGTTTCGCCTTCCGGCTCACCGGTGCCGTGGACGGCCACCACGACACGGCGCGGTTCTCCTGGGAACTGGTGAGCGAGGCGGACGGCGCCGCGCCGGTGGCCGGGTTCGACGTGATCGCCCTGGACGGAGAGGGACGGATCCGGACGGTGCTCGGCTTCCTGGACCGGGTGCCGGCCGGCGCCTGAGCCGCGGGCCCCCGGCGCCCACGGACCGCCGTGGGCGTCCGGGCTCGTCGGGGCCCGGCGCCCACGGCGGTCCGAGGCGCGACAGCCCGCCGGGACCACCGGGCGGGTGAAGGCCGGCGGCCCCCTCCCCCCGCGGGGCGGCGCGGACCGGAGCCGGCGGCGCGGGCCGGAGCGGCCTGCGCGGACCGGGCCGGTCTACGCCTTGACGAGCGCGTCGATGCGGGCGAGTTCGTCCGCGTCGAAGTGCAGGTTGCCGATGGCCGCCACGCTGTCCTCCAGCTGCCGCGGGCTGCTCGCGCCGACGAGGGCGGAGGTCACGCGGCCGCCGCGCAGGACCCAGGCCAGGGCCATCTGGGCCAGGGACTGGCCGCGGGACGCGGCGATCTCGTTGAGCGCGCGCAGCCTGCCCACGAGTTCCCCGGTCACCGCGTCGGAGTTCAGGAAGGGGCTGTCGCTGGCGGCCCGCGAGTCCTCGGGGATGCCGTCGAGGTAGCGGGCGGTCAGCACGCCCTGCTCCAGCGGGGAGTAGGCGATGGAGCCGACGTTCAGCTCGTCCAGGGCGTCGAGCAGGCCCTCCTCCTCGGGACGGCGGTCGAGCATCGAGTAGCGCGGCTGGTGGATGAGCAGCGGGGTGCCGAGCTCACCGAGGATGCGCGCGGCCTCGCGGGTCTGCTCCGCGGAGTAGTTGGAGACGCCGACGTAGAGCGCCTTGCCCTGCTGCACCGCGGAGTGCAGGGCGCCCATCGTCTCCTCCAGGGGGGTCTCCGGGTCCGGGCGGTGGGAGTAGAAGATGTCGACGTAGTCCACGCCCATCCGCCGCAGGCTCTGGTCGAGCGAGGACAGCACGTACTTGCGGGAGCCCCACTCGCCGTACGGGCCGGGCCACATCAGATAGCCGGCCTTGGTGGAGATCACCAGCTCGTCGCGGTAGCGCGCGAAGTCGGCCCGCAGCGCCTCACCGAGGGCGGACTCGGCGGCGCCGGGCGGCGGGCCGTAGTTGTTGGCCAGGTCGAAGTGGGTGACGCCCAGGTCGAAGGCGCGGCGCAGGATCGACCGCTGGGTCTCGGCCGGGCGGTCCGGGCCGAAGTTGTGCCACAGGCCGAGCGACAGCGCGGGGAGCTTCAGGCCACTGCACCCGGTGCGCCGGTAGGGCATGTCCGCGTAACGGTCGGGGTGGGCGGTGTACAACGCGACTCCTTGCGGGTTGGCACGGAACTGACCGGTCGCCCGTGACCCGCCGGCCACGACGGCGCGGATCACGGAACCGTGACCACTCTCGCGCGGCCCGCGGGCAGCGGTCCAACAGAAGAATCCGATGCGATTCAGCGGCTACGCTTCTCAATCATGGAACTGCGCCACCTCCAGCACTTCGTCGCGGTCGCCGAGGACCAGCACTTCACCCGGGCGGCGGAACGCCTCATGGTGTCCCAGTCGGGCCTGTCGGCGTCGATCCGGGCGCTGGAGCGGGAGTTGCAGACGCCCCTGTTCGTGCGCACCACCCGCCGCGTGACCCTCACGGAGGCGGGGCGGGCGCTGCTGCGCGAGGCGGAGCGCATCCTCGCTCAGGTGCGGGCGGCGCACGAGGCGGTGGCCGCGGTGCAGGGCGTGCTGCGCGGCACCCTCTCCCTCGGCACCGAGCAGTGCATCGCCGGGGTGCACGTGGCGGGACTGCTCGCCGCGTTCCGGCGGCGCCACCCGGACGTGGAGATACGGCTGCGGCAGGCGGGCTCCGGCGCGCTGGCGGAGGAGGTCACGGCCGGGCGGCTGGACCTGGCGTTCGCCTACCGGACGCAGGCGGACACCGACCAGCTGCGCTCGGTGTCGCTGACCAGCGAGCCGATGACGGTGCTGTGCCACCCGGACCACCGGCTGGCCGCGTCCGGCGCGGTCCTCGCCCCGGAGGACCTGAGCGGCGAGGTCTTCGTGGACTTCCACCCGGACTGGGGCCCGCGGCGCACCACGGACGCCGCCTTCTCGGCCGCCGGTGTCCTGCGCTCGGTCGCCTTGGAGGTCAACGACGTGCACAGCCTTCTGGACCTGGTCGACGAGAACCTCGGCGTCGCCGTCGTCCCGCGGCACTTCCGGCACAAGCGGCCCTCGCTGACCGCGCTGCCGTTCAAGGGCGCCGGCGACACCGAGTACGAGACGGTCGCGCTGCTGCCGCCGGAGCAGGCCACCAGCCCGGCGGCCCGGGCTCTGGTCGCCCTGCTCGGACAGGGGCACCCGGCGCCGTCCGGCGACGGGGCGCCCCTCGGCTGACCGGCCGGTGCGGCCCGGCCCGGCGGGACTTCGCCGTACGAGGCCGGCACCGGGGCCGGCAGCACCGGTGGTGCACGCGTGCGTCACCGTCGCGGGACGGCCGGCGATGCGCCATGGTGGACGCATGCACGCGAAGGACATCCTCATCGACGGCTACGGCCGCATCCGGGAAGAAGTCCACGCCGCGGTCGACGACCTGTCACCCGAGGAGCTCAACGAGCGCCCGGCCGACGACGCCAACTCCGTCTGCTGGCTGGTCTGGCACCTCACCCGGGTCCAGGACGACCACGTCGCCGACGCCTTCGGCCTCGACCAGGTGTGGCTGGCCCAGGGCTGGGAGAAGCGCTTCGGGCTGGGCCTGAACCGCCACGACACCGGCTACGGGCACACCGCCGCCAAGGTCGCGAAGGTGCGGGTCGACTCCGCCGATCTGCTCACCGGCTACTACGACGCGGTGCACGAGCAGACCCTCAGTGCCCTGCGCGGCCTGACCGCCAAGGACCTGGAACGCGTCGTCGACGAGCGGTGGGACCCGCCGGTCACCCTCGGGGTGCGGCTGGTCAGCGTCCTGTCCGACGATCTTCAGCACGCCGGACAGGCCGCCTACGTCAGGGGGCTCCTTCAGAGCGCGGCCTCGTAGCCCGGCAGGACGACGTCGCGCAGCAGGGCGTTGCGCTCGTCGAACGGGATGAAGGCGCTCTTGACGGCGTTCACCGTGACCGTGCGCAGGTCCGCCACCGTCCAGCCGGCCTGCTCCACCAGCAGGGACATCTCGCGGGTCATCGTCGTGCCGGACACCAGCCGGTTGTCGGTGTTGAGGGTGACCCGGAAGCCGAGGTCCTTCAGGGCCGTGATGGGGTGCTCGGCGATGGAGGTGGCGGCGCCGGTCTGCAGGTTGGAGGTGGGGCACATCTCCAGGGCGACGCGGCGGTCGCGCACCCAGCCGGCCAGCCGGCCCAGCTTGCCGTCCACGATGTCGTCGGCGATGCGCACGCCGTGCCCGATGCGCTGGGCCCCGCACACCTGGAGGGCCTGGTGGATGCTGGGCAGGCCGTGCGCCTCGCCGGCGTGGATGGTGAACGGGACGTTCTCGCGGCGCAGGTGCTCGAAGGCGGCCAGGTGGTCGGCGGGCGGGAAGCCGTCCTCGGCGCCGGCGATGTCGAAGCCGACGACGCCGGAGTCGCGGTGGGCCACCACGAGGTCGGCGATCTCGCGGCTGCGGTCGAACATCCGCATGCCGCACAGCAGCGTGCCGACCCGGACCGGGGTGCCGGCGGCGGCCGCCTTCGCCATTCCGGCGGCCAGGCCCTCCTGGACGGTCTCGACGACCTCGTCCAGGCTCAGGCCGCCCTGCAGCATCAGCTCCGGGGCGTAGCGCACCTCGCCGTAGACGACGCCGTCCGCGGCGAGGTCGAGGACGTACTCCTCGGCGGTGCGCAGCAGGCCCTCGCGGCTCTGCATCACGGCGAGGGTGTGCTCGAAGGTGGCGATGTAGCGCACGAGGTCGCCGGAGTTGGCGGCGTCGTAGTACCAGGCGGCGAGCTCGTCCGGGTCGGTGGTGGGCAGCCGGTGGCCGACCGCCTCCGCGAGTTCGACGACCGTGGCGGGGCGCAGGCCGCCGTCGAGGTGGTCGTGCAGCACGGCCTTGGGGAGCCGGCGGAGGGCGTCGGTGTCGGTGCGGGGCGCGGTCATGAGCGGGTGTTCCTCGGCAGACGGGTCTCGGTGCGGGTGGTCGGCGGGGCGGGCGGCCCTGCGTGCGGCCGGCGCGGTTGCGGGGGCAGCGGGGGGACCGGCCTCGGTCAGCCGGCGGGCTGGAGCAGGTCCCACCGGTTGCCGTACAGGTCCTGGAAGACGGCGACCGTCCCGTACGGCTCCTCGCGCGGCTCCTCCAGGAAGGTCACGCCCGCGGCGCGCATCCGGGCGTGGTCACGGGCGAAGTCGTCGGTGTGCAGGAAGAAGCCGACGCGTCCACCGGTCTGGTCGCCGACGCGGGCGTGCTGGGCGTCGTCCTTGGCGCGGGCGAGCAGCAGCCCGGGGCCGGCTCCGGCGTCCTTGCCGTGCGGGCCCGGCTCGACGACGACCCAGCGGGAGCCGTCGGGGCGCGGGGCGTCCTCGACGAGCCGGAAGCCGAGCGCCTCGGTGTAGAAGCGGATCGCCTCGTCGTAGTCGTCGACGACGAGGGTGACCAGGGCGATGCGTCTCATCGGGACCTTTCGGGACGGGCGGTCGTCGGGTGATTGTCGGATGATCGCCGGGTGAGGTTATACGTAAAACCTTCCGTACGCCAATCGGAGGCGGGAGGGCCGGCGGGTGACCGGCCGGCGGGCACGGACGGTCATGAGGGGACGGGTGCCGGAAGCGGTGCGGGCCGGCCGGCTCGGAGGCAGACCAGGAGGGCACCGGCGCACCGCCGGCCCGAGGGGCGACCTGGGTACGGCCGGCCTCGTGCAATGAGCCCCCGTGCCGCTCCGCACGGCGCGCTCGGGTGCCTCAGGGATAGGTGTAGGTGTTCAGCTCGGCGACGGCGGACGCCGGGTCACCGAGGTCGTACCGGTCCACGGCGAGGAAGTTCGGCTTCTTGCGGGCCGCGGGGCGGCAGAACCGCTCGGCCCGGTCGGCGAGTTTGCCGTTGTCGGTCCGCGCGGTGGCGGAGACCGTGACGTCGCGGAAGTGGTTCATCACGAACAGCGGGCGGAAGCCGGGCTCGGTGCGCGTCAGCGGGATGTTCGTGCCCGCGTCGTACCAGCGGCTGTAGCACGACCAGTCGGAGGAGCCGAGACCCGAGCCCATCGACCAGTGGTTCTCCACCGTCCACTCCCGCTGGTACATGACGCCGAAGCTGTCCCGGGTGAGACCGGCCGCCTCGTCGGCGGAGCGGCTGTGGTCGGTGAAGACCAGCAGGCGCCGGCCGCCGGCGGTGAGGTCGGCGAGCCTCGGCCAGCCGTTCTGCCGCACCCCGGTGAGGTCGGGGCGGTAGAGCACGTCCGACAGGCCGTCGACTCGCGAGAGTTCGGCCCGCAGGACGCCCGGGTCGACGTAGTCCTCCAGGAAGACGGTGACGAACTGGTCCGGGTGCGCCTTCAGGAAGGCCACGATCCGCTGGAGGTCGACCCACAGCGCGACCGGACGGCTGACCAGGGTGCAGCTGTTGTGGCAGAGGATCGCGCCGTCCGGGGTCTGGTGCAGGTCCAGCATGAAGCCCCGTACCCCCTCGGCGAGTTGCTCGTCGATGCCGCGCGCCTGGTTCGGGGCGAGGTTGACGAACGGCGGGGCGAAGCCGCCGTCGACGCCGTTGGCGTAGGAGTTGTGGGTGGTGAGGAACGTGACCTGGTCGAGGGTGCGCTGGTCCGCCGGCGGCATGGGGGACGTCGCCGGCGTCACCGGGGTCAGGTACCAGGTGGCGAGCGCGCCCCCGGCGCCGACGGCCAGTTGTGCGGGGTAGTTGCCGCCGGAGGGCTTGGCGGCGACGGTCAGGTGGCGGTCGGTTCCCGGGACGGCGAGCGTGTAGCCGTCGGATCCGGACGGGCGGATCTCCCAGGCCGCGTCGGGGGCGCCGCAGGCGACGGTGCGGGCCTGGTCGCCCGCGTGGCCGAGGCAACTCCCCGCCGTGTCGGCGCTCTCCAGGACGTATGACGAACCGCTCGCCCGGAGGGTCCAGCGCTGGTGGTCCTCGTCACCCTTGGGGCGGTGCTGTTCCACGGTGCCCTGGACGGCGGCCGCGTTGAGGCCGGTCGTCGCGCTCTGCAGGTAGTAGGCTCCGGCCGCCGGAACGGCCGTCGCGGCGCCGGCCGAAGAGGGTGCCACGACGGAGGCGGCCAGCGCGGCGGCCGTGGCGAGGAGGGCGTGGGGGGTGCGCATGCGGTGTGCCCTTCGTGGTCCGATAGTCAGGTGCATGACACCATGGCCCACGAGGGGGCATCAGCGGGAGAGGGCGCGTATCGGTCAACGGCCGGTTGCGGCCTGCCGTTTCAAACGGTCTTCCGGCAGGAGGGCCTCGCGTCACCGTGTGTTTGGGGGGTCGTTGACGTGGGCGCCGGGGCGAGGGGATGAGATGTCCTCTCAAGCCGTCCGGGTTCGACCGCTGCACCGTGAGTGGATGCCGCACACGGCGCAGCGGGTCGAAGCCGCTTAGCAGCCCCTCCGGCTCGGGTTCAGCCCATTCCGCAGCGATCGAGCGCGGTACGAACCTGGTTGAGGCCGGCCACTCTCCAGTGGCCCCGGTCAGGCATGTGGTCGTCCCGGCGCCAGCGCCAGGAAGAGAACATCGCCCAGTTCAGGGCGCGACACCGGTGAATCAGGTCTTGGTCAGCACCCGCGTAGTGCTTCGCCACGTCTTCGGGCCCATGGGCGAGGTCGAACTCGACCGGCCCACGGCAGCACGTGGCGAGGTCCACGAAGAGCGGACCTCTCCTCGTGTTCAGGAGGTTGCCCGGATGTGGCTCGCCATGCAGCAGCTGGTCGCCGACTTCGCCGATGCCGATCGCGGTGCTCAGTCCGCTGAGTGTGTCGCTGAGGAGTTCCCGGTCGGAATCGGGCAGTTCGGGGGACTGGTCCCGGTCGTTCACCACTCTCAGCGCCACGGCGACTCGATCGGTGACATGCGGTGCGTCCAGATCGATCAGGCGCAGGGCGGCATGGTGCCGCATGAGCACGTCTGCGTAGTCGGCCGGGGCGACCTCTGATCCCACCTGTTCGTAGTAGGTCCAGAGCGAGATGGCGAAGGCATCACGCACATGAACCCGGGGCTCGACGCGAGGCTCGAGCTCAGCCACCGGAGCGTCGACGTCGGCCAGACGGCGAGCAACCTCTACTTCGAACCTGGAATCAGCCAGATGCCCCGAAGGTGCGACCCGAGCCAGAACATCGCAAGGGAGCAGGCGCAGCGCGACGCGGTCCGAGTTGTGGATGACGATCGCATCGTCGGCCTGAAGGCCCAGCTTCGAAGCGGCCGCCCGTCCTGCCTCGACTGCGCGGCGGAGTTGTGACGACTCCATACCGTTCTCCCTCTTTGGCGAGCACCCCTGCACGTCTGGGCAGAGCAGCGATGCCCCCAGATGTCTGCACGAACATCGTTCGGCGGCCAAACCCCGACCTGGCGACAAGCATCCCGAACCAGGACCTGCACAGGCCCGAGGTTCTATTCGGCCGATCATGCACATCGAACTAGGCGAGCACACAATCGAACACAGCCGTAGAGGCTCCCCGTCCCGCGAAGACGGAGAGAAGAGCCCCGACCGCCCGTGCGGTCGGGGCTCTTCGCGCGGTGGTCAGGCCCCGTCCCGCGAGTAGCGCACCTCGCGCTTCTCCATCCAGCGGTATGACCAGTCCATCTCCGCCGTGACGTTCTTGACGGGGGCGAGGGGTCAGTGCTCGGCGGGGTGCACGAACGGGCGGACCTCGATGGGCAGTGTGGTGGCCCAGGCGGCCTTGCGCCCCCAGTCGAGCGCCGCCTCGTCGTCGGAAGCCCTGATCAGGCACAGCCCGCCCAGATACTCCTTGCCCTCCGCGTACGGGCCGTCGGACGTCACCACGTCCCCGTCCCGCGGCCGCAGCACGGTGGCCGTCTCGGGGCCGTCCAGTCCGCCGGCGAACACCCAGGCACCGGCCTCCCGCAGCGCCTTGTGGAAGAGGTCGAGGTTGCGGCTGATGGAGGCGAGGGCCTCGGTCGAGGGCGGCTCGCCCTCACTCGGCTGGATCACGCTGAGCAGGTAGTACTTCATCACGTCCTCCTGGGCGAAGCGGGGGGTTCCCTCGCCTCCTACACGAAGGACGTGCCCGCGGAGGGACGCCTCGCCCTACGCGGCGGGAAATTCGGCCCGCGAGCGTGGTGGCGGGCGCTCGCGCACCCCACGGAGTCCGCGGCGCGCCGGTCCGTCACCCGGCGCCTCACCGCCGCGACGGCAAGGCCCCCGCGTCGCACGCGGGGGCCGGGGACGGGGCGCCGCCGGGCGGGTCCGGTCAGTCGCTGTCGGCCGTGGGCACCACGACGAGGAAGGCGTCGTCCTTGATGTCCATGACCACGGTGGCCTGCTGACCCTCGGCCCTGCGCTGCGCCGCGTACTCCTCGGCCGGCCACGATCCGCGCGGCGCCCCCGCGGGAAAACTCTCCAACACCTTCGCGTCCATACCGGCAGACACCTCCGTAATCGACCATCGACGTGAGCGGACCACGCGTTGCGTGCAATTCGCCTGCCCCCTGCCGGGCCGAACATGTCACCGGGCGCGAAAACCCGTGCGGGTCCGGTCCGCCGTGCCGCGTCGACGGCACGGCGGACCGGGTGCCTCAGCGCCCGGCGCGTTCCGCTTCGCGGTGCCTGCTCAGGCGCCCCGGCCACAGGACACGGCGCCGATGTCGCGCACCAGGGCGGGCACCATCAGGTGGACGCGCAGCCGGCCGGAGTCATCGGCTCGCCGGCGTCGAGGATGGCGGCCGGCGCCTGGACGTCCGAAGGCCCCCGCGCGGCTCGCCCGGCTGGCCGCATCCGCGGACGGCGCGAGCATGGAAGGAGCACAGGAGACGACGGCAACCCCAGGGATCGAGGGCGACGGACGGTGAACGCACGGGAGGACGCCGCGCGGCCGGAGGCGCGGGACGGACTGCGCTGCCTGGTCACGGGCGCCACGGGGTACATCGGCGGCCGGCTGGTCCCGGAGCTGCTCGACGCGGGCCACCGGGTGCGCTGCCTGGCCCGCTCGCCGGGCAGACTGCGCGACCAGACCTGGCAGCGCGACGTGGAGGTGGTGCGCGGCGACGTCACCGACGCCGTGTCGGTCGCCGGGGCGATGCGGGACGTCGACGTCGCGTACTACCTGGTGCACGCCCTCGGCACCGGCAAGGACTTCGAGGAGACCGACCGCAGGGCCGCCCGGATCTTCGGCGAGCAGGCCCGGGCGGCGGGGGTGCGGCGCATCGTCTACCTCGGCGGACTGACCCCCGAGGGCGTGCCGGAGCGGGACCTGTCGCCGCACCTGCGGTCCCGGGCCGAGGTCGGCCGCATCCTGCTGGGCTGCGGAGTGCCGGCCACCGTCCTGCGCGCGGCGGTCATCATCGGGTCCGGCTCCGCCTCCTTCGAGATGCTGCGCTACCTCACCGAGCGCCTGCCCGTGATGGTCACCCCGAGCTGGGTGCGCACCCGCATCCAGCCGATCGCCGTGCGCGACGTGCTGCGCCTGCTGGTCGGCAGCGCCCGTATGCCGTCCGAGGTGAACCGGACGTTCGACATCGGCGGGCCGGAGGTGCTGACGTACCGGGACATGATGGTCCGCTACGCGGCGGTGGCGGGCCTGCCGCGCCGGGTCATCCTCCCCGTCCCCGTGCTCACGCCGGGGCTGTCCAGTCACTGGGTGGGCCTCGTCACGCCGGTGCCCGCGTCCATCGCCCGCCCGCTCACCGAGTCGCTGCGGCACGAGGTGGTGTGCCGCGAGCACGACATCGCCCGGTACGTGCCCCACCCCCCGGGGCACCCGCTGGGCTTTGACGAGTCGGTGCGGCTGGCCCTGCAACGCGTCCGTGACGCCCGGGTCACGACCCGCTGGTCGTCCGCCTCGGTGCCCGGGGCCCCCAGCGATCCCCTGCCCACCGACCCCGACTGGGCGGGCGGCAGCCTCTACACGGACGAGCGCGAAAAGGCGGTCGACGCCCCGCCCGAGGCCCTGTGGCAGGTCATCGAGGGCATCGGCGGCGAGAACGGCTGGTACTCCTTCCCACTCGCCTGGTCGCTGCGCGGCCTGCTGGACCGGCTGGTGGGCGGAGTGGGTCTGCGCCGGGGACGGCGCGACGCGCAGCGGCTGCTGGTCGGCGACTCGCTGGACTTCTGGCGGGTCGAGGAGATCGAGCCGGGCCGTCTGCTGCGGCTGCGCGCCGAGATGCGCCTGCCGGGCCTGGCCTGGCTGGAGCTGTGCGTGGAGCACGACGGGACCGGCAGCGCGACGCCGCACGACGGCGGCCGTACGCGCTACCGCCAGCGCGCCCTGTTCCACCCGCACGGCCTCCTCGGCCACACCTACTGGTGGGCCGTGTCGCCGTTCCACGCCGTCGTGTTCGGCGGCATGGCCCGCAACATCGCGCGGGCGGCCGCCAGGGCGCCGCTCACCCGCACGAGGGAACGGGAGCCCGCCCGCTGACACCGCGCATCCGCCGTGCGAGCCGGGCCGGAAACAGCTGACCGTCCAACCGTCTTGTCCCCGGAGCCGCGTCATGAACGTCTCGGTCGTCCTGTTCACCTCCGACCTGCGTCTGCACGACCATCCGCCGCTGTGGGCCGCGATGGAGGGCGGACGCGAGGTGGTGCCCCTGTTCGTGCGCGACCGGGGAGTGGACCGGGCCGGGTTCGCCGTGCCCAACCGGCTGGCGTTCCTCGCCGACTGCCTGCGGGACCTGGACGCGGGCCTGCGCGAACGCGGCGGGCGGCTCATCCTGCGCTCCGGTGACGTCGTCGAGGAGGTGTGCAGGGTGGTCGCCGAGGCGGACGCCGACGAGGTGCACATGGCGGCCGACGTCAGCGGCTACGCCCACCGCCGCGAGGAGCGGCTGCGGCGCGCCCTGGAGGCGGACGGGCGGCGCCTGCACGTCCACGACACGGTGACCACGGCCCTGGCGCCCGGGGCGGTGGCGCCGGCCTCCTCGGACCACTTCGCCGTCTTCACGCCGTACTTCCGGCAGTGGTCGGCGGCGCGGCTGCGCGACGCCGTCGGCGCGCCCCGCAGGGTGCGGGTCCCCGACGGGATCGGTTCCGAGAGCCTGCCCTCGCGCTCCGGTCCGGCGGGAGTGTCCGAGGACCTGGCCGCGGGCGGCGAGGCGGAGGGCCGCAGGCGGGCCGCGGCCTGGCTGCGCGGCGGCGTGGCCGCGTACGAGGACCGCCACGACGACCTGGCCCAGGACGGCACCTCCCGCCTCTCCGCGCACCTGCACTTCGGCACCCTCTCCCCCGTCGAACTGGTCCACCGGGCACGCAGGACGGGCGGCCCGGGCGCGGACGCCTTCGTCCGGCAGCTGGCGTGGCGGGACTTCCACCGGCAGCTCCTGGCCGCCCGCCCGCAGGCCGCCTCCGCCGACTACCGCACGAAGCACGACCGCTGGCGGTCCGCGCGCGTCGCCCGGGCGGACGTCGAGGCGTGGCGCGAGGGCCGTACCGGCTATCCGGTGGTGGACGCGGCGATGCGCCAGCTGCGCCACGAGGGCTGGATGCACAACCGCGGCCGCCTGCTGACGGCGAGCTTCCTCACCAAGACCCTCTACGTCGACTGGCGCGTCGGCGCCCGCCACTTCCTGGACCTCCTGGTGGACGGCGACCTCGCCAACAACCAGCTCAACTGGCAGTGGGTGGCGGGCACGGGCACCGACAGCCGGCCCAACCGGGTGCTCAACCCGCTGGCGCAGGCCAAGCGGTACGACCCGGACGGCGGCTACGTACGGCGCTGGGTGCCCGAACTCGCCGGGATCGACGGCCCCCTGGTGCACGAGCCGTGGAAGATCCAGGGCGCGGAGCGGGCCGCGCTCGACTACCCGGATCCGATCGTGACCCTCTCCGACGGGCTGGCCCGCTTCAGGCGGGCCCGCGCCCGCGACTGAGACCGATCACCGCGCGAGGTCGCGCAGCACCTCCCGGGCCGCCCGCGCGCCGGAGGCCATGGCCCCCTGCACCGAGCCGGTGGCCCGGTGGTCCCCGCACACGTAGCGGCCGGGTGCCACGCGGGAGGTGCGCAGCAGCGACTGCGGCGGCGGCATCGCGGGCAGCGCCTCGGTGATCGTACGGACCGTCAGCAGGTCCCAGTCGCCGGTGTCCGCGCCGTACAGCTCCGACAGTGCCCGGCGCACCGCGTCCTCGCGGCCTCCGGCGTCCGCGCCGAGCACCGAGGTGGCGACGAGGGCGGAACCGGCCGGTGCGTAGCCGGGCACGACCTCGCTGAGGACGCAGGTGTTCAGCACCCGCCGCCGCTCGTCGATCAGCAGGGTCGGCTCGGGCAGTGGCGACCGGGGGGCGACGTGGTAGTACGTCGTCACCACCCGGCTCGGCGGGACGTCCAGGCCGGGCAGCAGAGCGGTGGCGGCGCCGGATCCGGTGGCCACCACCACGGCCCGGGCGGGCAAAGCGTCACCGGCGGCCGTCTCCACGCCGTCGTCGGTGAGCCGTTCGACCGGCGTCTCAAGACGCACCGCGTCGGCGGGCAGGGCGGCGGCCAGCGCGCGCGGCACCGCCCCCATGCCGTCCGCGGGCAGGCAGAGGGTGCCGCGGAGCATGCTGCGCCACACGAGGTGGAAGAACCGGCTGGAGGTCTCCAGCCGGTCCTCCAGGAAGATGCCCGACAGGAACGGCCGGAAGAAGCGCTCGACGAAGGCGTCGGAGAAGCCGGCCGCCGCGAGCGCGGTCCGTGTGGTGCGGTCCTCCGACCGCTTCACCCACGCCGCCGGGGCCAGCACGTCCCGGCCCGACATCAGCGCCAGGGCCGCCAGGTCACCCGGCCCGGCGAGGCGGCCGGACAGGAGGTCGGGCAGGGTGCGCGCGGAGCGGGTCGGATCGGTGAAGAGAAGCCAACCGCGGCCGGTGTGGATCAGTGCGCCCGGAGTGAACGGCCGCAGGCGCAGGTCCCGCAGCGCCAGACGCCGCCGGACCTGCGGGTACGAGGTGTTGAAGACCTGGAAGCCCCGGTCGACGACGAACCCGTCGACGCGGTCGGAGCGCATTCGGCCACCGACCCCGTCGGAGGCCTCCAGGACGCGTACGTCCAGTCCGGCCCCGAGCAGATCCCGGGCACAGGCGAGTCCGGCGACACCCGCGCCGATCACCAGGACGTCCGTGGGGGACGGGGTCGCGGGCACGTGACCACCCTTTCGCGGGTCGGGCCGGCGCGGCACGCACGTCCGGACCCCGGTTCGGTGCGGGCCGTGCGCCGGTCAGCGGAAGCGGCCGCGCCGTCCGGCGCGCCCCTCGGACTGCTCTCACGGGCGGGCTGCGGTGCCGCACGCCCCGCTCATTCCTTCCCCTCCCGACGGCTGCCCGGATGCGCCGACGGAGTGGGACGCCGGACTACGCTGCCCACCGGAGGACTCCGGCGGGCGTACCTGCCGACCGTCGGACCGTCGCGGGCGCGTCCACGTGCCCCGCCAGCGTTGGCGCGCTCCAGCGCCGTCCACACGCCCACATGCCCCCATGCCCCCATGCCCCCATGCCCCCATGCCCCCATGCCCCCAGCGTCGGCGTGCCTCTGCGCCGTCACGTGCCCCAGCAGCGTTGGCGGGTCCGAGCGCCGTTCGCCTGCCGCCCCAGAAGCGCGCGGGCAATCGCCCCGGACGGCAGACGGCCACGCAGGGCATCCGCTCCGACCGCATCCGCGGCCGCCCACGCGCGGAAGGGGCCGTGTCGGGGGGTGTCCGCCCGCAGCGGCCGGCGCGTCGCCCCCGGTGCGCCGGTGACCGACAGCGCCCGCGCCGGTCCGAGGACGGACACCCCCCGGCGCGGCCCCGACCCACCCACGACGGGGCGCCGTACGCCTCACCGCCGTTCGCCGGTCACTCCTGCCCGGTACAGACCGCAGAGCGTGTCGAGCGCCTCGCGCAGGCCGCTGGGCCGGGGCATGCCCCGAGCCGGCCGCCCGGCCCACCCGGGTCCGCCGAGCAGGACCAGCGGCTGCCGTCGTGCGCCCTTGACCCCCCACTGCGTGGCGGCGACGTGCCGGGCCAGCGGCAGGCTGGCGGTGGAGCGTGCCTGCGCCCACAGGACCACGGCCGACGGCCCCATGCGCTGCACCGCGGCCGCCAGCGCCTCAGCGGGCACGGCCGCGCCGAACATGCGCGTGGGCACCCGCGCCTCGCCGAGCCCGGCGTTCAGGGCCTCCAGCGGGAGGGTGTGCTGTTCCCCGGGGACGCAGGCCAGCAGCACGGGCCCCGGGGCGGACGGGTCGCCGGGAGCGACGACGGGCCGGGTGAACCGGCGCAGTGCGGTGGAGACGTGCCAGGACAGCAGGTGCTCCACCTCGACGTAACGGTCCCCGGACGAGGCCCACTTGCGTCCCACGGCGTGCAGGGTCGGCACCATCACCTCCTGCCAGGCGACGGTGAGGCCGTACTCCTCCACGGCCGCGGTGAGTCGCTCCTCGACGGCGGGAGCGTCCAGTCGCACCGCCGCGCGGGCCAGACCCCGGCACTCCTGCCGTACGTCGCCCAGCGGCAGCGTGCCGGCCGCACGCGACGGCCGACGGGCGGACGGCTCCAGCCCGGCCTCAGGCTCACGCGCCGGCGGCTTCGACGCGGGCCGGGCGGAGCCGCTGCCGCCCGCGGACGGCGCGGAGGCCGTCGGCGGGACAACGGGCCCGCCCCCCGTGTCCTCCCGCACCACGCGCCGATCGGCGACGCGTTCGGAAGCCGCGCTCTCACCGACGGCGCCCCGCTGCGCGGCGCGGGCCGCTTCGGCGGGCGGCACACCGGCGGACGTCAGGCGGCACATCGTCTCCAGCATCGCCACGTCCCGCGGCGACCAGCGGCGGTGGCGCCCGTCACCGCGCACCGCGGGCCCTATGCCGTAGCGGCGGTCCCAGGAACGCAGCGTGGTCGGCGACACGCCGAGCCTGCGGGCCAGAGCGCCGGTCGTCAGACCGGTCCCGGCCGGCGGTGGGACCGGCGCGGGCCGGCCCTCCGGCGCGTCCACCGCCGCATCGGTTTCCGTCATACGCCGACTATACGACGCACAAGCGATGCGACTTGGCGCACCGGTTCGGCGGCTCGGAGCATGAAGTCACTGGGGCGCGCCCCGGAGACCGCTCTCCACCGCCTGACCGGCGGGGTTCGCCGGACCCCCGGCGGCCGGGGCGGATCCGCCCCGACGCGAGGAGCCGCCGTCATGACCCCATGTCCGACCGCCACCGCGACCGACCTTCCGTCCACGACAACCACCGACCTCCCGCCCGCCACCGACCTCCCATTCACCACCGGCCTGCACTCGACCACGGAGCTCCCGTGCACCACCGGCCTGCCCCCCACCACGGACCTCGCATCCACCACCGACCTACCCCCCACCACGGACCTCCCGTGCACCACCGGCCTTCCGTCCACAGCCGGCGTCCCGTCCCAGTCCGGTGGCCGGTCACACACCGCCGAATCCCTGCGGCCGGTCCGCGACGACCAAGCCCCCCGATGGGTGCCGGCCGAGGAGCCGCCGGGCGACGAAGAACTCGCGCGGGGCCTGGTCGCGGGCGACGACGCATGCCTCGCCGCCGCCTACCACCGCTGGTCCGCCCTGGTGCACACGCTGGCCTGGCGCTCGCTGGGCGACGCCAGGGAGGCGGAGGACGTCACCCAGCAGGTGTTCCTGGGGGTGTGGCGCGGCC
The DNA here is from genome assembly GCF_040645305.1 of Streptomyces sp. NPDC046831. NCBI lineage: Bacteria > Bacillati > Actinomycetota > Actinomycetes > Kitasatosporales > Streptomycetaceae > Streptomyces > Streptomyces sp. NPDC046831. The sequence continues at coordinate 7,786 of NZ_JBEYXZ010000041.1, read as the reverse complement.
GCCACGGCTATCGCCCCGAACGCGGGCCGCTCGCCGGATGGATCGTCGGGATCACCCGGCGCAAGATCGCCGACGCGCTGTCCGCGCGGACCCGGCGGGGCGAACTGGTCGCGGCCGCCGGATCGGCCCTCGGACTGCGCGATCCCTCCGCCGGGCGCCCCGAGGCCGCCCTGGACCGGGTGCTCGTCCGGCACGAGCTCGAGCAGCTCCCCGCCGCCCAGCAGCGGGTGCTGCGCCTGGCCTTCTATGAGGACCTGACCCAGACGCAGATCGCGGAGCGCACGGGCTGGCCGCTGGGCACGGTCAAGAGCCACGCGCGCCGGGGCCTGCACCAGCTCCGCCGCCGCCTTCGGGCAGACCCGGCGACGGGTGCCGCGGCCTGAACCGGGCCGGCGTCCCGGCGTCACCGCACGCGCCGTCGCACGGACGAGCTCATCCCGCACTCATATTCGATGCAGCACCGATGCGTCGTCCTGCGCGGCCGCCGCAGAAGCGCGCCGCGCGGCAGACCAGACGCCCCAAAGACCACTCAGGCCCGGGCGGCGAGCAGGCAGGCCGGCGACCGGCCGCGCCGAGCCGCCGAAACCGTGCCCGCCGTACCGGACAGGCCCTCAGGGCCCCGGGTCGGCCAGGAGGGGGCCGAGCGGACCGAGGTCGAGGTTCAGGTCGCTGCGGCGCAACCCGTGCTGCGCACACAGCTCGTCCATCCGCCGGTCGAGCAGCATGAGGGCGGTGCCGAGACGGTCCTCCTGCTCGGCGGTGAGCGTCCCCTCGTCGAAACGGCGCACCGCCTGCCGCTCCATCAGCTGGCGCAGCAGCTCCACGACGGTCAGCACCAGCGCGGCCAGGTCGTCGACGACCTCTTCCGGGTCCAGGTCCAGGGTGTGGGGGCGCGGTCCGGTCACAGCGGCCCACTGTCCGCCCAGGGCGCCGGGACCCGGTCGCTGACCGACGCCAGCAGGGCGTGCAGGGAGATCCGCACCAACGGCACGTCGGCGACGGCCAGGACCAGATCGCCGCTGATCACGACCCCGGTCGCCAGCACCCGGTCGAGCAGGTCGACCAGGGGCACCCCGGCCGGCGCGTAGGGCTGCGGCCCGTCCCACGGCACCCCCGTGCCATCGGGCTCGCGAAGGACCGGTGCGGTCATGCGCGGACCTCCCCTCCGACGTCGTTCCACTCCTCGTCCGGCCGGGCGAAGGAGTACGGGATCCAGGGTCCCGAGGCGACGATCCGCACGTGGGCGAGGCCGCGGCCCGCGGTGAGCCGGTCCAGCGCCCCGATGAAGCCGGCCCGCTCCCCCTCGTCGACCAGATAGGCGGCGTTGAGCAGCTGCGGAGTGCCCCGGCCCGTCAGCTGCTCGCTCTGCGGCCGGTGCCTCGTCGCGGCGACGGCGTACCGGCGCAGTTCCCGGTCGGCGGCGGCCGCCTCGGCCCGTGCCCGCTCCTGTGCCTCCTGGCGGGTGCGGCGGCGGGCGCTGACCCGGCTGAGGTAGGCCCGTCCGCCCCCTTCGCCGCCGTGCCCGGTGCCGGGCGCGTCCGGCGAGGCCGTGCCGGGTTCGGCGGCGTGCACCTTCACCGCCCACTCGGTGCGGTCCCGGAGCCGGTCGAGCAGGGCGCACAGCGCCGTTTCCCGGGCGGTGACGGCCTCGACCGCGTTGGCGTCGCCGCGATACAGGGTCGCCATCGGCAGCGGGACGACGGCTCCCCGCCGCGCGGCCGTCCCGACGCCGCGGTGGTGCGCGCGGACACAGCGTTCCAGCTCGTCCGGCCGGTTGAGCCGGGCCGCGAGCGCGGTCTCGTCGAAGGCGGGCGCGGGCACGTCCTGGACGACCACCCACACGGCTCCCGCGCGCAGGACACGCAGCGGTCCGCCGCCGTCGTGGCCGGCGGTCGCGGCGAGCACGCCGGCGGGCGGCGGAGTGCGGGTCACCGCGAACGCGTAGGTGAGCGTGGGGGGCAGCGCCGTGTCCGGGCCGCCGCGAGGGGGCCGCACCGCCGGGGTCGCGTTCACCGGACCCGCTCCGGCGCCGCGTCCCCGGCCTCGCTTCCGCGGCCGGCGTCCTCCGTCTCGTCCAGGGCGTCGGTGACGGCGTGCCGCAGACTGTCGAGCTGCGCGCGCAGCTGGGCGTTCTCCTCCGCCAGGGCTTCCCTGGCGGCCCGCGAGGACAGGGCGGGGTCCGTCTCCCACCAGTCGATGCCCGCCTTCCGGGCGGTGTCCACCGAGGCGATGAACAGACGCAGACGGATGGTGAGCAGCTCGATGTCGAGCAGGTCGATCTTGATGTCCCCCGCGATCACGATGCCCTTGTCGAGGACTCGTTCGAGGAGGTCGGCGAGACTGCCGTCGGCCGGTCCGTAGGACGGGGGGACCGCCGTCTCGTCCCAGGGGGCGACGTCCGTCATCCGCCACCCCCGGACGGCTGGGACAGCTCGAACAGCTTGGGCAGCCCGGACAGCTTGGGCAGCTCGGACGACTCGGATAGCTCGGGCAGCTTGGGCGGCTCGGGCAGCCGGAAGGTCCGCGGTCCGCCGGGCCTCCCGGCCGGGGGCCGTCGCGGCGGGGCACCGGGACGCCGTCCGGCGGGACGGAAGCCGCCGGGAAGAGCCGGCTCCGCCTTCGGTGCCCCGCGCAGGCGCCGGAGGCAGCCGACGGCCGCGAATGCCGCCGGGGCCGTCCTGCGGTCGCTCATACGTACCTCCCCTTCGGTGTGCCCGCGGCCGCCGACGGGCGGCCCAGCCGGCGGACGGGGTCGTCGAGGAGGTCGAGCAGCCGCTCCTCCTCCCGCTCGAAGGTCACTTCGTCGATGGCGCCCTCGTCCAGGGCCCGGTTCAGCGCGGTCAGGCGGGCCTGCACCACCGCCGGGTCGCACGTCTGGCGCTCGGCCTCCTGGACCAGATGGTCGGCGACCCAGAGCGTGCCGCGCAGCGGGGCGAGGGGCAGCAGCAGGAGTCCGCTCACGAGACCCACGGCCCGTCACCGCCCGGCCCGGGCGACGGGACGCGTCTCGACAAAGCTGTAGCAGGGCAGCGGCCCGGTCAGGCTGAGCGCCAGCCGGTCCCCCAGGGCGCGGGCCTGGTCGGCGACCGCCTGCCGGAACCGGTCCTCGTCGGGGGCACGCACCAGGAACGACGCGCTCAGCACCCGCTCGTCGTCGAGCGGTCCCTGCACGACGCGCACGGCCAGCGGGGTCAGGCGGGCCAGGACCGCCTGTGCCGCGCGCTGCGCCTCGCGCCGGACGCCCCGGGCGAGTGCCTCGCCCAGCCGCACGTTGGCCTCGTAGTCGGGCCGGCGACGGGTCCGGCGGGCCAGGACGAGCAGCTTGTCGTCGCGGCGCACGAGGTCGGCGAAGCAGCCGGGCACGGTCGTGCCCTTCACGTTCATCTCCACGCAGCCCCGGACCGTGTCGAGTTGCGCCGCCAGACGGCGGCCGTCGGCGCGCAGCTGTTCCCGCAGTCCGGCCGGGTCCGGGCTCACGACCGCGAACCGCATGGGGAGGACGGGACCCTGCGCCGCGAGTTCGTCGAGCACCGCCTGGTGAGCCGTAAGGTCGCGGCGCCGTGCGCGGAGCCGCTCGGGCGCGTCGGAGACCGCGGCGGACAGCCCCGACTCGGTCAGCAGCCGGACGGGGGCGCCGCCCACCCCGGGGGTGCGCGGGGGCCGGACGCCGGCGGGAGCGATGCCGTAGACGTACAGGGTCTGGGGTGGGGTGGTGGCGGTGGCCGTCACGGTCATTCCTCTCCGGCGGAGCGGCGTTTGCGTGGACGCGGGCGGTCCTCTTCTCCGTGCTCGCCGTGTTCTGCTGGTGCGCCGTGTGCGCCGTGTGGGCCGTGTTCACCGGGGCGGGCACCGGCGGGACGGCTGCGTTCCTCCGCGGGGCGGCGGCGCGGCGGCTCCCGCTCCGGCTCGCGCCGGCTGCGGACGGGCTCCTCCTCCCCGTCCTCCTCCTCGGTGTCCTCCTCCGCCTCCTCCTCCGGGCTGAGGAAGTCCCGCACCTTCGCGGTCAGCGAGCGGGCCGTGCGCTTGGCGCCCGCCTTGGCCACCGACCGGGTGGCCGAGCCGCCGAAGAGTTCCGGCACGGTCTTGGAGCGCACGTCGCGTTCCAGGTCGAGGCGGTTGCAGGCCTCGGCGAAGCGCAGGTAGGTGTCGACGCTGGCGACCACGATCCGCGCGTCCACCTTGAGGATCTCGATGCCGACCAGTGAGACGCGCGCGAAGACGTCGATCACCATGCCGCGATCGAGGATGAGCTCGAGGACGTCGTAGAGGGTCCCGGCGCGCGGGGTGCAGATGACCTCGTCGTCATAGGTGATCATGCAGCGTGTCCTTCCGGAGGCGGACCGGCGGGCGGGTCACTGATCCTGGGCACCGCGCCGGTAGCGGGCTATCCGGCGGTACTGCAGCAGCTCACCCGCCGAGTCGACCTCGACCTCGTAGGTGGCGAGCAGGCTGGTGGTGTCGGGGATGCGCGCGAGTTCCAGCACGTCGACGTTGACGATCCAGCCGTCGTCCTCGCTCCTGGACACCGCGGAAACGCCTTCTTGGCGGTGCCGGACGAGTTGGGCCAGGCCGTCCGCGGCGCACTGGGCGGCGTCCTGCGCACCGCGCACCGGACGCCTGCGCGTGGGGGTGGCGGCCGTACGGCGCCGCCGCTCGCCAGGTTCTGTCATGCTGCCCATGCTGGCCTCGGGGATCAGCGGGCGCGTCCGCAGTTGACCCATCCGAGCCGCGGCCCCGCCCGCACGGAGGCGTTCGGCCCCCAGTCGGGTGTCGCCCCCTGGGCGGAGGGTTACGCCACCCGGTACGCGCCCGGGATTCGCCGAAGCACCCGGCCGGAGGCCACCGGCCCGAGAGGGACAGCATCGTCAGCCGCCTGCGAGGACGGCGCTGTCGGCCCTCCGGCCGTTCGCCTCACCACCGACGCGGCACCACGTATGCGCCTCGCGGAACCACCAAGGACCCGTCGGCGTCCGCCCGGACATTGGCAAGATCATGAACCCTGACCGCCGGATCACGCCCTCGAACTGCTGTCCCGCCGCTCTGGGTGCGGGCCGTACTCTCCGGCCGGCAGGTACGGATCGGTGAACTCCCGTTTCTGGTCCGTCAGTTGCGCTCGCGTCACGCAAGAAGATCTAACGGTCAGGGCCCCGCCGCCGCGCTTCCCGCGGATTGATCACGGCTCAATAGGGGCCCCAAGATCAGCCGAGTCCGCGATGGGCGGCCCACAACGCCCCGGCACGGCTGGCAGCGTCGGAGACCAGGGCCGCCAGTTCGGGCCTATCGGGGACAGGAAACGAGACGTATGCGCCCCGGCCGCCACCGACTGGCCTGCCATAGGCCTTCACGGCGAGGTGACCGTCGGGCAGGAGCCGGACGTTGAGTGTGGTCAGCGTGAACGCTTCACCGCGTCGAGTGTCCGTCCAGCGGAGCGCCTGCGGGATCGCGACATTGATCGCCAGAGCACTGACTTCCAGATCGCTGCTCATGGACGGATGATCTCACCCGAGTCGCCGCAGGCGGCCGCCACCGACTTCTGCGGCAGGGCAGTTCGATCACGACTCGATACGCACCCTAGATCTCGTACAGGTACGGCGTCGTCGTGGTGAGTGGGGTGAAGCCGAGGCGTTCGAGGACGGGGCGGCTGAGGGAGGAGGCGTCGACCTGGAGGTAGCCGTAGCCGCGCTCGGCGGCGAGGCGGGCACGGTGGGCGACCAGGGCCCGGTAGATGCCGCGGCCCCGCCAGCCCTCGACGGTACCGCCGCCCCACAGACCGGCGAAGCCCGTCCCGGGCACCATTTCCATGCGGGCCGCGCTCACCGGGACGTCGCCGGCGAGGGCGACGACGGCGACGAGGGTGTCAGGATCGGAGGCGAGGTGGGTGAGCAGCCGGTGCCGCAGAGGGGAGCCGTCCACGCCGAACGCCTTCTCGTGCACGTCGACCCAGAGGTCGACGCCGGCCCTGTCGGTGACGGTGAGGAACCGGACGCCCCCGGGCGGTTCGGCGTCGAGGACCAACTGCCCCGCCTCGGCGATCATGAGCGTCTCCTCGGGCGCGGGGACGAATCCCGCGTCCTCGAGCCGCCGTCCGAGGTCCACGGGCCGGTCGTGGCCGTAGAGCTTCCACTCGAAGGAGAGGCCGAGCCCGCCGAAGTAAGCGATCTGCTCGGCGATCGCGGCGTTCGCCCCGGCGGCGTCGAGGTCCGACCAGAGCACGCCGTTCCAGTCGTCGGCGGAGCCGACCTGGCGCACCACGCGCCCCGCCCGCTCCACCCGGACGCCCGGGCCGTCCGGCCTGGCTTCTTCGCGCAGGTCCCGGTCGTGGAGGGCGAGCACCGCGGCGTGATCCATGCGGTCACTCCAGCGCAGGGCGCGGCCGGGGCGCAACACAATTACGGGGCGGGCGCCCGCGGGACGGGGTGCGCCCCTGCCCGGGTTCGCAGGGGCCGCCCCCGCGGACACGGTTCCGTGCCGAGCCACGCTTCGGTGCGTCACGCCCGCCGGTCCCGGGGCGTACGTCTCGGCTAACCGAGTTCGAGGGTCGTCACCCCGAAGACCCGTTCCCGTGCGTGACGCCGCACCGGTCCCGTGTACATGCGGGCCGTCTCGAAGGACGGTGTGAGGCCGGCCTCCTCGGCCAGGGCGATGCCCTCCGCATTGGTCTCGGGCACGTCGATGGCGACGTCGCGTCCCCCGGCACGGGCGGTCAGCGCGGAGAAGAGGGCACGGGCGTCCTCGGCGGTGTCGGCGAACAGCGGGCCGATCCGCGCGCCGTCACGGGCGGGGCGGATGACGGCGTAACCCGCGATCCGCGGCCCGGCCCGGCGTACGACGGCGTGGTGTCCCGGTGCGGTCAGCCAGTGGGCCAGGAACCGGGGACGGTCGGCCGGGAAGCAGGCGGCGTCGTAGGCGGCGACGGCGTCCCGATCCTCAGGCCGGACCGGACGGACGCCCGGCGCGGCTCCGGCGGCGGGCGCCGGGCCGGTGAACCGTACGGTGCGGTGGGCGAGTTCGAAGCCGGACCGGCGGTAGTTGCCCTGCTGGGCCACGACGCCGTCGAGGCCGATGGTGCGGTGTCCCGCGTGGCCCAGGGCGGTCTTCCAGGTCGCGAGTCCGTGGCCGCGGCCGCGCATGTCCGGGCGGACCAGGTAGCAGCCCAGGAAGGCGAAGGCCGGGCCGTAGTTGACCACGGAGACCGCCGAGACGGGCTCGCCACCGATCCGGCCCAGGAAGAAGCCCTCGGGGTCCTGGGCGAAGAAGGCCGGGCCGTCGGACAGTCCGGGATTCCAGCCCTCGTCCGCCGCCCAACCGCTGATCACGGGCCAGTCCTCGAGGGTGGCCCGCGAGACGACGAGTTCTTCGGCGGCCGGCGAGGACATGGGCGTACTCCATTCCGGGGGCGGGTGCGCCCCGCCATGCTCGCGCAGGGGGCGGGTGTGCGCCCGGCCATCCTCGCGGGCGGGGCCCGGGCGCGTCACGACGGGATCAAGCCGCCCGCGCCGGCCGGCCGTCGGCAGGGGCGACGCGGCCCACCGCACGACCGGGCAGGTCGCCTCGGCGGTGACGGGGGCCTTTCACCGCGGTGACGGCCCGTTCACCCCGGCCGCGATCGTGCGGCGGTGCGGCGCGCCGGCCGGGAGCACCGGTCACGGCGACGACTGCCGCGTCCGCGGCTCGGTGTGCGGCGACGCGTCGTCGCGTGGGCCCGGGACTCGTGGAGCCGGCCGGCGCGGGCTCGCGCCGGCCGGACGCCCAACCCCCGTGCCACCCCCCGCGGGCCCCCCCCACC